>NZ_JBSFWB010000001.1:104362-289593 GCF_053592635.1 Streptomyces sp. NPDC002623 | reverse complement strand
CAACGGCCGAGGTGGTCCGGACGGGACGGCGAGGACAACGGCCGAGGTGGTCCGGACGGGACGGCGAGGACAACGGCCGAGGTGGTCCGGACGGGACGGCGAGGACAACGGCCGAGGTGGTCCGGACGGGGACTGTGAGGGTGTCGGCCGCCGACTTGGTCGGGACGGGGCGGCGAGGGCCCGCTGACCCAGGCCGGCGCGGTGCGGGCAAGGCGGGGCAGCGAGGGTGCGGACAGAGCGGCGAGAGCGCGGGCCGCGTGGTCCGGACAGGACGGCGAGGGTGCGGGCGGCATGGCCTTGCGTCGATGCCGTGCGGGGGCGGGCCGGTGGGCGAGGCGGGTGGGCGAAGGGGCGCGGAGGAGCGCTGAGGATCTCGGGAGCGCGAATGGCACGCCGTGCTGCGCGGCGGTCCGGCGCTGGGGGCCCACCGGGACGGCCGGGGCCGCGGCCGCATGGGCCGCGGGGGGAGCGGGCGCGGGGGGGGGAGCGGGCGAAGACCCCGGCCGAAGTCCGCCCGGACTCGGCCGAGTCCGGGCGGACTTCCGAGTCGCCCCACGCCGCTCGCCCCACACCCGTAGGGCCGGGGCCCGGCCTCGTCCGCCGTGCCTCCGCGGCACACTCGACGTGTGCCGCCGACCCCCGACGCGTCGCTACTTCATCGCCCCCGCGGTCAAACCCTGCACGACCTGGCGCTGGAAGACGATGTACGCGGCCAGCACCGGCAGCATCGCCATCACCAGGCCCGCGAACAGGCCCGACCAGTCGCCCTTGTAGCCCTGACTGACCGCCAGCTGGACCAGGCCCTGGGTGAGGACGCGCTTGTCGGGGTCGGTGTTGAGGACCGTGGGGAGCATGTACTGGTTCCACTGGCCGAGGAAGTTGAAGATGCCGACGCTGATCAGGCCGGGCTTGGCCATCGGCAGCATGATCTGGAAGAACGTACGGCTGTGCGAGGCGCCGTCCACGAAGGCCGCCTCCGCCACCGACGTGGGCAGCGTGCGGAAGAAGGCCGTCAGGAAGAACACCGTGAACGGCAGCGAGTAGGCGATGTAGACGAGGATCAGGCCGTGGATGGTGTTGAGCAGCCCCATGTTGTTCACGACGTAGAACAGCGGGACCAGCGCCAGCATGATCGGAAAGCTCATGCCGCCGATGAAGAGGAAGTAGATGAACCGGTTACCGGGGAAGTCGAAGCGGGCCAGGACGTAGGCCGCCATGGAGCCCAGGACCAGCGTGCCGATGAGTGAACCGCCCACCACCAGAACGGTGTTGAGGAAGTAGTCGCTCATGTTGGCTTCGGTCCAGGCCCGCGACCAGTTGTCGAAGTGCAGCTTGTCCGGCAGCGACCAGGGCGAGCCGAAGATGGAGCTGTCGTCCTTGAAAGAGGTCATCACCGCCCAGAGCAACGGCAGCACGACCATGATCGCCCAGACGATCAGGATGCCGTGGGAAAAGACGTTGAGGGCTTTTCCTTCCGTTTTCTTCTCCGGCTGCGGCTTTCCCGGGGACGGGTCGACCTTCGTGATGCGGACGCCGGAGCCTGACTCGGCCGGCAGGGGCGCGGGGGTTTCGGTCGTCTTCATCGTCAGTACTCCAGCCGCTCGCGCCGTCCGAGTCGCAGCACGACCGCGGCGAAGGCCAGCGTCACGATGAGCAGGGCGACGCCGATGGTGGTGGCGTAGGCGGCCTGCCCGTCACGGAACGCCTTCTGGTACACGTACAGGACCATGACGGTGGTCGAGTAGTCGGGGCCGCCCGGCCCGGTCGTCATGATCTGCACGACCGCGAACGACTCCGCGCCGAGCGCGAGAATGCCCATGTAGACCCAGCCCGACTGCACGGTGTCCCAGAGCAGCGGCAGGGTGATGCGGAAGAACGTCGCGGCCCGGCTCGCGCCGTCCAGCAGCGCGGCCTCGTACAGATCGGCCGGGATGGAGGCCATGCCCGCCGAGAACAGGACGACGAAGAAACCGACCGTCGACCAGACGAGCACCGCCATCACGCACCACAGTGCGAGGTCCGGGTCGCCGAGCCAGAGGGGCTGGATGGCGTCCAGCCCGATCCCCCGCAGAAACGAGTTGATCGCACCGCTGTCCGGGTTGTACGCGAAGGCGAACAACAGCGCGACGATGGCGATCGAGAGCACTTGCGGAAAGAAGTAGACGATCTTGTAGAAGGAAGAGCCCCGGACGCCGGAGATCGCCGGGCCGCCCTTCCTTCTCCGTCCACCGACATTGATCATGAAGGCGAAGAACAGCGCCAGACTGATCGTCACCAGCGGCAGCACGAGCGCGAACATCAAGCTGTGCTGCAAGGACTTCCAGAAGATCTCGTCGTCCAGCATCCTCCGGTAATTGTCCAGGCCGACCATCTTGAATTCGGGGCTGAGACCGGTCCAGTCCGTGAACGAGTAGTAGATGGACTGGATGAACGGCCACACCACGAAGAGCGCGTACAGTCCCAGGGGCAGCGCCAGGAACCCCACGATGAACCGGTACTTGCCGTGCTGCATCACCACTCCGGTGCTTATGTCGCTGCTTCGCCTGCTTATGGCCGCTTCGCCGTGATTCTCGCCGTCACTGGTGTTTGTAATGCTTGATCGTCGAATCGTTGGCCGCCTCGTCGGCGTATCCCTGGATCTTCTTGATCGCCTCGGCCGGGGTGAGCCGGCCCGCCATCATCTCGCCGAGACCGGAAACACCGATCTTCTCTTTCTGCAGCTGGACGTACCAGTCCTGCATACGCGGATTCACCACGTTGTCGCCGGCCTTGTCCAGCGCGGCGACGCCCGACTTCAGGCCCGGGGTGAGCGTGATGCCGTCCGTGCCGCCGTTGTACGCGGTCAGCGACTTGACCTTGGAGGTGAAGTTCCTCGAGGACGCCTCGCTGAGCATGATGCGCAGTTGTTCCATGCCGCCCGGCGCGTTCTTCGCCTTGGCCGGGATGACGAACGGCTCGCCGCCGGAGGCCCAGATGGTGCCGAAGGGCATCTTGTCGGAGGAGTCGATGCCGGTGGGCGCGGAAACGGCCAGATCGAAGTCCTTCGGGATGACGTTCGCCGACTCGTTCTCCACCCAGGAGCCGTTGGGGATGAACAGGGCCTTGCCCTTGGCCCACGCGGTCTGCGACTGGATGTGGTCCAGGCCCGGGGTGCCCTGGAGGATGTAACCCTTCTTGTAAAGCTCGTAGTAGGCGTCGAAACACGCCTTCACCGCAGGGTGTTTCCAGGCGTTCGGCTCCAGGTTGTCGATGGCGTCGAGGACCTCACGGCCGCCCACCTTGCCGATCATCGGGTACAGCGAGAAGGGGATGTAGTAGGGGTATTTGCCCGCATAGGTCCAGCCTGCCATGCCCTTCTTCTTGGCCTTCTCGCAGACCGCGAGCATCTCGTCCCAGGTCTCCGGGTACGTGGCATCGAGCGAGTCCAGGGCCTTCTGCGAGTACCAGACGCCGTAAACGGTATAGGCGTAGTACATGATCCAGACCGGGTCGCCGTCGAACTGGCCCATCTCGACGATGCCGGGGCGCAGCGTGTCGCGGACCTTCTTGTTCGGGTCGTCGTAGGAGGCGGCGTCGAGGAGCGGGGTGAGGTCGGCCAGCTGGCTCTTGCCGACCAGGACGCCCATGTCCATCTGCTCGGCGCCGGAGTTGTCGATCAGGTCCGGCGGGGTGCCCTGGTTGAAACGGGGCTGCAGCGTCGACTGGATCTTCTGGGTGGCCGAAAACTTGACCTTCGCCTTCGGGAAGCTCTTCTCGTAGATCTTCACGGCGTCCTCGGCGTACTCCTTGCCGAAACCGCCGTCGAACAGGACGAATTCCAGCTGGGCGGTTTCGTTGACCGCGAGCGGGTTCTTCGCGGTCTTCTTCCCGGCCGCGGCCTTGTCCTCGTCGCCCCCGCCACTGCTGGCGCAGGCAGACAGAAAGCCCATCGTGGGGACGGAGATCAGGCCCAGTGCCGCCGACCTCTTGATCAGGTCTCTGCGGCCGACACCAGCGGAGCCGTTGTTCTCAGAGCCGTTGTTCTCGGTGTGGGATCCCATGCTCAAGTCCTCGCCTTCTCCAGGACTCAGGCGGTGCACCGGATCCTTCCCGGCACCGCGGTCAGGTCAAGCAGGGTCGTGCGGATCACGTGGTTCGACGGTTACGACGATCTCGGCGGACGGATGTATCGACGCTTCGACGATGAATTGCCGACAGGTATAGTCCACTCCTGGTCGACGGAGCAAGATCGAATGCAAGGTTGGCCGTTGGTCTTTTCCGAGTTGAGACCTCCCGGAAATATGAAGGACCGGTGGGCACCTTGCCGGAAAATTGCATGACATGAGCCCCGTCTGGCGCAATCAACATCCTTGACATCACTGTCCACTTGGCTCCCTACTGATTCCTGCGCAACCAGGAGGACAACGTTGTCCGAGGCGTTGTCGGCGCGCGGGGAGGGTGCTCACGCATGCAGCGGTTCGGACGGTTGCGGGCGGCCGGGGTCACGGCTGCTCTGATCATGACGGTCGGCACAGCGGAAACAGCGGTGGCGCTGCCGTCGCCGGTCCCCTTCCCCGGCCGGGGCTTCGCCTCGTCCTTCGAAGCCGGCCAACGAGCCCCCGACTGGCTGAGCACGGTCGACACCACGCCCGGCGGCGGCAAGCGCGCCTCGGGGGTCGACGGCGGCTACGGCGGCGGGCTCCCGGGCGAGGTGACCGACCGGGTCACCGACGTCCGGGCGAGCGCGGAGAACGCGGCCGGCGGCGAGGTGAAGGACAACCTCGTCGACGGCGAGGCGAGCACCAAGTGGCTGACGTTCGCCGCCACCGGGTGGGTGGAGTTCGATCTCGAGGAACCTGTGCGCGTAAGCGCTTACGCGCTCACCTCCGCCAATGACTTCGCCGAGCGCGACCCGGCCGACTGGACGCTGTCGGGCTCGACGGACGGCACCGCCTGGACACCCCTGGACACCCGCTCCGGGGAGTCCTTCCCCGAGCGGTTCCAGACCCGCACGTACAGTGTCGCGGCCCCGGCCGAGTACCGGCACTACCGGCTGGAGGTCACCAAGAATCATGGTGCCGGGATCCTGCAGCTCGCCGACGTGCGGTTCGGCACGGGCGGGAGCGACGGGCCCGTTCCGCCGGACATGCTCACCGTCGTCGACCGCGGCCCGAGCGGCTCGCCGACCGCGAAGGCAGGCGCAGGTTTCACCGGGCGGCGGGCACTGCGCTACGCCGGCCGGCACACCGCTTCCGGCCGGGCGTACTCGTACAACAAGGTCTTCGACGTGAACGTCCGGGTGGGCTCGCGTACGCAGCTGGCGTACCGGATCTTCCCCTCGATGGCGGAAGGCGACCGGGACTACGCCGCCACAAACGTTTCCGTGGATCTGGCGTTCACGGACGGAACGTATCTGAGCGGCCTGGGGGCGAGCGATCAGTACGGCTTCCCGGTGTCGCCCCGCGGGCAAGGGGCCGCCAAGGTGCTGTACGTCAACCAGTGGAACGACGTGGTGTCGGGGATCGGGGCGGTGGCGGCCGGGAAGACGGTCGACCGCATCCTCGTGGCCTACGACTCCCCCGGCGGACCGGCCCGGTTCCGGGGCTGGGTGGACGACATCGCGCTGCGCACGGCCGCCCCGGAGGTGGAGAAGGCGCATCTGTCGGACTACGCGGTGACCACGCGCGGCACCAACTCCAGCGGAAGCTTCTCGCGCGGAAACACGTTTCCCGCGACAGCCGTGCCGCACGGCTTCAACTTCTGGACCCCGGTGACGAACGCGTCCTCGCTGGGCTGGCTGTACGACTACGCCCGCGCCAACAACGCGGACAACCTGCCGACGATCCAGGCGTTCAGCGCGAGTCACGAGCCGAGTCCGTGGATGGGCGACCGCCAGACGTTCCAGGTGATGCCGTCCGCCGCGGCCGGCGTTCCTGACACCGGCCGGACGGCCCGGGCGCTGCCGTTCCGGCACGCGAACGAAACCGCCCGCCCGTACTACTACGGAGTACGTTTCGAGAACGGTCTCACGGCGGAGATGGCACCGACCGACCACGCGGCCGCCCTGCGCTTCACCTACCCGGGTGCGGACGCGAGCGTCGTCTTCGACAACGTCACCGATCAGGCGGGGCTGACGCTCGACGAGGAAGCCGGAGTCGTAAGCGGTTACTCGGACGTGAAGTCGGGGCTGTCGACGGGAGCGACCCGGCTCTTCGTGTACGGGGAGTTCGACGCGCCGGTGACGGACGGGGCGTCGAGTGGGGTAAAGGGTTACCTACGTTTCGATGCGGGCGCCGACCGTACGGTCACCCTGCACCTGGCGACCTCGCTCATCAGCGTCGACCAGGCCCGTGACAACCTCCGCCAGGAGATCCCGGAGGGAACCGCTTTCGACACGGTCCGCTCGCGTGCCCAGCAGCAGTGGGACAAGCTCCTGGGCACGGTGGAGGTCGAGGGTGCGAGCCAGGATCAGCTGACCACGCTGTACTCCAGCCTCTACCGGCTGTATCTGTACCCCAACTCCGGTTTCGAGAAGGTCGGTTCGAAGCACCAGTACGCGTCGCCCTTCTCACCGATGCAGGGTCCCGACACTCCGACGCACACCGGCGCGAAGATCGTCGACGGCAAGGTGTATGTGAACAACGGTTTCTGGGACACCTATCGGACGACCTGGCCGGCCTACGCCCTGCTGACGCCCACTCAGGCAGGTGTGCTGACCGACGGCTTCGTGCAGCAGTACAAGGACGGCGGCTGGACGTCGCGCTGGTCCTCACCCGGCTACGCGGACCTGATGACCGGCACCTCGTCGGACGTGGCCTTCGCGGACGCGTTCGTCAAGGGCGTCGGCTTCGACGCGAAGGCGGCGTACGAGGCCGCCCTGAAGAACGCGACGGTCGTGCCTCCGGACTCGGGGGTGGGCCGCAAGGGCATGGCCACCTCTCCCTTCCTCGGCTACACGAGCACGGCCACGCACGAGGGCCTCTCGTGGGCGCTGGAGGGCTACCTCAACGACTACGGCATCGCCCGCATGGGCCAGGCCCTGTACCGGCAGACCGGCGAGAAGCGCTACCAGGAGGAGGCCGACTACTTCCTCAACCGCGCGCAGGGCTACGTCCACCTCTTCGACGCGAAGGCCGGGTTCTTCCAGGGGAAGGACGAGCAGGGCGGCTGGCGTGTGACCTCGGAGGACTACGACCCGCGCGTATGGGGCTACGACTACACCGAGACCAACGGCTGGGGCTACGCCTTCACCGCCCCGCAGGACAGCCGGGGTCTGGCCAACCTCTACGGCGGCCGCGACGGTCTGGCGAAGAAACTCGACAGCTACTTCGCCACCCCGGAAACCGCTTCCCCCGAGTTCGCGGGCTCGTACAACGGGGTCATCCATGAGATGACGGAGGCACGGGACGTGCGGATGGGCATGTACGGGCACTCCAACCAGGTCGCCCATCACGCGATCTATATGTACGACGCCGCCGGGCAGCCCTGGAAAGCCCAGGCCAAGTCCCGCGAGGTGCTCGCCCGGCTCTACACCGGCAGCGCGATCGGACAGGGCTATCACGGCGACGAGGACAACGGCGAACAGTCGGCCTGGTATCTGTTCTCCGCCCTCGGCTTCTACCCGCTGGTGATGGGCAGCGGCGAATACGCCGTCGGCTCACCGCTGTTCACCAAGGCGACCGTGCACCTGGAGAACGGCAAGGATCTGGTGGTGAAGGCCCCGAAGAACAGCGCGAAGAACGTCTATGTGCAGGGGCTGAAAGTCAACGGCCGTTCCTGGACGTCGACTTCGCTCCCCCACACGCTCCTGGCGAAGGGCGGCGTCCTGGAGTTCGACATGGGACCGCGACCGTCGGCCTGGGGAACCGGCAAGACGGCTGCTCCGGTCTCGATCACCCAGGACGACAAGGCACCGACACCACGCGAGGACGTGCTCAAGGGCGCGGGCGCACTGTTCGACGACACGTCGGCGACGCAGGAAACGGTTTCCGGGACACTCGACCTGCCGGTCGGCGCGGGTGCGAAGGCGGTGCAGTACACGCTGACGTCCGCCGATCACACGCAGGCTCCGGGAAGTTGGACCCTTCAGGGCTCCGCAGACGGACTGACGTGGACCGATCTGGACCGGCGCTCGGCGTCGAGCTCCGGGGACATGTTCCGATGGGACCGGCAGACACGGGTCTTCACGATCGCCCGGCCTGGCGCGTACGGGCACTACCGACTGGTCCTCGACAGCGAAGCGCGCCTGGCGGAGGTCGAGCTGTTGTCATGATCTGGTAACCAACAGCGATGGCCTGGTGTACCGGGCGTCACCGGTGTTCCAAAATCATCAGGCTGCCCACAGGCGCGTCGGGCAGTCCGTGATGGAGGGGGAAAGCGGTTATGAGCATCATCAGACGGGTCACCGGACTGTTCGCGGGTGCGGCGCTGGGAGCGGGGGCCCTTCTCGCCACGGCGGCTCCGGCCCAGGCGTACAGCCCGAACCCGACGTTCCATGCGTACTACTACGACACCGACAACTGCCCGTGCAGCGGCGGCAACCTGACCGACCCGTTCGACAACACCTACTTCGCGAACGACGCCGGCGGCTACGCCGTGAAGCTGGAGTTGATCAACTCCGGCTCCTTCGTCGGCAAGGTGGAGTTCCATCCGAACGACGAGAAGCTGTGGGTGTACGACACCGCCAACGACAGCGACACCTTCTACGTCAAGGTGAGCTACACATCCGGGGGCACGAGCCACAGCCTGGGCACGTTCAGCCCGCCCGGGACCACGGCGGTGCTGGACTACGAGGTCGAGGACTTCGACATCCCGGAAGGCGCTTACGTCGACATTTCCGTGTACGACGACGCCGGGCTCACCGACCTCATCGGTGCCGCGCGCGGCACCGGAGCGGCCGTCGCCTAGAAGCTCGTCCGGCCATGCCCAGGGATCACGGCCGATCACGATCGACTACGAGCGGGCGGGTCCTGGGCAAGCCCGCACCGCTGGAGGGACCATGCCGATCACCGTGCCCGTCCTGCCCGAGGGGGTCGACCCCGCCTGGCTGCCGCCGGAAGCGTTCCGGCCGGTGGGGGCCCGGCGGACACTGATCCACGGCTCGGGGCCACTGGTGGACACGGTGCAGGGTGAACTGGCCTACGCTGGCGGGAAGTTCGGCGGAGAGGTCGTACGGGACGCCTCGGGTGCCCCGTACGACCTCGTGCTGCGTGTGGCCGGTGCCGCCGGGATCCCTGTTGAGGCCGGCGATCGCCACGACGTGAGCGATCTCGGGGATCTCGGTGATCTCGGTGATCTCGGGGATCTCGGTGACGAGGGCTTCGTCTTCGAGCGTTCCGGCGGAACGACCACGGTCACGGCATGCGGTCAACGCGGGCTGCTGTACGGGCTGTTCCACGTCGTGCGGCTCGGTGAGGACGCTTTCCGGGGTGCGCGGGAGCGCGAGGTGCACCGCCCTGCGACCGCATTGCGGATGCTGGACCACTGGGACAACGTGGCCGTGCATCCGGTCATGGGCCAGGTGGAGCGTGGGTACGCCGGCGGCTCGCTGTTCTGGCAGGACGGACAGGCCCGTGGGCGACTGGAGCGGGTACGGGCATACGGCAGGCTGCTCGCGGCCTGCGGGATCAACGCCGTGTCGGTCAACAACGTCAACGTGCACGCGACCGAGGCGCACCTCCTCACGGACCGCATCGACGAAGTCGCCCGGATCGCAGGGGCGTTGCGACCGTACGGGATCCGCACACATCTGTCGGTGACCTTCGCCGCGCCGATCGTGCTCGGCGGACTCTCCACCGCCGATCCGCTGGACGAGTCGGTGCGCGGCTGGTGGGCGGAGGCCGTGCGCGGGGTGTACTCGGCGATCCCCGACTTCGGCGGGTTCGTGGTGAAGGCCGACTCGGAGGGCCAGCCTGGCCCGTTCACCTACGGCCGTTCGCATGCGGACGGCGCGAACATGCTGGCCTCCGCTCTCGCCCCGTACAGCGGCACGGTCCATTGGCGGGCGTTCGTGTACGACCACCGCCAGGACTGGCGGGATCGTTCGACGGACCGGGCGCGGGCCGCCTACGACCATTTCGCCCCGCTGGACGGGGAGTTCGCCGCCAACGCGGTGCTCCAGGTGAAGCATGGGCCGATGGACTTCCAGGTACGCGAGCCGGTGTCACCGGTCCTCGGCGCGCTGCCGCGAACGCGGGTCGCCCTGGAGGTACAGGCGACGCAGGAGTACACCGGGCAGCAGCGGCACGTGTGTTGGCTCGGGCCGATGTGGAGCGAGGTGCTGCGCTTCCGGCCGGACGGCGAACAGGGCCCGGCGGTCGGCGAGTTGGCGCGCGGCGGGCTGGTGGCGGTGTCCAACGTGGGCGACGACCCGTTCTGGACCGGGCATCCGCTGGCCCAAGCGAACCTCTACACCTTCGGCCGACTCGCCTGGCAGCCGGACGCCGATGCGCGTCGGATCCTGGACGAGTGGATCGCGCTCACCTTCCCGTCCGCCCCCGAGCGGCTGGTCGAGGGGCTGCGCACGGTGCTGCACGGCTCCTGGCGAACGTACGAGAAGTACACCGCCCCGCTGGGCGTCGGCTTCATGGTGCAGCCGGGACATCACTACGGCCCCGGTGTCGACGGCTACGAGTACAGCCCCTGGGGGACGTACCACTTCGCGGACCGGGACGGCGTCGGCGTCGACCGCAGCGCGGTGACCGGCACCGGATACGCGGCGCAGTACGCCAAGGCATGGGCCGAGCTGTACGAGTCGCCCGACTCGTGCCCCGACGAGCTGCTGCTGTTCTTCCACCACGTGCCGTACGGGCATGTGCTGAGGAGTGGGAAAACGGTTGTCCAGCACATCTACGACACGCACTTCGAGGGCGTCGAGGAAGCAGAGGAGGCCCGCCGGGTGTGGGCGGGCCTCGCGGACCTGGTGGAACCGGCGTGGTATGCACGCGTGGCGGAACGGTACGAGGAGCAGGTGCGCAGCGCACGGGAGTGGCGGGACCAGGTGAACAGCTATTTCCTGCGCAAGTCCGGAGTCCCGGATGAGCAAGGGCGCACGATCTATTGAAGTCGCAGGACGGCCACGCCCAGCGGGTCCAGCGTCAGCGCCTCGCCCTGGTCGAGCCGTTTGCCGGTGACGAGGTCGGTGGCGGTGGCGTGAGCGGACAAGTGTGCCGGTCGGACGTCGTGATTGAGCAGGAAGAGGAGGCAGGCACCGTCGGGGGCGACGCGGGTGGCGGTCTCGACGGTGCGGTGGTCGGCGTAGGGGCCCACCAGATCGTGGCGGGCGAGGACGCGGCGCACGACATGGTCGACGCCGGGTTGGTCGAGGGCTGTCGCCACGTACCACGCTTCTCCCGCACCGAAGTCGTTGCGGGTCACGGCCGGGGTGCCCGCGTAGAAATCGGTACCGTAAACGGCGACAGCCTCGGCGCCGCGCAGCTGCACGATCTCGAAGACGAGACGCGCCTGAGCGGTGAGCTCCCCCAGTTCCACGGGCTGTACGACGTCTTCCGGCCGTGCGTCCCATTCGTCGACGCGGATGCCCATGAGGGGGGCGAGCGGGCCGGGGACGTCGGCGAGGAAAGCACGGTCGTGCTCATCGGACCGAGCAGTGAGAAACGTCGTGAGAACGGTTCCCCCACGTCGGGCCACCGCCTCCAGGCGGGCCGCCAGATCTCCCTTGACCAGGTGGAGCACCGGTGCGAGGACCACGTCGTACGCCGTGAGATCGGCGGTCACCGCCACGACGTCCACGTCCGCGCCGGCCTCGCGGGCGGCACGGTAGTAACTGTGCACGACGTCCGGGTAGCGGACCAGTCGCGAGGGGCCGTCGGAGATCTCCAGGGCCCACCAGCTGTCCCAGTCGAAGAGGAGAGCGATGCGGGCCGGGGTCCGGGCACCGAGGGTGACCGCGCCCAGCTCGCTCAACTCCCTTCCCAAGTGGGAGACTTCCGTGAAGACCCGGGTGTCGTCGCGGCCCTCGTGGCCGATGACCGCGCCGTGGTACTTCTCGCAGGCACCGCGTGAGGCACGCATCTGGAAGTACAGAGCTGCGTCCGCGCCATGGGCGATGGCCTGCCAGGTCGCCAGGCGGAGCTCACCGGGGCGGCGCAGGGGGTTGACGTCCCGGCAGGCGGTGGTCGACGGGGTCTGCTCCATCAGCCAGAACGGGGCACCGTCCTTGAGGCCGCGCATCAGGTCGTGGGCGAGAGCCGGACGGGTGGGCGGGGCGTCGAGGGGCGGGTAGTTGTCCCAGGAGGCGAAGTCGAGGTGGGGCGCCCAGCGGTGGTAGTCGAGCGGGCGGTAGGCGCCCATGAGGTTGGTGGTGACGGGCGTGTCCGGGTCGTGGACGCGGATGGCCTTCTTCTCCGCGATGAAGCAGCCGAGCAGGGCGTCGGTCATGAAGCGCTGGTAGTCGAGGGTGATGCCCTGGAAGGCGGTGTGGTCGGGGCCGCGCCAGTGCTCGGTGAGGGCGCTCGGCGGCTCGATCTCGTCCCAGTCGGTGTAGCGGTGCGACCAGAACGTCGTCCACCAGGCGTCGTTGAGGGCGTCGAGTGTGCCGTGCCGGTCGCGCAGCCAGACTCGGAATGCGTCGGCGCACAGGTCGCAGTAACAAGCGCCGCCGTACTCGTTGTTGATGTGCCAGGCCAGCAACGCCGGGTGTGCTGCGTATCGTTCGCCGAGGCGGTCGGCCAGGGCCGTGGACAGTCTGCGGTAAGCGGGCGAGCTGGGGCAGAAGTTGTGCCGTTGGCCGTAGCGGTGGCGGCGGCCCTCGAAGTCGGTGCGGTTGACCTCGGGGTACTTCTTCGCGAGCCAGGGCGGGAGTGCGGCGGTCGCGGTGGCGAGGCAGACCTGTCGGCCTTCGGCGGCGGCGCGGTCGAGGATGCCGTCGAGAACCGTGAAGTCGTAGACGTCCTCGGCGGGTTGGGTGAGCGACCAGATGAAGACTCCGACGGTGAGCGTGTCGATGCCGGCCTGGGTGAAGAGGCGGTGGTCCTCGTCCTGGAAGTCCTGCGGCCACTGTTCGGGGTTGTAGTCGCCGCCGTACGGGATCTTGCCGGTGCGCGGGAGTCGGCCGTCGTTTCCGGTGTCGGGCGCGGTCATGCGGTGAAGTCCTCCTGGGTCTCGACGATCACCGTGCGGCTCGACTGCAGCAGGGAAAGCAGCAGCGGTGCGGCCAGCAGAGCGGGCAGGGCCTCCGTCAGCAGGGCGGTCAGTCCGCCGGCCAGGACGAGCAGGGAGGCCGCGCCGAGGGTGGCGCCGCCTCGGCGGAGCAGGAAATACGCGGCGAGGCGGGCGGTGTCGCGGGCGCGGAACGTGAACAACGAGGTGAGGACGAGCGCGTGGGCCCCCCAGAGCAGGGAGGCCACACCGATGACCCCGAGGAGCACCGCCCACCAGCCGGGCAGTCCGGTCGCGGCGAAGTGGGTGAGGGTGAAGGCGATCACGGTCAGCCAGGCCAGCAGGGGCACCCAGAGCTTGAGTACGGGCAGGGCGTTGAGACGCCAGCCCCGCCCGTAGGCGCGGGCCGGGTGCAGGTCGGTGAGGTCGCGGCTGCGGTGGTGCAGGGCGTACAGCGCGGCGGAGGCTGCCGGACCGAGCGGCAGCAGGCAGAGGGCGGCCAGGGGGAGGTTGGCCGGGTCTGGGCCCACGAAGAGCAGACCGACGAGACCGGGGGCGGCCGTCGCCAGGAGCAGGGCCTCGACGATGAGGAGGGTGTGCAGGAGGGCGGCGACGCGGGAGAGCAGGCCGGTGCCGAATCCCACGGTGTCCACGGTGCTCATGAGAACTTCCTCTCCGCCGACCGGGTGCAGCGGTTGCAACGGTTGCAGCGGTTGCAGCGGCGGTAACGAGAGAAACCGGTTACGAGGCAGACCGCCTGGTTGCTCATGACGCTGTCCTGCCGAGCAGTCGTCGTTCGTCCCACCAGGGCGGGGTCTCGTCGGCGACCGGGGTGAGCTCGACGAGGGTGATCTCGTGGCGGGCCAGGGTGAGGTCCAGCTCGGCGCGGCCTTCCCGCACGGGCAGCCGCCGGTGGCTGCGGGCGGGCTCGGCGGCCTCGTGCAGGACGTCCAGCTGTCCGGGCTTCGGCGAGCGCGGGCTGCCCATGCGCCGCCAGGCGGTGTAGGCGTTTCCGTGCTCCTCGTCGACGGTGGACCGGCGGACGAAGACCTCTCGGGCCGCGACCGGAAGGGACAGGCGCAGTGTGTGCCGGTCGGGGCCGGGCGTCCGGCCGGTCGGGTCGACAGGTGCCCAGGCCAGGACCGTGACCCGGCCGTCGGGGTGGCGGGTGATCAGGTGGTCGTCGCCGCGGGCCAGCAGGTCGGGGCCCATGCGAGCCATGAAGGCGTACAGGTGGTAGGTCGGTTTCCTGATCTGCCGGTGGGTGAGCAGTCCGAATCCGCCGTGGAAGAGGGCTGTGGGGACACCGGTTTCCTCGAACATGTCGCTGAACGTCCAGTACGAGAACGAGTCGGCGTGGTCGCCGCCGTGCGCGAGCACCGGGGCCAGGTAGGCGGCGTGGAAAGCGGTGTCGTGGATGGGGTTGTCGGGACGGTAGGAGGAGTTGAACTCCGTGATGTGCACCGGCAGTTCGGCCAGCCGGGTGCCCTTGAGACGGTCGCGGGGCGTGGCGAACTGGTCGAGGAGGCCGAAGGCCGGGGCCAGCGTCTGGTGGACGCCGAACGGTACGTGCTGCGCGGGGCCTGATGTGTAGGCGTGCTTCGAGACGAAGTCGACGGGCACGTCCCGGTGTTCCGCGAACTCGGCGAACCTGTCCAGCCAGTCGTCGGCACCGGGGGAGATGGCCGGGCCCCCGACCTGGAGACCGGCGTCCACCTCTTTCACGGCGTGCGCGGTGACCTCGTACAGCCGGTGGTACGCCTGTTCGTCCGCGTCCTGCCAGAAGTCGATCAGGTTGGGCTCGTTCCACACCTCGATCGGCCAGCTGCGGACCTCGTCGAGGCCGTAGCGGTCGACGAGGTGGGCGAGGGTGGCGCGCACCAGGTCGGCCCACTCCCGGTGGGAACGGGGCGGGGTGACATTGCCGCGCCACCAGAAGACGGTCTGCGTTCCGGAGGCCAACTCGCTCGGCATGAAGCCGAGTTCGAGGAACGGGCGGAGGCCGGCGGCCAGATACGCGTCGACGACCTGGTCCACGTAGGTGAAGGAGTGGTGGATACGGCGCGCGCCCTCGTGGTCGTACGGGCGGTGTACACCCATGCCGTCGCTGAGCAGGCCGTGGCCGCGGATGTACCGGAAACCGATGTCGCGTTGAAGCACGGCGAGGGAGTCCTGGTAGTCGCGGCGCAGGGCGAGTTCGAGGCGGCCGGTGCCGACGCACAGCCGCCAGGCGTCGGAGAGCCGGCCCGTCGGGTCGGCGGGGACGCGGATCACCCGTTTTCCTTCTTGAAGCGTTCACGCGCCTTGTTGTGCAGGCCGACGAGCTGGTCCATGTTCTTGGCCTTCAGCTCGGTGACGTAGTCGTCCCATTCGGACAGTGGCCGCTTGCCGAGGGCGAACTTGAGCATGTTCTGGGTGACGTGGTCCCTGAGCGGGGTGTCCCAGAGCGAGGCCTGCTCCTGCTCCACGGACTGGAGCGGGTGGGCCGGGTCGATGGGCAGCTGTCGGCGCTGAGCCATCGCGTCCTGGAACTTCTTCTCGTCCGGGCTGAAGGAGGAGGAGACCAGTGCCCAGCTGCCGCCGTAGGTGAAGACGCCGTTGTAGAAACCGTAGTCCTTCTGCATGTCCTTCGGGGCGTCCGGATCGGAGCCCATGAGGCTGATGCCGGGTTCCAGCTTGTACTGGCCGTCGGTGTAGGTGTAGGTGGTTCCCTGGACACCCCATTTGGAGAATCGCTGGCCTTCGTCCGAGTACCAGAGCCAGTCGACGAACTGCATCATCGCCACGAAGGTGTCGCTCTTGAGGGCCTTGGTGGAGATCATGAGCCCGTTCTCCAGCCGGACGCCGCCCATCACCACCGGGCCGGCCGGGCCGAGCGGCACCGGCACCATCTCGATCTTTGCGCCCTTGACCTGCCTCTCCAGGTTGTAGCGGTAGTTCTGGACCAGTTCCTGCGGATTGGCGCTGATCGCGAAGGACTTCTCGCCCAGCAGTTTCTGCACCGCGTCGTCGTCGGTCTGGGTGAAGCTCTCCGGGTCCATGAGCTTCTCGGCGACCAGCTTTCTCAGGAACTCGACCATCTGCCGGTAACCCTCCGTGGCACCGGTGAAGACGAACTCCCCCGCCTTCGAGTCGAAGCTGATGTTGTCGTAGGTCCAGCCTGCCTTCACTCCGTAGGCCTGGCCCAGGTAGCTGAGCAACGCCGCTGCGGGGAAGGGGGTGTTGGTGCTCCAGCGGTCGGTGAAGGGGTAGCGGTCCGGGTATTCGGCCTTGATCGCCTTGAAGACGTCGTAGACCTGGTCCCAGGTGGTGGGCAGGCTCAGACCGAGCTTGTCGAGCACGTCCGTGCGGAAGGACATCGAGTAGCCGGACTTGGCCTTTTCGTGCAGACCGGGGAGGAGGTAGTACTTGCCGTCGGACTGCCGGATGGAGTCGATCTCCGGCTCCAGCTTCCATTTCTTGATCTTGTCCTGGAAGTTGGGCATCAGGTGCACGTACTCGCTGACCGGGAGGATCGCGCCCGACGACACGAAGGCGGCCTCCGACGGGTGGTACGTCTTGGGAATCAGGAACGGGGCGTCGCCCGAGCCGATGAGAACACTGCGCTTCTTCTCGTAGTCGCTGAGCGGGACGGCGATCGGCTTCAGGGTGATACCGGTGCGCCGGGTGAGTTCCTTCCAGAACAGCCAGCTGTCCTTCATCGGATAGTTCGGGCTGTTGTTGTGCAGAACGGAGAACGAAAGCGGTTTCGACGCTTTGAACTGCTGACCGGCGCGGTACTCCTTCATCGCTCCATTCTGCTTCTTGGAAAGGTCCTTGGAGTCCGAGTCCCCTCCGTCGTCGCCGCTGCCGCAGCCGGTGAGCGTGGCGAGGCCGATGAAGCCCGCGGCGGAAAGGATCTGGCGTCGTGACAGCTGACCTGCGTTCTTCACGGATACTCCCTTGTTCCGTAAGAGGTACGGCTCTCAGCCCTTGACCGCGCCGAGGGTCACGCCCGAGACGAAGTAGCGCTGGACGAACGGGTACACGCAGAGGATGGGCAGCGACGTCAGCACGATCGTGACCGCCTGGATGTTCGCTCCGACCTGACTGAGCTGCTCGACTCCGGCACCGGCGTTACCGCCCGTGGTGGCACCCGAGATGATGTTGCGCAGATAGACGGTGACCGGCATGAGCTCGGTCCGGTCCATGTAGAGGTACGCCGAGAACCAGGAGTTCCAGAAGGACACCGAGTAGAACAGCACCATGGTCGCGATGACCGCCTTGGACAGCGGCAGCACGATCCGCAGCAGGATGCCGTACGTGCTCAGCCCGTCGATCTCCGCGGCCTCCTCGAGCTCGGTCGGCAAGCCCTCGAAGAACGCCTTCATCACCAGCAGGTTGAAGACACTGATCGCGTTGGGCAGGGCGATCGCCCAGACGGAGTTCTTCAGACCGAGGCTGGTGACCAGGACGTAGTTGGGAATCAGTCCACCCGTGAAGAACATGGTGAACACGGCGACGCCGACGAGAACGCCCCGTCCCTTGAGGTTTCTTTTCGACAGGACGTAGGCGTAACAGGTCGTCAGCACCATGGCGACGACGGTGGACAAGACCGTGTAGAGCACGGTGTTTCCGTAGTTGCGCCAGAACATGGAGTCCTGGAAAACGATTCTGTAAGTGGTGAGATTGAACCCCTTCGGCAACAGGGTCACTTCACCGGCACGGATCTGGCGTTCGCCGCTGAAGGACCGGGCGACGATGTTGACGAAGGGATAGAGGGTCACCAGCACTACCAGGGTGAGGATCACGCCGTTGACGCCCTGGAAAACGCGGTACCCACGCGTGGGCTGGTTCACGGACGTGCGCGGACGCGGCGCACGGGAGGTCAGGAGGCTCACCACAGGCTCGTCCCCGTCGTGCGACGTGACAACTGGTTGGCGCTCGTGATCAGCACCAGGCCGATGATCGCTTCGAACAGGCCGATCGCTGCCGCGTAACTGAAGCTGTTGGACTCGACGCCGGCTCGGTAGAGATAGGTGGAGACCACGTCGGCCGTCGGATACGTCAACGGGTTGTACAGCAGCAGGACCTTCTCGAAACCGACCGCCATGAACGTGCCGATGTTGAGGATCAGCAGCGTGATCATGGTGGGGCGGATCCCGGGCAGGGCGACGTGCCAGATCTGCCGCCAGCGGTTCGCTCCGTCGATGCGGGCGGCCTCGTAGAGGTCTTCGTCGATCGTGGTGAGCGCGGCGAGGTAGAGGATCGTGCCCCAGCCGGCGGTCTGCCAGATCTCCGAGCCGACATAGACCGTGCGGAACCATCCGGGTTCCTGGATGAAGCGGATCGGATCCTGGCCGAGCCGGCCCAGGACGTGGTTGACCGGGCCGTCCGTGGCCAGCATCTGCATCGTGATGCCCGCGACGATCACGATCGACAGGAAATGCGGAAGGTACGAGATCGATTGCACGAACCGTTTCAGCGAACGTCGGCGTACCTCGTTGAGCAGCAGCGCCAGGACGACCGGTATGGGGAAACAGAACACCAGCGTCAGCGCACCGAGCCACAACGTGTTGCGGAAGACCTGCCAGAAGGTGGGGTCGGTCAGGAACATCCGCACATAGCGCAGCCCCACCCACTGCTCCCCCAGGATCGAACCTCCCGGTTCGAAGCGGCGGAAGGCGATCACATTGCCGATCATCGGCAGGTAACGGAAGACCAGGAAGAACAGCAGCGGCAGCACGGCCAGTGAGTACAGCTGCCAGTCCCGGCGCAGCGCACGCCGCCAGCTGCGGCGTACGACCGGCCGCGCGGGACCGTGCCGGGTCTTCGGCGGCGGGTCCTGGGTTCCTGCGGACGGGGCCGATGTGGTGGAGGTGCTCATCCTCTGGCCTCCCGGGGCGTTCTTCGAAACGCTCGACTCTCAGCGCGTCATCTCGAAACTTTCGTGCCCTTACCGGTAACTCTGCGGCAACGTAAGGGCACACGGAAAGCGCTGTCAATGGGTGCTGCACGGTGGACTGGTGGGACGTAGTGGGGCGTTGGAATCCCTCCCGGGCGGGGTAGAACGGGGAAGTCGAGTGCTACCGTCCTCCGCAAATTTCTGGATGATCTACGCAACGATCGATCGGCCGCGACCCCTGAGAGGTGTGCCCGTGCCCGCGTTCGACCTGCCACTGCCGGAGCTGGAACACCACCGCCCCGAGCCTGCCGAGCCCGCCAACTTCGACGTGTTCTGGAGTGGAACCCTGAAGGAGGCCGACCAGCGGGACCCACTGGTGTCGGCGCATCCCGTCGAAACCGGTCTCCGTCTCTCAGAGACCTGGGACGTGACGTTCCGGGGCTTCGCGGGGGATCCGGTGCGGGCCTGGTTCAGCCGCCCGTCCGGCGTACGGAAACCGCTTCCGGCAGTTGTCGAGTACATCGGGTACGGACGCGGCCGCGGCCTCCCCCATGAGCGGCTGACCTGGGTGAACGCCGGGTATGCGCATCTGCTGATGGACAATCGCGGCCAGGGCGACCAGTACGGCGACGGGGGCGTCACGCCCGACCCGCATTCCGCCGCGCCCGGTGGCCCCGGGCCGGCCGTCCGCGGTCTCCTCGCTCCGCAGGACTACCACTATCGCCGTCTGATCACGGACGCGGTGCGTGCGGTGACGGCGGTCCGCACCTTGCCCGGCGTCGACCCCGCCCGCACAGTCGCCGTCGGAAACAGCCAGGGCGGCGGACTCGCCCTCGCGGTCGCGGGCCTCGTCCCCGACCTGGCCGCCGTCCTCGTCACGGCCCCGCTGCTGTGCGGCATCCGGCGTGCCCTCGACCTCACCGACGCGGGTCCGTACGGTGAGATCGCCGCGTACCTCTCCGTCCACCGCGGCACTGAAGAAGCCGCTTACCGCACGCTTTCCTACGTGGAGGGCGTCTCCTTCGCCCGCCGTGCCCACGCCCCGGCCCACTTCGGCACGGGCCTGCGCGACACGGTCTGTCCGCCGAGTGGGGCGTACGCCGCGTTCAACCGGTACGGAGAGCTGAGCGGCGTGGATCCCCGGAAGGAGATCCACGCGTATCCGTTCAACGGGCACGAGGGCGGCGAGGGCGAACAGGTGAGACGACAACTCCATTGGCTGCCCCAGCAGTTGACCGGCTGAGACCGGGCCCGACTCACTTCGCCGCCGGGCCCGACCCGCTTCACGCCGGGCCCGACTCACTTCACGCCGGGCCCGACTCACTTCACCGCCCGCCGGCGGCAACGACCCCCTCGTTCAGCTCCAGCCGCGAACCGGTGAACCGCGCGCGCATCCGTCGATCGTGGGTGACCAGCACCAGGGCCCCCGCGTAGCCGGTCAGCGCCTCCTCCAACTCCTCCACCAGGGACGGCGAGAGGTGGTTCGTGGGCTCGTCCAGCAGAAGCAGGTCCACCGGCTCGCTCACCAGCCGGGCGAGCTCGATCCTCCGTCGCTGCCCGTACGACAACTCACCGATGCGCAGCCCAAGTTGGCTAGGCTCGAACAGGCCGAGCGAGAGCAGCCGGTCGGCGTGTTCGTCCCGGTCGCCGGGGCGGCCGTGGGCGAACGCGGCCAGCACGCTCAGCCCGGGCGGCCACGGCACCCCCTCCTGCCGCAGGTGACCGACCCGGCCGGGAACGTCCGCCGTTCCCGTGTCCGGCCGCAGTTCACCGGCCAGGACGCGCAACAACGTGCTCTTGCCCGCGCCGTTGGGGCCGGTGACCAGCAGCCGTTCGGCAGCGCCGAGCCGTAGTGCCGACACGGCCAACCGGCCTTCCACGGACACGCCGTCGAGCAGGGCGGCCGGCCTGTCGCCGGTGTTGCCCGCGGTGTCGATGCGGGCGGCGAAGGTCAGCGGATCCGGCGGCGGCGACACTGGGCGCGCGGTGAGCCGCTCGGTCCGCTCCTTGGCATTGCGGATCCGGCTCATCGCGCCGTGAGCGCGACCCCGCGCACGGAAAGCGCCATGACCGAAGCCGGCCTTCGCCGACTTTCGCGGGATGGCGTCCAGGCGCGTCACGTTGGATTCGGCCAGCCGGCGGCTGCGGTCGAGCTCGGCCCGCCACTCGTCGTACTGCTGCTGCCGCCGACGGCGATCGGCAGCCTTGGCGACGAGGTAACCGGCGTAACCGTTTCCATGGCGGGTTACACGGCCCCCGTCCACTTCCAGGACAGTGGTGGTAAGCCGTTCCAGAAACACCCGGTCGTGGGTGACCGCGACAACGGTTCCACGATGGGCCCGCAGATGATCCTCGAGCCAGCCGACGGCCCGGTCGTCGAGGTCGTTGGTCGGCTCGTCGAGCAGCAGCAGCTCCGGGCGGGACGCCAGCGTTGCGGCCAGCGCCAGCCGTGACCGTTCACCGCCGGAGAGCGTGCCCAGACGCCGGTCCCGGGCGAGTCCCGGCAGACCGAGTCCATGCAGCGCGGTATCGACGCGGGTGTCCGCGCCGTAGCCTTCGCGCGCCTCGTAACGCGCGGTCAGTCGGGCGTACCTGGCCAGGGCAGCGTCGAGTTCGACGCCCTCGGCCGTCTCGGACAGGGAGGCCTCGGTGCGCCGCAGCGCCGCCTCGATCGCGCGCAGCTCGGTCAGCGCCAGGTCGACGGCGTCCTGGACCGTGGCCTTCGGGGACAGCCCCAGGGTCTGGGCGAGGTAACCGGTTCCGCCCGGCGCGACCACGGTGACCTCCCCGATGTCGGGACGTTCGTCGCCGGCGAGGAGACGGAGCAGCGTGGACTTTCCGGCCCCGTTGTCACCGATGACGCCGGCCTTCTCGCCGGGGGCGAGACTGAACGAGACCTGGTCGAGCACGGTGCGATCGTCGTAGCGCTTGGTGACGCCGTGCAGGGCAAGCTGTGCGGAGGTGGAGGAGTGGGAGGCATGGGAGGTGCGGGCGAGCGAGGTCGGCCGGTCTGCCAGGGATCGGCTCGAGGACGGCGAAGAGGTTGGCGCACGCATGGGGAAGCCCCTGTTCTCGGCCAAGCGGGAAAAGGCCGATGGAACGGATTCGAAAAGGAATCGGCGCGCCACGACGGCGGAGCGTTGCTCTACAACTGCGCTGCGCTCTGTTGCTGTGCGCTACAGCTGTGCTGTGTGCTGCAGCGGAAACAGTGCGCGATGGCGGAGCCTTGCTCTACGCGGTCGGGCGGGGGGCGATCACAGAGTTCCCATGGGCAGGACGGTATGCGACCGCGCTAGTACCGGGCAACGCGTTTTCGGCCGATGCTCGCCAACTCGGTTGGCCACTACACGGGTTGAGCCGATAGAGTCGGCATGCGTCATCGAGACAACGTTGTCGCGCACATGCACCTCCCGACCCGTGGCATCGCCCGGGCGGGGACACCCCGGACCGCCCCATTCCCCCCTTGGGGCCGGCCCGGCTCGCGGACCCGGTGGGCGCACGGCTCGCTGCCCACCGGGTCCGCCCAGAGCGGCTGTCGCTCAACCGACCCGACAGGGAAGGCTTATGGCACTGTCACCGCCCGAGCCGGAGACGACGTATCCGAACGTCGCACTCTGACCCGGACTCAACGAGCCGTTCCAGTCGGCGTTATGGACCATCACCGCCTGTCCGTTGTAAGTGGCGTTGCCGTTCCACAGGCTGACCACCGACTGGCCGGTCGGCAGCGTCCAGTCGACCATCCAGCCGAGCATCGGGACGTCGCCGGAGTTGGTGACGGTCACCTCGGACTGGTAGCCGCCGTTCCAGCTGTTGGTCGTCCTGCGGGTGGCGGTGCATGTGCCGGGGACGGGCTCGGTCGGGTTGCCCGGTTCGTGGATACCGGTTACCTCTCCGTTTCCCCCGTCGAAGACGATGTCCGAGCAGGAGTAGAAGGTCTCGGCGCTGTCGGAGCGCTGCCAGACCATGTAGATGATGTGCCGTCCGGACTTGTTGGCCGGGAGTTGGCCGGTCCAGGAGTAGTTGGCCTCGACCGTGCCCGGACTGCCGTTGAGCGGCGGGTGGTCGACGGAGAGGAAGGGCTGGTTCTCCATGTCGTCCCAGGTGAGGGTCCGGGTCGGGTCGAAGCCGTCCTTGGTGACATAGACGTAGAACCAACCCGGGTGTGCGGCCCAGGCGTTGTAGGAGAAGTCGACGGTCGCGCCCGAGGTGAGGTGGGTGAGCGGCCAGTCGCTGCGCGGCGCGTTGAATCCGGTGAAGTTGGCGTTGCCGCCGCTGCACAGCTGACCGTCCGACACGAAGCCGCGGGTGCGGCCCGCGCCGTCGGAGCGCAGCACGGAGAACCAGTTGTAGAACGGTGTGGTACCGCTTACCTGCTGCGCGTTCTTGCAGGCCGGGTTGACCGGCTTGATCTCACCGGTGTCGGTCAGTCCGTCCTGCCAGCACAGGAAGGTGCGGCTGCCGGGCTTCATGGGGGTGCCGTGAGCCTCGGCCTTGCCGCCGGTCGTGACGATCAGGCCGAGGGCCGGGACCGTGGCCAGCAGGGCCAGGAGGACGAGGAGGAGGGCTCGGGTGCGTAACCTGGATTTGGGTTCTGGCGTGATCATGACAGATGACATGGCGAATGAATCCGCCTTCCGTGTACGGACCGTGCATGCGTGGAGGCACTGCGGGTGCGGGTGAGGTTGCGGATGCGGTTGCGGATGCGCGAAGCGGGAGCGTCCCCGGCGCATGCCCGGCGGGTTCCGGTCCACCGGGCGCGAGCCGATGTGGGAGCGCTCCCACTTCACCTGTGGCGGAAGGTAGCGCCGTACGGCCCACTTGTAAACGGGCCTGTACGGCGCTTCTGTGCGGGTCCGTCCGTCAGTGGTGGTGCGGCGACGTCAGAAGGTGCTGGCGCAGGAGTTCCTTGCCGTAGTCGTTGCCGTTGGGCGTGCGGACCACGCAGTGCAGGTGCTGCTGGGTCGGGTCGCCGCCATTGGTCTCGCCGTAGAGCGAGCCGAACGCGAACGGCGACTGGCAGTCGACCTCGATCCAGATGACGGGACTCTGGATACGACAGTAGAAAGCGGATTCGGCGGCTGTACCGCCCATCCAGGCGAAGTAGGTCTCGCCGAGATGCTTCTTGATCTCGGACAGCTGGATTTTGGCGACGTCGTCCTTGGCCTTGCCGACGAAGAGCTCGACCAGCGTGAGCAGCGACTTGCGCTGGGCGGGGGTGAGCTCGGTGGCGAGGATGCCCTTGTACTCGACGACCGCGTTGTCGGTGAAGGCGCCGGCGGTGATCTCGTCGTTGTCCTTGTCGGACTTGAGGATCGCCGTCGACTGCTGGGTGGAGTCCAGGGAGTTGACGACGGCGAGCGCGGCCTTGATCTCCTGCTGCATCACCTCGGTCTTCGTGCCGTCGATCTCCATGGAGGTCGGCTCACAACCCCAGAAACAGGGGCTCATGACGACCTGGTCTCCGAGGACGAAGTAGTTGACGACGAGGTGGTGGCCGTCGAACTGGAAGCCCCACGGCTCGGTGGCGGAGGGCGTGCCCATGATCGTCCAGTAGTAGGCCTCGGCGTACTGGGTGTTGTTGACGGCCTCGCAGGCCGCCTTGTTGATCTTCCGCGTGAGCTGCGTTGTTTCCAGTCCCTGGGCGCTCAGTGCGGCCTTCAGCAGGGCTTCGCCGAGGGCGTTCTTCTCGTCGGAGAGGTCGGCGATGGAAACGCCCTGCCGGGAGTAGGCGTCGGTGTTGCTCCACAGCCGCCATTCGGTGGAGTGGATCGCGAACTGCGCGTCGGACTTCTCGCTGTCGCTCAGTCCGGCGAGGAAGGCCTTGGCGGCGGCGATCACCGGGGCGGTGGTGACCTTCTGCGAGTGGATCGTGTACAGGTCGTCGATCCGCTTGCCGTCGGTGGTGAGGCCGAAGAACTCCTCGGTGATGCCCTCGGTCGGCATCGCGCCGCCGGCCCCGCCGCCCGGTCCGCCGCTGGGCGCTCCGCTGGGGGAGGCGGAAGCGATGGCGTCCGCCGTGGCGGTGGTGTCGTCGGCCATCGCGGCCCAGGCGCCGGCGCCGCCCATGGTCGCGACGGCGGTGGCGCCGCTGGCGAGGAAAACCTTGCGCATGAAGTTTCGGCGATCGGCGTGAGCGCGTCGACCGGTGCCGTGCTGCGGTTCCGCCTGCGGTTCCAGTTTCCCGGTGGTGGAATCGGTCATCTCCGCTGGCTCCCTTCATCGTTGGCACGTCCGTGGCGGACTGCCGGGCGTGATGACTCTGCGAGCGGAAGCTGAGGGAAAGCTGAAGAGGCGCGTTCAGCGAAGCATGGTGCGGCGGCCGCTGCGCATACTGAGGGACATGGCCGTCTACGACTCGCTCGGTGGGACCTACGGCCGGACGCGGCGGCCCGATGCCCGGATCGCCGCGCGCGTTCGCGGCGCGCTCGCAGACTCCGTCGGCGTGATCAACGTCGGGGCTGGAACCGGTTCCTACGAACCGCCGGGGACGGTTCTCGCCGTCGAGCCCAGCGAGGTCATGATCGGACAGCGTCCGCCGGGGGCCGCGCCCGTCGTGCGTGCGGTCGCCGAGCGGCTTCCGGTGCGCGATGACGCCGCCGACGCCGTCATGGCGGTGCTGACCGTTCATCACTGGACCGATCCGGAGGCCGGGCTCGCCGAGCTGCGCCGGGTCGCCCGGCGTCGGGTCGTCGTCCTGACCTGGGACCAGTCGATCTACCGTGAGCGGCTCTGGCTCGTCCGTGAGTACCTTCCGCAGGCCGCTGCCTTCGACGACAGCCGTGCCGTTCCGATCGAGCGGTTGGCCGCTCTGCTCGGCGGGGCGCGTCAGGAGATCGTCCCGGTGCCGCACGACTGCACCGACGGATTCGGTGCGGCCTACTGGCGGCGGCCCCACGCCTACCTCGACCCGCAGGTGCGGGCCGGGATCTCGATGCTCGCCCAGTCCGGCGAGGACGCCCTCGCGCCCGGTCTGGCCGCGCTGGAGGACGATCTGGCGACCGGCCGTTGGCACGAACGGCACGCCGACCTGCTCGCTCTCGACGCGATCGACGTCGGCTACCGGCTCCTGGTGGCGGATGTCTGACCCGTGCTCGGCCGCTCGGGGCGGCGGCACGAGACGGACCCGCTCACGTTGTCGATCGCACCGCCTGCGTCTGTTTCTCCTGTCGTTTCCCTCCGGCCGCCCGTTCCACGGTGTTTCCTGCTCGCCGCGGAGCACACACGTCCACGGCAGGCCGGTTCGTCATCTCATCGCACCGACACCTGCGGGCTCCAGGTCAAGGTGTCCGCTCCTGTCTCCCCCGCAAGCGGCAGTTCCAGGAGGAACTCGGTGCGGCCCGGTTCGCTGTGGACGGCGATGTGGCCGCCGTGGGCCGCCGTGATCGCCGCGACGATGGCGAGGCCGAGCCCCGCGCCGCTGCCTGTGGTGGCGCGGGCCCGGGAGGCGTCGGCGCGGGTGAAGCGTTCGAAGACCGTCGGGAGGAGGTCGGCCGGAATGCCGGGTCCGTCGTCCCGGACGCGCACCACGCACATCCCCCGGCGTGCCTCCACCACGGCCACGACCCGGGTGCCCACAGGTGTGTGCACACGTGCGTTGGCCAGCAGGTTGGCCACCACCTGATGCAGCCGCGCCTCGTCGCCGAGAACCAGCGGCGCCTCGTCGAGGCACAGCTCCAGTTGCCAGTCGTGACCGCTGCCCGCGGCCCGGGCGTCCCACACCGCCTCGGCGGTCAGCGCGGCCATGTCCACTTCGAAGGACTGCAGGGGCCTGCCCTCGTCGAGCCGCGCGAGCAGCAGCAGGTCCTCCACCAGGCCTGTCATACGCGCAGATTCCGCCGTCACCCGCCGCCAGGCAAGACCGGGTTCGATGCGGTCCGTTCCCCGGTTCATCAGTTCCGCGTATCCGGCGATGGAGGCGAGCGGTGTGCGCAGTTCATGGCTGGCGTCGGCCAGGAAACGCCGCATGCGTTCCTCGCTGCGGCGCACGACCTCCTCGCTGCGCTGGCGTTCGGCGAGCGAGGATTCGACGTGGTCGATCATGCGGTTGAGGGCTGCTCCGACCTGGCCGGCCTCGCTGCCGGGATCGGTGTCTCGTTCGGGAACCCGGGTGAGACCGGTTACCTCGCCGCGGCACAGCGGGGCGTGCGAGACCTCGACGGCGGTGGCGGCGACCCTGCCGAGAGGGCGCAGCTGACGTCGTATGACCACCGCGCAGACACAGCCGGCCGCGGTCAGCCCGGCCGCCGCGACGACCGCTTCGATCGCCACCAGGCCGCTGATCATGTCTTGGACGTCGTCCATCGGGAGGCCGGTGAGGACCCGGACACCGTTGTCGTCGAGGGCGGTGATGCGGTAGGTGCCGAGGCCTGGAACCGTTCTCGTATGGAAGGAACTGTCGGCCCTGATGCCCGACAGGGCCGCGGTCTGTGCGGCGGTGAGGTTCTGCGGCGGGGCGTCCTGGCCGACGGTGGCCGCCGCGAGGACGCCGCCGTCGGTGTCGAGGCGGGCGGCGAGCATCCCCGCGGGGTGGCCGCTCTCGTTGAGGAAGGTCAGGTCGCCGGTGAGGTCCGGGTGGAGCGAGGCACCGCCGACGCTGCGCTCCGCGGCATTGGTGACCCGGTCGTCCAGATTGCCCAGCAGATAGGCGCGCTGGGCGAAGACCGTGGTGACGGCCATCGTCGCGCAGACGGCGACCAGGATGGCGGTGATGAAGATCAGGAGTCGGGTGCGCAGGGAACGGCCCCCGAGCCTGCGGACGTACGCCTCCGGCTCCCCGCGCACGCCCGCCGCCGGGCCGCTGCGGACGTTCGCCTCCGGACCCCCACGCTCACCCGCCGCCGGTCCACCGTGCGCGCCCGCCCTCGGGCCGCTGCGGATGCTCGTCTCCGGGCCGCTGCGGGCGCTCGTCTCCGGTCCTCCGCGCGTGCTCATCTCCCGTCCTCCACCGGCCTGATGGCGTATCCCAGCCCGCGCACGGTGTGGATCATGGGCGCGCGTCCACGGTCGATCTTGCGGCGCAGACT
Organism: Streptomyces sp. NPDC002623; assembly: GCF_053592635.1. NCBI lineage: Bacteria > Bacillati > Actinomycetota > Actinomycetes > Kitasatosporales > Streptomycetaceae > Streptomyces > Streptomyces sp. NPDC002623. The sequence goes on along the minus strand of NZ_JBSFWB010000001.1, from coordinate 261,588 downwards.
GGAGATGTACACCTCGACGAGGTTTCCGCCGCCGTCGAAGCAACTGCTCCACACCCGGTCGAGGATCTGCGCCTTGCTCAGCACCTGGCGCGGGTGTTCCATGAGCACGCTGAGCAGGTCGAACTCCTTGGCGGTGAGGGTGATCCGGGCACCGTCACGGTGCACCTCTCTGGACTCGGCGGCCATCATCAGGTCGCCGAGGACGCGGACGGAGTCGTCCGTGCGGGTCCGCTCGGCGCCGGAGCGGCGCAGCAGTCCGCGCAGCCGCAGCACGACTTCCTGGAGTGAAAACGGTTTCGTGACGTAGTCGTCGGCGCCGTTCTCCAGTCCGTCGAGGCGGTGCTCGACGGCGTCGCGGGCGGTGAGCATGAGGACGGGCAGCTCGGGGTTCTCGTACCGCAGGCGGCGCAGTACCTGGATGCCGTCCAGGTCGGGCAGCATCCCGTCGAGAACGACCGCGTGCGGGGCGCAGCGGCGCGCCTCGCGCAGCGCGCTCTGTCCGTCCGGCACCGGATAGGGGTGCCAGCCCGCCTCCGAGACGGCCACGGACAGCACTTCGGTGAGCGCGGGTTCGTCGTCGACGATCAGAACGCGAACGCGGCCGGATCGCAGCCCGTGGGTGCCAGTCATGTCCGGATTCTGTCCCGGTCAACTGAGGGAACCCTGTGTTCCGACTGAGCCCAAGCCGTGGGACCCGGCATGCGCGGCCGGACGGCACCCGTCCGCTACGCGTACGGAAACCGTCGTGAACGCTTATGGAAACATCCGGTCGGCTCGTGCGGAAACCACCGATCCACGCGTACGGCACCGTCGATCGTCGCGCACGACAGAGTTCGATGCCTTGGCCGAAACAGCATCGCCGACCGTCAACTCCCTTGGCCAATGCGAGCATTGGCACTCCCTGGCCACACGAATCCCTTGAGCCCCTTTCCGTGCAGCGCCCACTCTGATCACTGGCTTCCGCTCACCAGGCCGGAAGCGTTTTCAGCGTTCAGGGGAGGACGTCCACCCATGCGAAGACTCCATGCCCTCTGGGCCGTGGCAGGCGCGGCCGGGATGGTCGCGGGCGCGATCGCGCCCGCGGCGGCCGGTCCCGGGTCCCCGGCCACCGAGCCGGGCACCACCAGCCCGCAGAGTGTCACCACACCCGACACCCGACAGGGCGCCACGAGCACCCAGACCGTCACCCTCATCACCGGCGACACCGTCTCCCTCACCACGGGAGCGGACGGCAAGAACGCCGTCGACGTCCGGCGCGGCAAGGGCCGCGAGGCCGCCACCTTCCTGTCCAGTGAGAAGAACGGCGAGGTCAGCGTCCTGCCGACGGACGCGATCCCGCTCATCAAGGCGGGCCGCCTGGACGCCGCCCTGTTCAACGTCACCCAGTTGGTGAGTCAGGGCTACTCGGACGCGAAGACCGGCGCCACCCCCGTGATCGCCACGTACAGCAAGGGCAGCGCGACTCCTGAGGGTGCGCGCCGGACGCTCGCGCTGCCCGGGATCGACGGCGCCGCGCTGAGCGCGAAGAAGTCGACCGCCTTCTGGGCGGACATCGCCCCGGTCCTCGGCACCGAGCCCACCGCGAAGGCGGCGCGGCAGCTGGGTGAGGGTATCGACAAGATCTGGCTGGACGCTCAGGTGAAGGCGTCCCTCGATGTGAGCGTGCCGCAGATCGGCGCGCCCGAGGTGTGGCAGGCCGGCTACGACGGCAAGGGCGTGAAGGTCGCGGTCCTGGACACGGGGGTGGACGCCGGGCATCCGGACCTGGCCGGGAAGATCGCCGAGTCGCAGAGCTTCGTACCGGACCAGGCGGTGCAGGACGGCCACGGCCACGGCACCCACGTCGCGTCCACGATCGTCGGCTCGGGCGCCGCCTCGGACGGCAGGCGCAAGGGGGTCGCTCCGGGCGCGCAGCTGCTGATCGGCAAGGTGTTGGGCAACGACGGCCGTGGCCAGACCTCCTGGATCCTGAGCGGCATGGAGTGGGCGGCGCACTCCGGTGCGAAGATCGTCTCCATGTCGCTGGGCGGTACGGCGACCGGCCCCTCCGACGTGCTCAGTGAGACCGTCGACGAGCTGTCCGCGTCCACCGGCACCCTCTTCGTGATCGCGTCGGGCAACGCGGGCCCGGGCGAGCAGACCGTGGGCACCCCGGGCATCGCCGACTCGGCTCTGACGGTGGGCGCGGTCGACAAGTCCGACAAGCTGGCCTCGTTCTCCAGCCGCGGTCCGCGCCTCGGCGACTCCGCGGTCAAGCCGGAGATCACCGCGCCGGGCGTGGCCATCACCGCGGCCCGCGCCGCCGGCACCAGCATGCCCGGCGGCACGCCCGTCGACGACTACTACACGACGGCGAGCGGCACGTCGATGGCGACCCCGCATGTCGCGGGTGCGGCGGCGCTGGTCGCGCAGGCCCATCCGGACTGGACGGGCGAGCAGATCAAGCAGTCCCTGGCCAGCACCGCGAAGACGAACGACGTCAACTCCGTGTTCGAGCAGGGCGACGGCCGGGTCGACGCCGTACGGGCCGTCGGGCAGGGCGTGTTCGCGACCTCGGCGCTGAGCTTCGGCAAGTTCGAGGACGGCGACACGGAAGTCGTCGGCAAGGACATCACGTACACCAACACCACTGACAAGGCGGTGGAGTTGACGATCTCGTCCACCCTCGCCGCAGCCGCCCCGGGTGCCGCTACGGTCACCGTCCCCGCCAAGGGCACCGCCACGGTCCCGGTCACGGTCGACCCGGCGGCGCAGGCCCAGGGCCGGTACACGGGCCACGTCACGGCGACCGCCGACGGCATCGAGGTCACCACGGCCGTCGGCTTCGAGAAGGCGCCGAAGACCCACGACCTCAAGGTCTCCCTCCTGGGCCGCGACGGCAAGGCTCCCACCGGAGGCTCGATCTACACGCTCATGGAGCTGAACAGCGCCTACCCGGACGAGTACGGCTTCCTCGGCACCGGCTGGACCTGGCAGGTCCCGGCCGGCACCTACGCGATCTCGACCTGGATCCCGGACCGTGACGCGGGCGGGACGGCCGTCGGCACCTCGGTCGTGTCCAGCCCCGAGATCAAGGTGGGCGGGGACACGGAGGTCGTCCTCGACGCCCGCAAGGCGGTGGAGATCAAGCCGAAGACCAAGCAGGACTCCGAGTTCAAGGGCTTCAGCACCAATGTGCACCGCGAGGGGCCGGGCAACGCCTGGGGGCTCACCTACAGCCAGGGCTTCTGGACCGACCACGTCTATGTGTCGCCGACCGAGCAGGTCACCCAGGGCTCCCTGGAGTTCTCCGCCAAGTTCCGGCTGTACGAGAAGGAGTTGACGGCGAGCGTCACCAGCCCGGAGAAGACCGAGCTGTCCTCGCTCTACTACTCCCAGACGTACAACGACTTCCCGTTGAAGATCAGCGGTGACCACAAGGTCCGGGCGGTGGACGCGGGCGGCGGTACCGAGGCCGACTTCGCGGGGCTCGACGTCAAGGGCAAGGTCGCCGTCGTCAAGGTGGGCGCCACGGATCGCGCACAGAGCGCTCTGGACAACGCGACCAAGGCCGGGGCGGGTTACCTCATCGTGTACCGCGACAAGCCCGGTTTCTGGATCGAGGCCGTGGACCGCGCGACGACCGTCCCGCTGATGATCGCCACTGGCGAAGAGGGCGCGAAGCTCACCGGCCTGCTGAAGACCGGCAAGAAGGTCACACTGAAGCTGAGCGGCACGCCGGTCAGTCCGTACGTCTACAACGTGCTCGTCGCGCAGAGCGGTTCCATCTCCGCGGACCAGACGTACAGCCTGGACAAGTCCAACACGGTGAAGCGGCACGCCCGTTACTACGGTGCGACGGCCGGCGAGATCGGCGCGGACGCCCTGTACACCTTCCGCCCCTGGCAGCTCTTCGGCATCGAGAGCAGCGTCTACACGCAGCTGGGCACGGAACGCGACGAGTACTACTACGTCGACCCCGACACCCGTACCTGGCACGTTGTCTATCCGAACTGGAACACGTTCAGGGGCCAGTGGAGCCCGCTGCGGACCTTCACCGAGGCGGGCACGGAGAGGACGACGGAGAACTGGCTGCGCCAGGCCATCCGCCCGGGAACCAGTGAGGAGTACGGCCTCTCCGAGCGCACCGGCGACAAACTCACCATGTCGGTGGCGGAGTTGACCGACTCCACGCCGGGCCACTACGGCTACATCGACGGCACCGACAACACCGCGAAGGGAAAGCTCTACGCGGACGGGCAACTGGTCGGCGACTCGCTGCTCGGCGGGTACGGCGTCTTCAATGTGGCGGCGGACAAGGCCTCTTACCGCTTCGACCTGGATGTGCAGCGCCGGGCGGCCTGGGCCAAGTACTCCACGAGCACGCACACCGAGTGGACCTTCGCCTCGGCGCACACCGACACCTCGTCGGCACTGCCGCTGCTCACCGTCGGCATCGCCCCGAAGGGGCTCGATCTCCTCAACCGCGCTGACAGCAAGCGGGAGTTGGAGGTCGCTCTGCCCGTCGCCGACCAGCTGGGGAGCGTGAAGGCGAGCAGTCTGAAGGCCTGGGTCTCCTTCGACGACGGCACCTCCTGGAAGGAAGTGCGGGTCAAGAACAGCAAGGCGGGGTTCAAGGCCGCGAAGGGCGCCGAGTCGGTGTCTCTGCGGGTGCGCGCCGCCGACCGGGCCGGCAACGCGATCGACCAGACCGTGCTGCGGGCGTTCGGCCTGAAGTAACCACCGAAGCAACTCCCGTCGCGTGTGCCTCGGTCTTAACAAAGATCCTCTAGCGTGCCGAGTCATGGTGAACACGGCATATGGCACTGCGGGGCGGACCCCTGCCGCGAGCCCTTGGGCCGCGGTGGGGGTCTCTGCTTTCGACGAGCTGGTGTACCAGGCGGTCCTGAATCAACCCGACGCGGGCGCGGCCGGCTGGGCGCTGCTGACCGGTGCTTCTCCGGGCCGGGTCCGCGAGTCCTGCAACCGGCTGCTGGAGCTCGGTCTGCTGCAACCGCCCGACTCCATGGGCGGGTTACGCGCGGTGGACCCGCGGGTGGCGATCCGCGCGCTGATCCGGCAGCGGGAGACGGAGTCCGAGCTGCTCGCCGCCACCGCCGAGGAGATGGCGACCTCGTACGAGGCGGGGCTGCTGCGGGAGGAGCCGTCCCGGCTGGTCGAGGTGGTGTCCGGGGAGGGCGCCAACGCGGCCCGGCTGGAGGAGCTGTACGCGCGCGCCGAGCACGAGGTGTGCGTCTTCGACACTCCCCCGTATCTGGCCCCGCGCACCCCGCAGTTGGACCTTCAGTCCGATCTGCTCAGCCGCGGGATCGTGTACCGCACGGTGTACGCGGCGACCGCCCTGGAGGATCCCGACGTCCTCTTCCACGCCTGGAAGATGGTCGAACTCGGCGAGCAGGCCCGGGTGTTGCCCTCGGTGCCGGTCAAGTTGCTGCTGGTCGACGGGCGTCGGGCGATGCTTCCGCTGACCTCGTTCGAGGCGGGCGGCTACTGCTCCGCGGTCGTGCGGCACTCGGCGGTGACCGATGCGCTGCAGAAGCTCTTCGACCTGGCCTGGCAGCAGGCGACGCCACTCGGCCAGGGCGTCGGCGAGGGTGAACTCTCCGAGGGCGAGCGGACGTTGATCCGGTTGCTGGCGGCCGGGATGAAGGACGAGGCGGTGGCCCGTCATCTGGGGGTGAGTCTTCGGACCCTGCGGCGACGGGTGAGCGAGGTGCAGGACCGGCTGGGGGCGGCGAGCCGTTTTCAGCTGGGGGTACGGGCCGCTCAGCGGGGCTGGGTGTAGCCGGGTGCAGGGGTAGGGGCACGCGAAGGGCCGCACCCCCCGGAGCGGGGAGTGCGGCCCGACTGCCGTACCGGATCGCCTACTTGCGGATCAGGTTGCGCAGCACGTACTGCATGATGCCGCCGTTACGGTAGTAGTCGGCCTCACCGGGGGTGTCGATGCGGACGACCGCGTCGAACTCGACGCCCGTGTCGGTGGTGACCTTGACCGTGCGCGGGGTGGTGCCGTTGTTGAGCTCGGTGACGCCCGTGATGGAGAAGGTCTCCTCGCCGGTGAGTCCGAGGGACTCGGCGTTCGCGCCCTCCGGGTACTGGAGCGGGAGCACGCCCATGCCGATGAGGTTCGAGCGGTGGATGCGCTCGTACGACTCGGTGATGACGGCCTTGACGCCGAGGAGGGCGGTGCCCTTGGCGGCCCAGTCGCGGGAGGAGCCGGAGCCGTACTCCTTGCCGGCCAGGATGACCAGCGGGATGCCCTGCTCGATGTAGTTGCGCGAGGCGTCGTAGATGAACGACACGGGCGCGTCGGCCTGGGTGAAGTCGCGGGTGTAGCCGCCCTCGGTGCCCGGCGCGATCTGGTTGCGCAGGCGGATGTTGGCGAACGTACCGCGGATCATGACCTCGTGGTTGCCACGGCGGGAACCGTACGAGTTGAAGTCACGACGCTCGACACCGTGCTCGGTGAGGTACTTGCCGCCGGGCGTGTCGGCCTTGATCGCACCGGCCGGGGAGATGTGGTCGGTGGTGACCGAGTCGCCCAGCTTGGCGAGGACGCGGGCGCCGGCGATGTCCGAGACCGGGGTGGTCTCCATCGTCATGCCCTCGAAGTAAGGGGGCTTGCGGACGTACGTCGACTGCGGGTCCCACTCGAAGGTGTTGCCCTCGGGGATCGGCAGGGCCTGCCACTGGGCGTCGCCCGCGAAGACGTCGGAGTAGGACTTGGAGAACATGTCCTCGCCGATGGCGTTCGCCACGACGTCGTTGACCTCGGCCTCGGTGGGCCAGATGTCGGTCAGGTAGACCGGCTTGCCCTCCTGGTCCGTGCCCAGCGCGTCACGCGTGATGTCCACCTTCATGGAGCCCGCGAGGGCGTACGCGACGACCAGCGGCGGGGAGGCCAGGTAGTTCATCTTGACGTCGGGGTTGATCCGGCCCTCGAAGTTACGGTTGCCGGAGAGGACCGAGGTCACGGCCAGGTCGTGGTCGTTGACGGCCTTGGAGACCTCCTCCGGCAGCGGGCCGGAGTTGCCGATGCAGGTGGTGCAGCCGTAGCCGACGAGGTTGAAGCCGACCTTGTCGAGGTAGGGGGTGAGGCCCGCCTTGTCGAAGTAATCGGTTACGACCTTCGAGCCCGGGGCGAGGGTGGTCTTGACCCAGGGCTTGCGGGTCAGGCCCTTCTCCACGGCCTTCTTCGCGACGAGCGCGGCGGCGACCATGACGTACGGGTTCGAGGTGTTGGTGCAGGAGGTGATGGCCGCGACCGTCACCGCGCCGTGGTCGATCTCGTAGGTGGAGCCGTCGGGGGCGGTCACCGTGACCGGGTTCGACGGGACGCCGTTGGAGGCGGCCGGGGAGTCGGAGGCCGGGAAGGACTCCTTGCCCGCCTCGTCGTCGTCGGCGACGTAGTTGCGGACGTCGCTCTTGAACTGCTCGGCGGCGTTGGCGAGGACGATACGGTCCTGCGGGCGCTTCGGGCCGGCGATGGAGGGAACGACGGTCGAGAGGTCGAGCTCCAGCTTCTCCGAGAAGTCCGGCTCGGCGGCCGGGTCCAGCCAGAGACCCTGCTCCTTGGCGTACGCCTCGACGAGCGCGAGCTGCTGCTCGGAGCGGCCGGTGAGCTTGAGGTACTTGATGGTCTCGCCGTCGATCGGGAAGACCGCCGCGGTGGAGCCGAACTCCGGCGACATGTTGCCGATGGTGGCGCGGTTCGCGAGGGAGGTGGCGGCGACGCCCTCGCCGTAGAACTCGACGAACTTGCCGACCACGCCGTGCTTGCGGAGCATCTCGGTGATGGTCAGCACGAGGTCGGTGGCGGTGGTGCCGGGGGTGAGCTCACCGGTCAGCTTGAAGCCGACGACGCGCGGGATGAGCATCGAGACCGGCTGGCCGAGCATCGCGGCCTCGGCCTCGATGCCGCCGACGCCCCAGCCGAGGACGCCGAGGCCGTTGACCATGGTGGTGTGCGAGTCGGTGCCGACGAGGGTGTCGGGGTACGCCTGGCCGTTACGGACCATGATCGTGCGCGCCAGGTGCTCGATGTTGACCTGGTGGACGATGCCGGTGCCCGGCGGGACGACCTTGAAGTCGTCGAACGCGGTCTGGCCCCAGCGCAGGAACTGGTAGCGCTCACGGTTGCGGCCGTACTCCAGCTCGACGTTCTGCGCGAAGGCGTCGTGCGTGCCGAACTTGTCGGCGATGACGGAGTGGTCGATGACCATCTCGGCCGGCGAGAGCGGGTTGACCTTGTCCGGGTCGCCGCCGAGGGCCTTGACGGCCTCACGCATGGTGGCGAGGTCCACGACACAGGGCACGCCGGTGAAGTCCTGCATGATCACGCGGGCCGGCGTGAACTGGATCTCCTGGCTGGGCTGCGCCTGCGAGTCCCAGCCGCCGAGGGCCCGGATGTGGTCGGCGGTGATGTTCGCGCCGTCCTCGGTGCGGAGCAGGTTCTCCAGCAGCACCTTCAGGCTGTACGGAAGGCGAGCCGAGCCTTCCACCTTGTCCAGCCGGAAGATCTCGTACGACTCGTCGCCCACGCTGAGCGTGCTACGGGCGTCGAAGCTGTTCGCCGACACGACAGTCTCCTTCATTGATGTGCGCGTACCACCGCATCCTGCCGCCACGCGGGCTTGGCCGATCCGCTGAGGTCAGGCTAAGTTAGGTAACCCTTACCAGGGTGGCGGCTGCGGTGCGCCTCGGCAGATATCTCGATGTCGAGATAACTCTAGTACACGAGGGCTGAATGGTCATGCCCGGGCTCGCTGCCACTCCCGGCGAAAGCCTGATTCCGCGCTCCGGGTGCCATGCTCCCGCCATGTCGGGGTAGCCGGGACAAGAGCGAACAGGCTCCCGACGATGGAGACCCGATGCCCCTCACCTTCCGCAAGAGTTTCCGCATCCTCCCCGGCGTGCGGCTGAACATCGGCCGACGGTCGTGGTCGATCACCACAGGCGGCGGACGGCACGGTCCGCGCCATACGCACAGCAGCACCGGACGTCGTACGACATCGGTTGATTTGCCCGGACCTTTCGGATGGCGCCGCACCCGTAACGCCAAACGGCGTTGACGGGACGTCACCCGAACGGACCCCCCAAGAGGTGCGATCTCATATCTGAGATAACCTCAGCCACATGGCAGACGACTACCTCGTACGCATCGGCAAGCTCATCCGTGACGCCCGGCAGCACCGGGGCTGGACACAGGCACAGCTGGCCGAGGCGCTCGGAACCAGCCAGAGTGCCGTCAACCGCATCGAGCGGGGCAATCAAAACATCAGCCTTGAGATGATCGCTCGAATCGGTGAAGCCCTGGAAAGCGAAATCGTCTCTCTGGGCTACGCGGGACCGATGCACCTGCGAGTGGTGGGCGGCCGCCGGCTGTCCGGCGCGATCGACGTGAAGACCAGCAAGAACGCGTGCGTCGCCCTGCTGTGCGCCTCGCTGCTCAACCAGGGGCGCACGGTGCTGCGCCGGGTCGCCCGTATCGAGGAGGTCTACCGCCTGCTCGAGGTCCTCAACTCCATCGGTGTACGGACGCGTTGGATCAACGACGGCGTCGATCTGGAGATCGTGCCGCCGGCCGAGCTGGACATGGCGGCCATCGACGCCGAGGCCGCCGTGCGCACCCGTTCGATCATCATGTTCCTCGGTCCGCTGCTGCACCGCATGAACCACTTCAGGCTGCCGTACGCCGGCGGCTGCGACCTGGGCACACGGACCATCGAGCCGCACATGATCGCGCTGCGCCGATTCGGACTCGAGGTCGCGGCGACGGAGGGGCAGTACCACGCCATCGTCGACCGCGCCGTCCGCCCGGACCGGCCCATCGTGCTGACCGAGCGCGGGGATACGGTTACCGAAAACGCGCTGCTCGCGGCCGCCCGGTATGACGGTGTAACCGTTATCCGCAACGCGTCTTCCAACTACATGGTCCAGGACCTGTGTTTCTTCCTGGAGGCGCTCGGCGTCAGGGTCGAGGGCATCGGCACCACCACGCTCACCGTGCACGGCGTGCGCAACATCGACGTCGACGTGGACTACTCGCCCTCCGAGGACCCGGTCGAGGCCATGAGCCTGCTGGCCGCCGCCGTCGTCACGGAGTCGGAGCTGACGGTGCGCCGGGTGCCCATCGAGTTCCTGGAGATCGAGCTGGCGGTCCTGGAGGAGATGGGCCTCGACCACGACCGCACGCCGGAGTACCCGGCCGACAACGGTCGCACCCGGCTGGTGGACCTCACGGTCCGGCCTTCCAAGCTGGAGGCGCCGATCGACAAGATCCATCCGATGCCGTTCCCCGGCCTGAACATCGACAACGTCCCGTTCTTCGCGGCCATCGCGGCCGTCGCGCAGGGCAAGACCCTCATCCACGACTGGGTCTACGACAACCGCGCGATCTACCTGACGGACCTCAACCGGCTCGGCGGGCGGCTCCAGCTCCTCGACCCGCACCGGGTGCTGGTCGAGGGGCCGACGCGCTGGCGGGCCGCCGAGATGATGTGCCCGCCGGCCCTGCGCCCCGCCGTGGTCGTCCTGCTGGCGATGATGGCGGCCGAGGGCACGTCGGTGCTGCGCAACGTGTACGTCATCAACCGCGGTTACGAGGACCTGGCGGAGCGGCTGAACTCCATCGGGGCGCAGATCGAGATCTTCCGGGACATCTGAGCGCACGACTGAAGGGCGCCGCCGCACCTGGCTTCACCTGCACGAATGCGGGTCCGACGGGGTGCTGCGGCGCCGGTGGGACGGTGTCGGGACGAATCCGGGCGGGGGCGGCGGCAAGGGGGCGCCCGTGGGGGCGGTCGCGTAGACGTAGGCGTCGGGGCGCAGGGCGACGGTGGCCGCGCGGTGTTCGGCGAGCCAGGACAGCAGAACGCCGTCGCTGTCGACGAGGGTGCCCTCCCCGGGGCGGGATCCTGCGGGTGTGACGGTGAGCGAGGGGACGTCCCACAGCGGCTGGGGGGTGGCTGTACGCGCGTGCAGCAGCAGCCAGCCGCCGTCGAGCGCGTCGTCCAGCCGTACGCGTGCCCCGTCGGGTGCGGTGACCCAGGGCTGCGGGATCTGGCGGCCGGACCCGCGGGTGCGCGGGCCGGCCTGGAGGCCGGTGCCGTAGCGGGCGACGGGGATCCAGTGGGAGTCCTGCAGCCACTGGGCCAGGCCCGGCACACGGCTCAGGACCGGAAGCACGGTGTCGCGCAGCCGGGTGACCGGACGCCGCCGTTCGGTGATGATCCGGCCGACGAACACCGTCCGTTCGGTGACCTCCTTGACGTGCGGTTTGCGTTCGGCCTCGTAGGAGTCGAGGACGGTCTCGGGCAGTTCGCCGCGCAGCACGGCGGCGAGCTTCCAGCAGAGGTTGGCCGCGTCCCGCACCCCGGCGGCCATGCCCTGGCCGATCCACGGCGGCATGGCGTGCGCGGCGTCGCCCGCCAGGAAGACCCTGCCGGCCCGGAAGCGGGCGGCGAAGCGGACGTGGTGGCTGTACACGGTGGCCCGCAGGATCTTGATGCTGTCCCTGCCGATCCCGTACCGCCCGACCATCGCGTGGATGGCTTCCTCGGTGGTCAGGTACGTCTCGTCGTCGCCGGGCAGGACGGGGAACTCCCAGCGGTGATGGCCGAGCGGGGTCGGGCAGTCGACCGCCGGGCGCGCGGGGTCGCAGCGGAAACGCAGCCGGTCGTGGTCCGGCCACGGCTTGAGCATCTCGGTGTCGACGACCACCCAGCGGTCCTCGTACGTCCGCCCCTCGTAGCCCACGTCGAGCTGCGATCGGATCGGGCTGGATCCGCCGTCGGCGGCGATGACGTAGGAGGCGCGCAGACGTCGTACGGAATCGGAGTCGGCGTCGGCTTCGGCGTCGGCGTCGGAGTCGGAGTCGACTTCGGCTTCGGCTTCGGCTTCGGCTTCGGCTTCGGCCACCGTCAGGTCGACGCCTTCCGCGTCCTGTTGCACCCGCAGGCACTCGTGCCGGAGCAGCACTTCCACGTTCGGGTAGCGGGCCACGCCCTCGCGCAGGACCTGCTCCAGCGCGGGCTGGTAGAGGAACATCTGCGGCGGATGGCCGTGCCCGCGCGGCGTGGGGCGGGCCCGGATGAAGGTACGGCCACGCGCGTCCACGAACTCCACGGGCCGCTCGGCCAGCATGTCCTGCTTCAGCCGTTCGGCCAGGCCGACGCGCTGCCAGATCCGCAGCACCTCCTCGTCGGTGGAGATGGCACGGGCGCGGGAGAACACCTCGGCGTCGCGTTCCAGGACGACGACGTCGAGGCCCATCGCGCCCAGCAGGTTCGCGGCCGTGACGCCCGTCGGCCCGTAGCCGACCACGGCCACGTCGTAGGCGCCGTCCTCGGCTCTCGTCTCACTCACCCGGCCACCTCACCGATAAACCCTATAATGACGATTTTCCCTCTTACGAGACGTTTGCGACGGTTGGCGCGACGGTGACAGTAGGTTCGACGCCGGAGCGGAGCAAGTGCCGAAGCACGGGCAGGAGAAGGGTGTCGGATGACCAAGCCGCAGGCGCCGCGCACGCAGCGGGCGAACGGAGCCCAGTCGCGGCAGCGCATCCTCGACGCCGCCGTGGAGATCGCGGGCGAGCGCGGGTACGAGGGCACGTCCATCGCGGCGGTCAGCGCCAAGTGCGGACTGCCCGCCAGTTCGATCTACTGGCACTTCAAGGACAAGGACGACCTCATCGCCGCGGTCGTCGAACGCGGCTTCACGACCTGGCTCGCGGCACTGGAGTCCCCGGGCACAGCACCGGGCACAGCACCGGGCACAGCGCCGGGCACCCCGCTCGAACAGGTCGGATTCATGGCGGCGAACGTGACCAGGACGCTTGTCGCCGCGCCCGACTTCCTGCGCCTGGGCCTCATGCTCGGCCTGGTGCGGTGCCCTGCCGAGCGCCGCGGGCGCACCGTGTTCCTTCAGATGCGCGACATCGCTTGCCGGAAGACGACCGAATTCATCCGGACTCTGTTCCCGGACCTGGACGAGAAGGCCGTACGCAACCTCGCCACCTATGCCATGGCCGGTGCCGACGGCCTGTTCCTGCAGCGGGAGCTGACCGGCGACTCCGCCGATCTGGTGGAGATGCTCCAGTTGCACGCACGACTGGTCCACGACGCGGCGGCCCGCATGGCAGCGGGGAGCAGTGCCTGACCGGCTCCCCGCACCGGCTGAGGACCGTCCCCACGGGCAGCTCAGCACAGCTGGTCGCGGAGCAAGGAGAGCACTGCGGTCCGCTCCTGGTCCGGATGGCAGAAGTAGTGGTCCCCGGGGAATGTCTCCAGCCGGAAGTCGCCCGTCGTCACTGCCTTCCACGCGCTCATGCCCTCCTCGCTGACCAGCGGGTCCCGGCGTCCGTGCAGCGCCGTGACGGGCGCGTGAAGGTCCGCTCCAGCCGTCGACGGCTTGTACCCGTGGACGATGCGCAGATCGGCGCGGCCGACGGGATCCAGCACGCCCGTCAACTGCTGCCCGGCTTCCTCGCCGAGGCACTCCCGCACAGCGCGTCCCAGGCTCTCGAAGTCCCCCTCGAGATCCCCCTCGAACGCATCCGGCGCGGAGTGTCCGAGGGACCGGTGGGCTTCCGCGATCCGTGTCGCCAAGGGGTTGGGGCCGAGCGAGGGCGAGGTGAAGGCCGCGACGAAGAGATGCCGCAGCGGCCCGCCCCGGAGCGTGCCGAACTCGTGGGCGAGCCGATAGGCGAGCAGCGCGCCCATGCTGTGCCCGTAGAACGCGAAGGGGCGGTCGGTGTACCGGTCCAGTGCCTCGGCGAGGAGGCGCACGGCTTCCTCGCAGTCCTCCAGCAGGTGTTCCTGCCAGCGGTCCTCCCGGCCCGGCAACTGCACCGGACAGACGTCGATGTCGTCCGGTAGCACGGCCGCCCAGGTGCGGAAGACGGACGCGCCGCGTCCGCCGTAGGGAAGGCAGAACAACCGGACCCGGGGGTTCTGGCTGAGTCTGTGGTGTCGGAGCCAGCGGGCCGGGTCGCCGGACACCGGGGCGGAGTGCCGTTTCCCGCCAGGCTCCGGGTCCCTTGCCTCTGCTGGGGCGCCGGCCGCGGGAGCCGGTCGGAAGGCGGGCAGGGCGGCGAGCAGGGCGGCCAGTTCGCCCACCGTGGGGCCGTCCACCAGTACGTCCAGCGGTACGTCGGCGCCGAGATCCGCGGACAGTCGCCGACGCAGTTCCAGGGCGGCGAGCGAGTCGATTCCGAGGTCGGCGACCGCATGCTCGCGCATCTCTTCCGCGTCCACGGTGACCAGGTCCGCCAGCACGTCGGTCAGGTACGCGACGAGGATCTCCGGCTTCTGGTCCGGCTCGGCATGCCGCAGCCGCCGCACGGTGTCGGGGCGTCGCGGCCCATCGGGTGCGGCCCGGTCCGTCTCTGCCTCGGTGGCCGCCGTCCTCACGTGATCGCGCACCTGATGAGCGACGACGTCCGGGGGCAGGAGGCGGGCCTCCGCTCCATCGCACTCGGCGAGCAGGCGCCGCCCTGTGTGGTCGAAGAGCCGGTAGCCGCCCACCAGGCTCCGCCCGTCCGCCGGTTCGGCCAGGCTGAAGTGCGCCCACAGCGGCTGGCCGCCGGGACCGGGCGTGTTGTCGAGGCCGAACCGGGCCAGCGAGGAGGTGATGAACGCGGCATCGGCGGGGAGGCGTTCGCCCGCGGCGAGGACGTACAGCTGGGCGCAGGCGTCCAGCACTCCGGGATGCAGGCGCGCCGAGTCACCGGGGGTGATGTTCGGGTGGGGCCCGTCCGGTCCGGTGGCGCGCAGTCGGGCAAGGACCTCGCCGTCGCTCGACCAGGCCTCCTCGACACACATGACGGAACTGCCCAGTGCCACACCGCGTCTGCGCAGGTCCCGGTAGAAGTCGTCACCTCGGGTGTGGACGGGCAGTCGTTCGCGGAGCACCCGGCGGTCCTGCTCGGACAGTTCGGGCGCTGTCGCGGAGGGACGACGGATGCGGAACTCGCCGTGCACATGCCTGTGCCAGCGCGTCTCCCCGTCGACGACGCTGTGCACGGTGAAGGCGCGCCAGCCGTCATGGTCGTCGCGGTCGGCCCGGTCCTCGACCTCGTCCTCGACCTCGACCTCGTCCTCGACGACGATCTGCACCGAACGGCGCTCGTCGGCGAACCGCAGCGCGTGGGCGAACACCACCTCGCGCAGCTCGTACGACGAGGCCCCGCCCAGCTCACGGGCGACCTGGGTCAGCAGGTCGTGGTAGTGGCCCAGATGCAGAACCCCGCCGGTGTCGGCCAGCGCCGGCAGCAGTCGCCGGCTGAGAACGGTCTCGAACTGCCGGTCGGGCAGCGGGGACCGTACCTGCCTGAGCGCCGTCGGACCGGTGGGCAGGGGGGCGGCCCCGTCGGGTCGATGCGCGGCGGCGGCCCGGAAGCCGTCGGCGCGCGGCACCGGCGGGGCGTGGCGGCTGCGCTGGAAGGGGTAGGTGGGCAACGGCAGCCGGAGGGGGCGCTCACCGTCGTGCACCCCGTCCCAGGTGACAGCGGCTCCGGCTCGATAGGCCGATGCGAGGCCCTCGAGCAGCCGCGGCCACAGCTCCGGTCCGCTCCCGGGATCGCGGGCCGCGTCACCGGCCGCGTCGCCGACCGCGGTCGTCCGGGTGATCGTCCACCACAGGACGTCCGACGGCTCACCGGACACGTCCGTGGCTGCGGCCGGGGCCAGGGCCGTGGCTGCGGCCGGGGCCGGTGCCGGGCCGACGGTGACGAACGTGGCGTAGCCGCTGTCCGTCAGCGGGGCGAGGACCGCGCGGACGGAGTCCGGTCCTTCCTCGGGACCGGCACCCGCTCGGGTCTCTTCCGAGAGCCAGTAACCGGGATCGGTCGGTCGCCCGCCGTTCGCCGCCGGCCCGGGGCCGGTGAGAAAGCGCAGCCGGGGCGGGGCCAGAGTGGCGGTGGGCGGCGGGCCCGCACCGCGGCGGGCCGCGAGGTACGCCCCGGCGGCCGGTACGTCCATGATCCCGGCGACGCAGGCGGCGGCCAGTGCGCCCGGGCCGCGGCCGCCCACCGCGGCTGGGGCGATGCCCCACCGGTCGGCCAGCAGCCGGGCCAGTGCGAGCTGGTAGGTGAAGCGGAGCACGTCGGCCGGGAGCGGTTCGAGCCGGGACGTCCGGTCGGGGTCCGCCGCCGTGCGCGGATCCGGTGCGGCGACTGCCAGTACCGCGGCTGCCGGTCCCGCCGCGGTGGCCCGCAGCCGGGCGAGGCATTCCTCGTGTGCGGCCCGGAAACCCGGGCTGACGGCGGACAACTGCGCGGTGTGCTCCGCCGCCTGGACGAGGTCCGCGTCGAGGAACAGGGCCGTGTGCCGACCGGATCGGCAGGGCCGGTCCGGTACGAGACGGGCTGCCAGGGCATGCAGCTCGGCGCCGAGCGCGGCGCCGCAGGCAGTGGTGACCAGTGCCGCACGGTAGGGGAAGTGGCGGCGGCGGGATCCGAGGGTGTGGGCGATGTCCGCGGGATCCGCGTCGGGGTGGGCGGCGGCCCAGTCGGCGAGCCGGCGCACGAGGTCGCGCACGGCGTCGGGTCCGGCCGCCGACAGCGGCAGCAGCTGCGCCCTGCGCCGCGGCAGGGGGGCGGCACCATCGTGTTCCGGGGCCGCGGTCTCCGCGTCCTCCAGCACCACGTGGGCGTTGGTTCCGTTGAAGCCGAAGGAACTCACTCCCGCGATCCGTCCGCGCCCGCCCGCCGGCCAGGTCAGTGACCGGTCGGGAAGGATCACCGGAAGACTGTCCGCGCCCAGCCGCGGGTTGGGCTCCGTCAGATGGAGGTTGCCCGGGATCCGGCCGTGCCGCAGTACCTGCACGGTTTTGATCAGCCCCGCGACGCCGGCGGCCGGTTCCAGGTGTCCGATGGCGGACTTCAGCGCGCCGAGGACCAGCGGACGGGACGCGGGCCGGTCCCGGCACAGGACGTCGGCGGCGGCGCGGATCTCGATCGGATCGCCGAGCGGCGTCCCGGTGCCGTGCGTCTCCAGGTAGCCCATCTCGTGCGGGTCGGCTCCGGCGTCCCGCAGCGCCTCGCGCAGCAGCTCCCGTTGGGCCCGTTCGCTGGGCACGGTCACCCCACCGGCCCTGCCGTCGTGGTTGACGGCGGAGCCGCGGACCACCGCCAGCACGGGAGCCCGGACCGCACGGGCGTCGGACAGCCGCATGAGAGCGACGAGGCCGCAGCCCTCGGCCCGGACATAGCCGTCGGCGGCGGCGTCGAAGGTGCGGCACCTTCCGGTGGGGGACAGCGCACCCATCTTGCACAGAGCGACGTACGGCTCGGGTGCGAGCAACAGGTTGACCCCGCCGGCCAGTGCGGCATCGCACTCGCCCAGCCGCAGGCTCCGCACCGCCAGATGGACGGCCACCAGCGACGAGGAACACGCGGTGTCGACGACGAGGGCCGGTCCGCGCAGCCCCAGTGTGTGGGCGATCCGCCCGGCGGCGATGCTCGGGGCGATGCCGGTGGCGGTGAACGGTCCGACCGCCTGGGGCGGGACGGGCACCCGGGAGTGGTCGGAGCCCGACATGCCGACGAAGACGCCGACTCGCCGCGAGTCCGGCCGTTCGGCGAGGAGTCCGCCGCTTTCCAGCGCCTCCCAGCCGGTCTCCAGCAGCAGCCGGTGCTGCGGGTCCATCTGGGCCGCTTCCTGTGCCGAGACACCGAACAGGCCCGCGTCGAACGCGTCGACGTCCCCGGTCAGGAATCCGCCGCTGGTGGTGTACATCCGGCCCGGGGCCTGTGGGTCGGCGGAGTAGTACAGCTCCGTCGGCCATCGGTCGGCCGGGGCCTCGGTGACCGCGTCCCGGCCCTGGTCCAGCAGGTCCCAGAGGCGCTCCGGCGAGTCCGCGCCGCCGGGCAGGCGGCAGGCCATGCCCACCACGGCGATCGGCTGTCGCCTGGCGGAGCGCTCCTGCGCGAGTTCGGCGCGCAGGGCGCGGATGGCTGTCAAGGACCGCTGCAGCAGATCCTCCTGATGCAGCGTCACAACCCCAGCTCCTTCAGCTCGTCGGTCAGCGCGTTCCGCAGCTCGTCCGCCGAGTCCGCCCGCATGGCGTCCGGCCCGGCGGAGTCCTGGGCGTTCTCGGCGTTCGCTGCGTTCTCGGTGTTTGCTGCGTTCTCTGCGTTCTCTGCGTTCTGTGCGTTCTCTGCGTTCTCTGCGTTCTCTGCGTTCTCTGCGTTCAGGATCGGCAGCGTCCGGGCGAGCCTTCCGAGGTCCGCGCACAGCACGCCGAACTCCGGTCCGCCGGTGGCCAGGGCGGCGTCGAACGCCTCGGTGGCGAGGTCCGTGTCCACGGGGGCCAGGCCGTGGCGGCGCAGCAGGTAGCCCTCGGTCGCCGCATCGATCCGCATCCCGCCGTCCCGCATGTACGGCCAGATGACCGCGATGGCACGGCCGCGGCGTTCGCCGCGCACCCGCAGCAGCTCTCGGTGCCGGGCGAAGGCGGTGAGGAAGGCGCTGGCGTAGCCGTAGTCGCTCTGTCCGGCGTTGCCGGTCAGTGCGGTGAGCGACGAGAACATCATGAAGAAGTCCAGGTCGTCGCCCTGGGTGAGGGCGTCCAGGTGGACGGCGCCGGCGAGCTTCCCGGCGAGGACCTCGTCCACGTCCTGCGCGGTCTTGTTGGTCACCAGAGCGTCCTGGATGCGGCCTGCCGCGTGGATGACGCCGTCGAGTCCGCCGTGCCGGCTCCGTACCCGCGCCAGCAGGCGGCGTACGTCGTCCTCGCGGCCCACGTCCGCGACGACGTGTTCGACGGTGCCGCCGATCGCCGCGATCCGGTCGATCGCCTCCCGCTGCCCGGGATCCGGCGCCGACCGGCCGACGAGGACCACGGTGCAGCCGGGAGCGCGCCCGGCCAGGTGTGCGGCGAACACCAGGCCCAGCGCCCCGAGGCCGCCGGTGATCAGGTAGGTGCCGTCCGGGGTGAGCCGGACCGCCCGCGGCTTCCCAGCGGCCGGGAGGAGGGCCCGCATCCGCCGCACGAAGCGGCCGCCGGGACCGTGGCGGACCTCGGTGGGAGGATCCGGGACGCCGAGCTCGGCGCCGCACGCCTCGATGACCCGCGCCGGTCCGGGCAGGGCATCGGCGGTGTCTCCGGCCACGGACAGGGCTTGGCACGTCAGCCGTGGGCTCTCGTGCCGTACGCAGCGCGCGAACCCTCCGAACGCCTCCACCAGCGGTCGCGGTCCCTCGCTCTCGGTGTACTCGTCGAGCACCAGCAGCCGCACCGGGTCGGGCAGGGAGGTGAGGCAGCGGACCAGTGGGAACACCGAGCGGACACCCGCGTCGAGGAGTGCGTCGAGTGTCGGGGCGGCCGCCTCGGCGCCGCACGCCCAGCGGTGGACGAACACCCCGGGCACCCCGCCCGGCCGGGCGGCGAGGTCCCGCACCAGCCGGGTCAGGTCCGTGTCCTGTCCCGGCCGTACGACGTACTCGTCGTCACCGGTGCGGTCGTAGGTCTCTCCGGGCCGGACCAGGATCACCGGGGCGTCCGAGCCCTGATCGCGCAGCTGCCGGGCCAGTGCCCGGGCTAGTGCGTCGTCCGTGTCGAGGACCACCGCCCCGGTCGACCAGACGGCGGGGCCGCCCGCCGGGCCGGACAGGGGGGCCGCTTCCCAGGTCCCCTCGTAGAACGTCTTCTCGAACCGCGGTTCCGGGAGCTCGGCGGCGGGCGACCGCCCCACGCCCGGCGCCGTGGTCACCGCGGAGCCCGACGTACCTGACATACCCGATGCAGCCGATGTACCCGATGTACCCGATGTACCCGAACCGATCTTCTCCAGCAGGTACCGGGCCAGCTCCGTGACGGTCGGGTGGTCGAACGTGACGGTCGCGTACATCGGTACGCCGAGTTCCTCCTCGATCCGGGTACCGAGCTGGACGGCGAAGACGGACTCCAGGCCGAGTTCGACGAAACCGCGGTCGGGGTCGGGCAGGGCGCCCGGGGAGTACTGGAGCAACCGCCCCAGCTCCGCCCGGAGTTGCTCGACGAGGAAGGAGTGCCGCTCGCTCTCCGGAAGGGCGGCCAGCGCGGCGGCCATGCCGGAGTCGGGTGCGCCGCCGGGCTGCCTCGCCGTCGGGATGTCCGGCCGCCCGTCGTCGAGCCAGTACCGATCGCGGCTGAAGGGGTACAGCGGAGCGGGCGTCCGGCGTGGGTTCTCGTCGGCCGTGTACATCTCCTGCCAGGTCCAGGACGCGCCCTGCGCCCAGGTGCGGGCGATGTCGTCCCACTGCGCGCGTTGCGCGAGGCCCATCAGTTCGCCGTCCGCCGCCGGCCGGGGCCGGCGCGGTGCGACAGCTGTGTGCACCGCCGGGTGCCCGACCGTGCCGTCCAGCCGGACGTCGCCGTCCAGGTAGGCGTCCAGGGCGCGGACCGCCTCGTTCCGGTCGGTGGCGACGAATGCCAGCCGATGGGACAGGGCACTCCGTCCGCACTGCAGGGTGTAGGCCAGGTCGAGCAGAGTGAGGGTTTCCTCGGCGTCGTCTTCGGGGGCGTTCGTGCAGTCGGTCAGAAACGTCCGCAGCCGTACGGCGTACCGCCGCAGCGCGGTCCCATCGTCGGCGGACAGCACGAGGATCCGGGGGCGGCGGTCGGGCCGGCGCCGAGGGGCTTGCCGGGGCGCCTCCTCCAGCACGAGATGGACGTTGACGCCGCCCGCGCCGAAGGAGCTGATGCCCGCCCGGCGCGGCAGCGGCGTGCCCTCGGGGTCTCGCAGCGGCTCCCAGGAGCCGCATTCCTCCCGGACCCGGAAAGGAGTCTCCTCGAAGGGGATCTCGGGGTTGGTGCGGTCCGAGTGCAGCAGGGTCGGGACCAGCGTGCGGTGCCGCAGCTGCAACGCCGTCTTCGTCAGCTGGGCGATACCGGCCGCCGCTTCCGCATGGCCGATGTTCGACTTCACCGAGCCGACGGCGCAGTACTGACCGGCCCTGCCCGCCGGGGCGTACGCGTCGGTGAGCGCGCGCAGTTCGATGGGGTCGCCGAGGCTGGTGCCGGTGCCATGGGCCTCGACATAGCCGATCGTGTCCGCGGTGACGCCCGCCGACTTCATGGCCGCCCGGACCAGTTCGGTCTGCGCGACGGGGTTGGGGACGCTGTAGCCCAGGGTCCGGCCGTCGCTGTTGACCGCCGACCCCTTGACGACCGCGTAGACGTGGTCGTCGTCGCGCAGTGCCCGCGCGAGCGGCTTGAGCAGCACGGCGCCGACGGCCTCGGCCGGAACATAGCCGTCGCCGCCCGCGCCGAAGGCCCGGCACCGGCCGTCGCTCGCGAGGAACCCCGCCTCCTGCAGCATCATGTACTTCGTCGGGTGGAGGGAGAGGTTCACGCCTCCGGCGATCGCCGCGTCGCACTCGCCGCGCCGGATGCTCTCGCAGGCGAGGTGCACCGCGTACAGGGACGAGGAGCAGGCGGTGTCGACGGTGAGGCTGGGACCGCCGAAGTTCATCAGGTACGACACCCGGTTCGCCACGGAGAACGTCTGCGACTCGACCGCCACCCACTCGCCTCGGGCGACCGCCTCGGCGCCGAACAGCTGGTAGTTGTTGTAGGTGACGCCGCAGAACACGCCGACCGGCGCCCGGCGGTCGCCCGCGGCGGAATCGGCGAGGGCGGCGGGCGGGTAACCGGCGTCCTCGACGCATTCCCAGGCCGTCTCGATGAAGAGCCGCTGCTGAGGGTCGAGGAAGCGGGCCTCCACGGGGGCGATGTGGAAGAACGAGGCGTCGAAGGCGTCGACGTCGTCCAGGAAGCCGCCCCACCGCGGCCAGTCGTCCCCGTGTCGTTCCCGCGCCAGTTCGGCGTACCGGCGGAAACCCGGCCGGTCCAGGGGAATTTCCCGGACCGAGTCCACGCCGCCCAGCAGATTGCGCCAGAACCCGGCCACGGTGCGGGCGCCCGGGTAGCGGCCGCTCATGCCGACGATGGCGATGTCGAGGCCCGACGCGGAGCCGGCAGGTTCCGGCCGCGTCCGCTCGGTCGGCGGGACGAGGCCGGCACGTGTGACGGTGACGGTGGCGGGGGCTGGAGCGGGGGTGGGGGCGGGGGCGCCGGACTGTCGGGCGAGATAGGAGGCCAGTTCACGGAGGGTCTTGTAGGTGTAGAAGACCGTGGTGGACAGCGGGCCGTACCGGTGCTCCAGGCGTCGGCGCAGCTGGAGCACCGTGACCGAGTCCAGGCCCAGCCGCTCGAACGGGGTGTCCACGTGGATCTCGGTCCGGTCCCACTTGAGCACTTCGGCGAACTCGTCCAGCAGCGCCTCGGCGACCTCGTCCCCGGTGTGCGCCGAGGAGGGGTCTGCCGACGGGGGCGTGCCGTCGCCCTGGCCGGGGCGCGCCCGGGCGGCCGCGTGGCTCGGCTGCGGCCGGGGCCAGAACCGGCGCCGCTCGAAGGCGTAGCCGGGCAGGGGCAGTCGGCGGTGCGGACCCGCCGGACGCAGCACGGCCCAGTCCAGATCGACGCCGGACGTCCACAACTGGGCGAGCCGGTCGAGCCTGCCGCCCGCGGTGAGCCCGGCGAGGTAGGCCGCGCCGGGCGGATCCGCTCCGAGGTCGGCGAGGGCGTCCGTGGCGATGCCGGTATGGACGCCCGGGGCCTCGGTGTCGTCACGGCAGAAGCTTTCGAGACCGGCCCGCAGTTCCGCGAGGTTCTGTGCGACGACCGCCAGCCGGTGCGGCATGGCCTCCCGCCCGGTCTGCAAGGTGGCCGCGAGGTCGGGGAGGTCCGCGGGATCCACCAGGCCGTACGCCGGGACGTCGTCGGGCGCCGGAGCGGCACGCAGCCGCGTGGCGAGCCGATCGGCCTGGGCGCGCAGCGAGACGGCGGTACGCGCGGACAACGGCACGACGTATGCCCGGCCGTCCACCTGTGCATGTGCCTGCGACTGCGGCTGCGGCTGCGGCTGCGGCTGCAGCCGTGATTGCGGAGTCGTCGGAAGGTACTCCTCCAGCACCACGTGGGCGTTGACGCCGCCGAAGCCGAACGAGCTGATTCCGGCGCGGCGGGGCAGTGCGCGACCGTCGGGCCCGACGGGACGGGGCCAGGTGCGGGTCCGGTCCAGCAGCCGGAAGGGGGAACCGGCCAGCCGGAGGTGCGGGTTGGGGGTGGTGAAGCCGCGCAGGGCGGGCTGTCGGCCGCCTTGGATCGCGAGTACGGCCTGGACCAGCCCGGCCATGCCCGCGGCGGCCTCCAGGTGACCGATGGAGGTCTTCACCGAGCCGATGCCGCAGTGCGGTTCGTCGGGATCGGCCAGGCCCCAGTCGTCGTACAGCGTCCGGAACGCCTGTCGCAGTCCTTCGATCTCGACCGGGTCACCGAGTTCGGTGCCGGTTCCGTGGGCTTCGATCAGCCCGGCGGTGGAGGGATCCAGGCCGGACTCCCGCCAGGCGGCGACGATCACGTCGGCCTGACGGTCCGGGCTGGGGGCGGTGAGCGAGGCGGTCCGGCCGCCGTGTCCGACCGCGCTCCCCCGGATGACCGCGTGGACGTGGTCGCCGTCGGCCTCGGCCCGGACGAGCGGCTTGAGGAGGACGGCGGCGACGCCTTCGCCGCGGACGTATCCGTCGGCCGTCGCGTCGAAGGTCTTGCAGTGGCCGTCCGGGGCGAGCATTCCGGCCTGGCTGAAGGCGACGAAGCCGCTCCGTGCGGCGAGGACGTTGACTCCTCCGGCGATGGCCTGGTCGCATTCACCGAGCCGGATGCTGCGCACGGCACGGTGCAGGGCCACCAGGGAGGACGAGCAGGCGGTGTCCACCGGCTCGCTGGGACCGCGCAGTCCCAGAAGGTAGGAGACACGGCCTGCGAGTACCGAGTGCGCCAGCCCGGTGGCCGTTCGGGCCTCGACCGGGATGCCGGCGGTGGTCAGCGCCTCGATGTAGTCCATGCCGCTGACCGCGGCGAAGACGCCCGTGCGACTGCCGTCCAGGTCGGAGGGACGGTAGCCCGCGTTCTCCACGGTGTGCCAGACGGTCTGCAGGAACAGCCGTTGCTGTGGGTCCATCAGCAGCGCTTCCGCGGGGGAGATCCCGAAGAAGGAGCAGTCGAAGGCGGCCGCGTCGCGGAGGAAGGCGCCCCAGCGCCGGGGCGCCGCCTGCTCGGACAGGTGGTCGGGTCCGCCGTCGAGTGCCCGCCAGTCCCAGCGGTCGGCCGGGACCTCGCCGACGGCGTCGTGTCCGGCGAGCAGGTTCTCCCAGAACGTGGGGAGGTCGTCGGCGCCCGGAAAGGCGCCGCTGACGCCGATCACCGCGATCGGCTCGCCCGCGGCGGCCGCGGTCGGCCTGTCGACGGGGCGGGGCGACGGGACGGGGACCGGAGTCGACGGCAAGGGACGCGCCGACTCCGCGCCGCCGACGGCCAGGTGCGTCTCACCAGCGGCAAGGTGCGTCTCGCCGACCGCCGGATGCGTCTCGCCGACCGCCGGATGCGTCTCGCCGACCGCCGGATGCGTCTCGCCGACCGCCGAGTGCGTCTCGTCGGCCGCCGGGTCGGCCGGGTACACCTGCGGCATCCGGTCCCTGTGTGCGGACGCCAGATGGCGGGCGAGCGCGCCCACCGTCTGGTGCTCGAAGAAGACCGACGGCGTCACATCGGCCCCCAGGCGATCGCTGAGGCGGCCGGAGAACTCGATGAGTTGTACGGAGCCGAAGCCGAGCGCGGCGAGCACCGATGCCGAGGTGACCGCGGCGTTCTGCCGGCCGGTGGTCGCCAGCATGTCCCGCACAGCGTGCACGAGATCGCGTTCGAGGAGCCGGACGTACGACTCGTCGTCCAGCGGCGCTCGCGCGCGGGCGGGACGGCCCGGCTGGGCCGCTCGGACGGCCCGCACCATCCCGATGACCGCCGTACCCGGCCCGACCTGCTGGAAGTCGTTCACTCCCGCGTCGAGCAGACGGCGCACCGAGTCGGCCCAGCGCACGGGGGCGGCGATCTGTCGGGCCAGTTCGGCGCCGATGTCCTCGTGGTGCGGTGCGGCGGTGGTGTTGGCGATCACCGGGATCCGCGGCGGCGCCAGTTCGAATCCGGCGACGAAGCCGGCGAAGGCGTCCGCCGCGTCCCGCATGTAGCGGGAGTGGAAGGCGCCGCTCACCGGCAGCGTGCGGCAGTCGGCACCGGCCGCCGACAGGTGCGGGCCGATCCGCGCGATGCTCTCGGCCGGGCCCGAGATGACCAGCTGGTCGGCGGTGTTGTGGTTGGCGACGTCGATGTCGTCGCCTCCGCGACGCGCCAGGACGTCGGCGAGGTCGTCGGCGCCGAGACCGATGACCACGGCCATGCCGCCGCCGACGGCCCGGGACATGAGCTCGGCACGCCGCCGCACCAGGCGCAGGCCGGTGGCGAAGTCGAAGACGCCGGCGGCTTCGAGGGCGTTGTACTCCCCCAGGCTGTGGCCCGCCAGGAAGTCGGGCGGGCCGTCGTGCCGCTCCGACCAGTCCCGGTGGGCGAGGGCGTTGACGACGTACATCGCGGGCTGGGTGTATCGGGTGTCGCCGAGCCGCCCGTCGGGGTCGCTCAGGCACAACTGCGCGATGGAGTACCCGAGGACGTCGTCGGCCTGGGCGGTGAGGTCCGGGAGCCGTGCGAAGAGTTCCCCTCCCATCCCGCGGTGCTGGGAGCCTTGCCCGGGGAACACAAGCGCGATCACTACTGATTGCTCCGAATGAGGGGATACAGGTGGTGAGATGGACGGTTCGCCGGTCGGCCCGCGCGAGCTGCTGCCCGCCCGCCGGGTGACGGGAACTGCGGAGGGGAGCTACCCGAGGACGGCAGCCCGGAGCAGCCGACCCGATGCGTACGCTTCCCGGCACGCCCCGCGCCGGAGCTTGCCGCTGCTGGTCATGGGCAGACTGCCCGGCTGCACGGGAACCAGTTCGTGCAGTTCGACGCCGTGCCGCACCAGCAGCGCCGTGCGCACGGCCTGCTCCACGACGGTGTCCGTCATCTGCTGCTCGCGTACGGCCCTGGGATCCACTTCGGCGACCATGACCAGGCGTTCGCGACCGGTGACGTCGAACCGAAAGGCGGCGATCCGGTTCGGCCGGAAGGCGGGCACGGCGTCTTCGACGGTGGCCTCCAGATCGGTGGGCCAGTGGTTGCGGCCGTTGATGATGACGACGTCCTTGACCCGGCCGGTCACGTACAGCTGACCGTCCGCCAGGAAACCGAGGTCGCCGCTGCGCAGCCAGGCGCCGTCCGTGTCGTCGTCCACGTCCCTGGGCCGGTCGTGGAAGGTCCCGATGCCGGGATCTCCCGCGTAGCCGGGGCTCACGTTCCCGCCGCAGGTCCAGATCTCTCCTACTCGGCGGTCGGGCAGCACCCGGCCGGTCGGGTCGGTGACGCAGACACGCTGGTCCACGGGTGCTCCGCAGCTGACCAGTTCCACGACCCGGTCGGGCGTCGTGCCGGCGTCCGCCGCGACCGCGTCTCCGCCGGCCAGCGCCTCCCGGTCGCAGACGAGCACCCGGGGCGCCTCGTCCAGGGGCACGCAGGTGACCACCAGGGTGGCCTCGGCAAGCCCGTAGGACGGGGTGTGCGCTTCGGGGCGGAAGCCGCACCGGGCGAAATGTTCGGAGAAGCGGCGCAGGGCCGACGCCCTGACCTGTTCGCCGCCGTTGCCCAGGACGCGCAGAGCGGACAGGTCCAGGTCGTCCAGGGCGGCTCCGCGCACCCGGTCCACGCACAGGTCGAGGTTGAAGCACGGCCCGGACGTGATGGTGCCGCGCCACCGGCTGATCGCGCCGAGGTAGGTGAGAGGTCTGCGGATGAAGTCGGCCGGCCCCATCAGGACGCAGGAGGCGTCCAGCCCCAGCGGCCCCAGGACACCCAGCATCAGGCCGAGATCGTGGTAGAGCGGCAGCCAGCTGACGGCGACGCTCGACGGGCCGACCCGGAACGCGGTACGTACCTGGGCCACGGCCCGGGCGATGTTGCCGTGCGTGATCTGCACGCCGCGCGGGGCGGATGTCGACCCGGAGGTGTACTGGAGGTAGGCGACCGTCTCCGGAGCCAGGTCGACGGGCAGCCAGTCGTCGGACCTGTCCCCGGGCACCTGGTCGGTCCGGATCACCTCGTACCCGGTGAGCCGCGGGTTGCCGGCAGGCAGGCGGCGGACGTCCTCGCCGCCCGCGTCGTCGGTGAGGACCACCTGGACGCCGGAACTGGGCAGGACCGACGACAGCCGGTCGGTGCCGCCCACCGCGTCGGCCTCGCAGAGGGGGACGGCGACGACTCCCGCGTACAGACAGGCGAGGAAGGCCGTGACGTACTGCGGACCCTGCGGGCACACCAGCGCGGCCCGGCTCCCTGGCGCGCACCGTGACTGAAGTGCGGCGGAGACGG
The DNA here is from genome assembly GCF_053592635.1 of Streptomyces sp. NPDC002623. NCBI lineage: Bacteria > Bacillati > Actinomycetota > Actinomycetes > Kitasatosporales > Streptomycetaceae > Streptomyces > Streptomyces sp. NPDC002623. The sequence continues at coordinate 234,243 of NZ_JBSFWB010000001.1, read as the reverse complement.
CGCGGACCCGGCGGTCCAGTTCCGCGTAGGTCCAGGTGAGGGGTTCGTCCACGGTTCCGCCGTGGCTGCCGATGAAACGGTAGGCGATGTCGTGGGGCCGGTCGTGGGCAAGGCGGCGCAGTCGCGCTACGGGATGGTGCGGCGGCAGGGCCGAACAGGCCGAATCCCTGTCGGCGACACCGGAAGGTTCAGGGAGCGAAACCGACACAGTCCGGGCTCTCCTTGTCGCAGTCGATTCACGATCTTGGGTCTGATCCACCAACGCCCCGCTCCGGACGGAGGACACGGCGTGAGCGGACTGTTGCCCCGATAAAGAAAACGGCTCCCGACAAAGGGAATATCCCGGCGAAAAGACTGGAGGAAAGAAGAGACGTTTCCCTGGTCAACCGGCAGCAGATCCATGCGATTTCCTCGCGATGAGTCCGCCGTCGTCGGTGGTACTGTGCCGATCCTCCCAATTCCCGAAATAACGCGATCGGCATGAAGAATATGGTCGGATTTTCTCATTTCCGTGCCCGTACCGTTCTGGCCGTCGCCGCCCTGTGCGTCCTGCTCTCCGGCCTGGTCGCAGTGCTGACGTCGGACCGGCTCATGGCCGGTGGAATGTATCCGCCGTCAGCCGCTTCGGTCCGGGCGGAGCGCATCCTGGGCGCGAAGTTCGGCGCCGGCAGCCCCGACGTACTTCTGCTCGTGGAACCTCGCGACAGCAAGCAGCCGGTCAATGCGCCGGACGTTGCGACGGCGGGCCAGGAGCTGACCGGGACCGTACGACGCGCGGCTCCGGTCCATTACGTCTCCTCATTCTGGGGCGGCGATCCGGCGATGCGCGCGGCGATGCGCGCCCGAGACGGCCGAAGCGCCGTGATCGCGGTGAAATACCGAGGGGACGAGAAAGAGGTCAGCGAGGCCGTGGCGCGCCTGTTGCCGTCCGTCCTCGGTCGGCACGGGCCGGTCACCGTGGCGGCTGCCGGATCCTCCGCGGTTCTGGAGGCACTGCAGGAGCAGAGCCATCGCGACCTGATCCGGGCCGAACTGCTGACCGCGCCACTGGTGCTGCTCCTGCTGATCCTGGTCTTCCGCAGCCTGCTGGCGGCACTGCTTCCCGTCCTCGTCGGCGTGCTGTCCGTGACGACGACCGCGGCGCTGCTCGGCACACTGGCGACGCTCACACCGGTCAGCGTCTTCGCCCTCAACATCGCCAGCGCTCTCGGTTTCGGCCTGGCCGTCGACTACAGCCTGTTCATGGTGACGCGTTTCCGGAGTGAGCTCGACTCCGGTGCGGACACGGGGGCAGCGCTGCGGACGACGATGGTCACAGCGGGTCGGACCGTGGCGTATTCAGCGGTGGCGGTCTCGCTGTCCCTGGCCGCGCTGCTCGTCTTCCCGACGATGTTCCTGAGGACCGTGGCCTTCGGTGGAATCATCGTGACGCTGCTGTCCGCGCTGGCCACCGGGGTGGTCCTGCCGGCCGCGCTCGCCCTGTTGGGCCGTCGGCTGCAGACCGGGACCACACCCCGTACCCGCGACGGCGAAGGGCGCGCGAAAAAGGCCACGAACTGGGTGTGGTCCGCCAGTGCCCGGCTCGTACGGCGAGCCCCGGCGCTGGTGGCTGTGGCGGTGACAGTCCTGCTGGTGACGCTGGCCGCGCCGTTCCCGGGAGTGTCCTTCGGCTTCCCGGACGACCGGGCACTTCCCGCGGGGACCGCGGTCAGGGCGGCCTCCGACCGCGTACGCGAGGACTTCCCGCAGCTGTCCGCTCCCCAGATCGCGGTGGTGCTCCCCGGCGCGGCGGACAGCCGACAGGCTTCGGCCGGCACCGGGGACTACGCGCGCGCCCTCTCCCGTGTCCCCGGGGTACGTCACGTCGAAGGCGCGACCGGCGCCTACACGCATGGCGGCCGGCTGCCGTCGGCTCCGTCCGCCACACGCTCCTACACCGACGGCTCCGACACCTGGCTCAGGGTCACGCTGGCCGGCGACCGTTCCGACGGCGACCGGGCTCTGCGCTCGCTGGAAGCCGTGCGCGACGTGTCCGCGCCCGTGCCACCGCTGCTGGGTGGCGGGGTCGCCCTGCTGCAGGACACCAGGAGTGCGCTCGCCGATCGTCTGCCGCTCGCGGTCCTGTGGGTGGCCCTGTCCATGTTCGTCCTGCTGTTCGCCTTCACCGGCAGCGTCCTGGTGCCGCTGAAAGCGCTCCTGCTCACCGGACTGAGCATGACCGCGGCCCTCGGCGCCATGGTCTTCATCTTTCAGGACGGCCATCTGCAGGGTCTCGTCGGCGCGTTCACACCGGTCGGCACCACCGACATCATGATGCCCATCCTGGTGATCGCCATCGCCTTCGGGCTCTCCATGGACTACGAGGTGTTTCTCCTCTCCGCGTTCCGGGAGAGTTACCTGACACTCGGGGACAACTCCGCCGCCATCGAGGCCGCGGTGCGCCGCACGGCTCCCCTGATCACCTCGGCCGCCGCGCTCATCATCGTGGTCTTCCTGGGGCAGGCGTCATCGCCCGTGGTCCCGCTGAAGATCGTCGGCGTCGGCATGGTCGTCACCATCCTGCTGGACGTGACCGTGATCCGCATCCTGCTGGCTCCCGCCCTCATGCACCTCGCGGGCCGGACCAACTGGTGGGCGCCCGCCCCACTGGCCCGCCTGCACGCCCGCTACGGACTCGCCGAGACCTGACCGGACCCTTCCCCGGCCGCGAAGGGTCCGCCGACCGGGGCGCGGTGCCGGACGACACCGCGCCCCGGTCCCGCCGCTCAGCCCTCGGCGAGCGTGATGTCCCGCTCCTGTACCGCGTGGAAGCGGGGCAGGGGCAGGCCGCCCTCGGGGCTGAGCTCCAGCAGCGTGGCCTCGACGTGGGCCGCTCCGGGTACGAGGGCGTCCGGGGCGACCTTGCCGGTGTTCTTCCAGGCGTGCTCGGCGCCGTCGCACACAGCGCGGGTGCCGCCGACGCCGTGCCGGTTGTTCCCGGAGTTCTGCCGGACGGAGGAGCTGACGAAGACGGGACCCGTGCCGCCGGTGCAGCGGTACGTGCCGGACAGCGTCACGGTGCCGTCGGAGGCGATACGGCCGACCTCGTCGACGGTGACGGACTCCGTCGGGGCCGCGACGGCGGTGACCGCCGGGGCGGCCAGCAGGAGCAGGGCGGCACCGGCGGCCGCGGACAGGACAGGGCGCAACGACATGGAAGAACCTCCTGTTGTGGGGGCCTCCACTGGTACCGGGCGGACGCACTCCGGACGGTGACCGTCACTCCTTCGGTGGCGAGTCCGCACCGGTGGTCGACGAACGGTCCTGGAGTTGTCCTGGTGCTGTCACGCTTTCGGGCACCCCCTGGCGATGGCTCCGGCGCGGGCGCATGGTCTATCCATGCGGGCCGACCGGACGGCCGACCCCACCGACGTGGAGGTGCGCCATGTGTTCCCACCAGCTCTCCGACGCTCACCCCGTGCACGTCGTCGCCGCCCACCCCGAGCAGGGCTGGAACCTGATGTGCGACGGCACGATCGTCTTCGACGACTCGGGCGAGCTCCTCCCCGACGGCCGCGTCGTGGACCCGCACCGGGTGACCGCGCCCCGGCTGGCCGTCGCGGCCTGATCCCAATCACCGACCCCGGTCGGCAGGCCCGGCCGGCAGGTCACCTCACCGGTCCAGCACTGCGAACCCGTCCAGTTCGACGAGGGCCTGCTCGTCCCAGAGTCGTACGATCCCGACGACTGCCATCGCCGGGTACTCCCGGCCCGCCGACTCCCGCCAGATTCGGCCCAGCTCGGCGGCATGCTCCCGATAGGCGGCGACGTCCGTGACGTAGACCGTGACGCGCGCCAGGTCCGACGCCTTGCCGCCCGCCGCCGTCAGCGCGGCCAGCAGGTTGGCGAGCGCCTGCGCGAACTGCTGCGGCAGCGTCTCCCCCACGACCTTTCCGTCGACGTCCAACGCGGTCTGACCGGCCAGGAAAACGATGCGGCCGCCAGTGGCGACGACGGCGTGGGAGAAGCCGGTGGGCGGGGAGAGTTCGGGCGGGTTGACGCGCTGGGTGGTCACCTGGCCTCCAGGTCGACTTGCTCGGCAGGCTCTGCGTGCTCCGCGTGCTCCGCGTGCTCCGCGTGCTCGGCGCGCTCCGTGTACAACTCCCGGGCGATGATGCCGCGTTGGACCTCACTGGCCCCCTCGTAGATCCGTGGCGCGCGCACCTCGCGGTAGAGGTGTTCGAGGAGATGACCGCGGCGCAGCGCCCGTGCGCCATGGAGTTGGACGGCCGCGTCCACGACGTACTGCGCGGTCTCGGTGGCGAGCAGCTTGGCCATCGCGACGCGCTTCGGGACGTCCGGCGCGCCGCTGTCGTACGCCGTCGCCGCCGCGTGGACCATCAGACGGGCCGCTTCCGTGCGCAGAGCCATCTCGGCGACCTGGTGGGCGACCACCTGAAGGTCCATCAACTTGCCGCCGAAGGCGTCCCGTTCGGCCGTGTGGGCGAGGGTGGCGTCGAGGGCGGCCTGCGCCATGCCGACGGCGAAGGCGCCGACGCTGGGGCGGAGCAGATTGAGCGTTCCCATGGCGACCCGGAAGCCGCGGTCGGTCTCGCCGAGCACATCGTCCACCGTGACCGGTACGGCGTCGAAACGGAGGGCGCCGATGGGATGCGGGGAGAGCATGTCGAGGGCGGAGCCGGTGAGACCGGGGCGGTCGGCGGGAACGAGGAAAGCGGTTACGCCACGGGATCCCGCCCCGGGGGTCGTGCGGGCGAAAACGGTGTAGAAATCGGCTTCAGGCGCGTTCGAGATCCAGCACTTCTCACCGGTGAGCCGCCAGCCGGAGCCGCCCGGGCCGTCCCGCTCGGCGGCCAGCGACAGCGCCGCCGCGTCCGAGCCCGCGCCCTGCTCGCTCAACGCGAAGGCGGCCACCGCGCTGCCGTCGGCGACACCCGGCAGCCAACGCTCCCGCTGAGCGGGGGTGCCGTGCGCGTGGACCGGATGCGCGCCCAGGCCTTGCAGCGCCAGCGCGGTCTCCGCCTCCGTGCAGGCGTACGCGAGGGACTCGCGCATCAGACAGAGGTCGACTGCGCCGGAGGTGAACAGCCGGGCCAACAGGCCGAGCCGGCCGAGTTCGGCCACGAGCGGACGGTTGACGCGGCCCGGTTCACCCTTCTCGGCGAGCGGGCGCAGTCGGTCGGCGGCCAGTGTGCGCAGCTCCGCACACCAGGCGGTCTGTGCCGGTTCGAGCGAGAATGCGGGCATCGCCTGTCCCCTCTGCCGTGCGTGTCTGCCGTGCGTGGTTGCCGTGCGTGGTTGCCGTGCGGGTCTGTCGTAGCTGGGCCGGCTGCCGTACGTCTGTGCCGTAACTGTCGTCCGCCCCCCGACGGTATCGCGTACCGTTGACTGTCGTCACCGACGCGATACGCTCGTTGCGCGAGCCTGCTACGACGCCCAGCCGGACAGTCCCTCCAGGCAAGGGGTTGAACGCCCATGAACGTCTCGGCCCACGTCGACACCTTCGCGCGCGATCACCTCCCGCCGCCCGGCGAGTGGCCCGAGCTGCGCTTCGAGCTGCCCGAACTGGACTACCCCGAACGGGTGAACTGCGCCGCCGAGCTGCTCGACCGTGCCGCTCCCGACCGACCCGTGTTCCACACCCTCGCCGGACCGTCCTGGACGTACGGGGAGCTGCGCGCCCGTGTCGACCGGATCGCGCATGTGCTCACCGGCGGCCTCGGGGTCGTCCCCGGCAACCGGGTGCTGCTGCGCGGGCCCACCACGCCATGGCTCGCGGCCTGCTGGCTGGCGGTGCTGAAGGCGGGCGCGATCGCGGTCACCGTCCTGGCTCAACAGCGGCCGAACGAGTTGCGCACGATGTGCGAGATCGCGCACGTGCAGCACGCTCTGTGCGACATCAGAGCTGTCGACGACCTCGCCAAGGCGGACATACCCGGGCTGCGGATCACCACGTACGGGGGTGACGCCGACGACGACCTGCTGAACCGCCCGGCGCCGACCGAGCCGTACGAAGCTGTCGAAACCGCTTCCGACGACGTCGCGCTGATCGCGTTCACCTCCGGCACGACCGGCCGTCCGAAGGGGTGTCTGCACTTCCACCGGGATGTGCTGGCGATCGCCGACACCTTCTCGCGGCATGTGCTGAAACCGCTTCCCGACGATGTCTTCGCCGGCAGTCCCCCGCTCGGCTTCACCTTCGGCCTCGGCGGACTCGTCGTCTTCCCGATGCGGGCCGGCGCCAGCGCGCTGCTGCTCGAGCAGGCGGGCCCTCGGCAACTGTTGCCCGCGATCGCCGAGCACCGGGTGACCGTGCTGTTCACGGCGCCCACCGCATACCGCGCGATGCTGGGCGATCTCGGTGACCTCGGCGAACCCGGCGGCGTCGGCGCCCACGACGTGTCGTCGCTGCGGCGCTGCGTCTCCGCCGGTGAGAACCTGCCCGCCGCCACCTGGCAGGCCTGGCACGAACGGACCGGACTGCGGCTGATCAACGGCATCGGCGCCACCGAACTGCTGCACATCTTCATCTCCGCCGCCGACGAGCACGTCCGCCCCGGCACCACCGGCGTCCCCGTCCCGGGCTGGCAGGCGCGCGTGCAGGACGCGGCCGGCGCACCCGTACCCGACGGCGAGCCCGGACTGCTCGCCGTGCGCGGCCCGATCGGCTGCCGCTACCTCGCCGACCCGCGACAACAGCAGTACGTGCGCGACGGTTGGAACATCACCGGCGACACCTACGTCCGCGAGGCCGACGGCTACTTCCGTTACGTCGCCCGCGCCGACGACATGATCATCTCGGCCGGGTACAACATCGCCGGTCCCGAGGTCGAGGAGGCGCTGCTGCGCCACCCGGACGTGGTCGAGGCGGCGGTCGTGGGCCGCCCCGACGAGCGCCGGGGGCAGGCGGTCGTGGCGTTCGCCGTCCTGCGGGAGGGCGCCCGACGTGACACTGAGGCGCTGCGCGCCTTCCTCAAGGAGGAACTGGCACCGTACAAGTGTCCGCGCGAGTTCGTCCTCCTGGACGCGCTGCCGCGCACCGCGACCGGGAAGCTGCAGAGATTCAGGTTGCGCGCAAGCGGTTACACCAATGGTGACCAGCACTGATGCCGAAGACCTAAGATGATCAACGTGTCCGATCAGCCCGCACCTCGGTCTCTCATCGTCACGCTCTACGGCGCGTACGGCCGCTTCGCAGCGGGCCCGGTGCCCGTCGCCGAGCTGATCCGGCTGCTCGCCGCCGTCGGTGTCGACGCGCCCTCCGTACGCTCCTCGGTGTCCAGACTCAAGCGACGCGGGCTGCTGCTGCCGGCGCGTACGGCGCAGGGCGCGGCCGGCTACGAACTCTCCGACGAGGCACGGCAGTTGCTCGACGACGGCGACCGGCGCATCTACGCCACGGCGCCCCCCGCGGACGACGGCTGGGTGCTGGCGGTGTTCTCCGTTCCGGAGTCGGAGCGGCAGAAGCGGCACGTGCTGCGGTCCCGGCTGGCCGGGCTGGGCTTCGGTACGGCGGCGCCCGGGGTGTGGATCGCGCCGGCGCGGCTGCACGACGAGACCCGGCACACCCTGCGCCGACTGCGCCTCGACCCGTACGTCGACCTCTTCCGCGGCGAGCACCTCGGTTTCGCGCCGACCGTCGAGGCCGTCGCCCGCTGGTGGGACCTGGCGGCGATCGCCAAGGAGCACGAGACGTTCCTCGACCGCCACGCGCGCGTGCTGCACGCCTGGCAGCAGCGGCCGGACACTCCGCCGCAGGAGGCCTACCGCGACTACCTCCTCGCCCTGGACTCCTGGCGCCACCTGCCCTACACGGACCCGGGCCTGCCTGCCCGTCTGCTGCCGGCGAACTGGCCGGGCACCCGGTCGGCGGCCGTGTTCCAGGGGCTGCACGAGCGACTGCGGGACGCGGGGGCGGAGTTCGCCGGGGTGTGAGCCTGCTCATGAGTCGGCGGACGCGGTGTACGCGGCGCCGGCGGCACGGGGGCTGACGGCACGGGGGCCGGTGTGAGCGCAACGACCTCGGAGAAGGCCGGGTAGGGCCTCAACTCGTGAGCCTCAGACGGGGTTTGGGCGTGTCCGTGCGTCCGGCGCGCGGGGGTCGGCTGCCCGCCCGGTAGGGGGCCGGCCAGTCCACGCCCGGTCCGGCATAGCCCTGCTCGGCGGCCGCGTGCAGGGTCCAGTTGGGGTCGTAGAGGTGGGGCCGGGCGAGTGCGCAGAGGTCGGTGCGGCCCGCCAGGATCAGCGAGTTGACGTCGTCCCAGGAGGAGATCGCGCCGACCGCGATCACCGGGACGCCTGCTTCGTGCCGGATGCGGTCCGCGAACGGCGTCTGGTACGAGCGTCCGAAGTCGGGCTGTTCCTCGGCCACCACCTGTCCGGTCGACACATCGATCGCGTCGGCACCGTGCTCGGCGAAGGCGCGGGCCATCGCGACGGCGTCGTCGGCCGAAGTCCCGCCCTGCGCCCAGTCGGTGGCCGAGATGCGGACGGTCATCGGCCGTTCGGCCGGCCACACCTCGCGGACCGCGTCGAAGACCTCGAGCGGGAAGCGCAGCCGCCTGTCGAGTGAGCCTCCGTAGGCGTCCGTGCGCCGGTTGGTCAGCGGGGAGAGGAAGCCGGACAGCAAGTAGCCGTGTGCACAGTGCAGTTCGAGCAGGTCGAACCCGGAGCGGGCGGCCCGTGCGGCTGCGGTCGCGAACTGCTCGCGCAGGTCGGTGAGTTGGGCTCGGGTGAGCTCGCGGGGCAGCTGGCTGTCGGGCCTGTACGGCAGCGGGGAGGCTGCCACGAGCGGCCAGTTGCCGTCGGGCAGGGGTTCGTCCATGCCGTCCCACATCAGCTTCGTGGAGCCCTTGCGTCCGGAGTGGCCGAGCTGGACACCGATCGCCGCGCCCGGTGCCCTCTCGTGCACGAAGTCGGTGATCCGCCGCCACCCGTCGGCCTGCCGGGCGGTGTAGATGCCGGTGCAGCCGGGGGTGATGCGTCCCTCGGGGGACACGCACACCATCTCGGTCATCACCAGTCCGGCCCCGCCGAGGGCACGGGCGCCCAGGTGGACGAGGTGGAAGTCGCCGGGGAGGCCGTCCACCGCCGAGTACATGTCCATCGGCGAGACGACTACGCGATTGCGCAGGGTCAGACCGCGCAACCGGAACGGCGTGAACATCGGGGGCGTCCCGGGCGGGCAGCCGAACTCCCGCTCCACGGCCTCGGTGAAGTGCGGGTCGCGCAGCCGGAGGTTGTCGTGGGTGACGCGGCGGCTGCGGGTGAGCAGGTTGAAGGCGAACCGCCGGGGCGGCTGATCGAGGTAGAGGTCGAGGTTCTCGAACCACTCCAGGCTGGCGCGGGCGGCCCGCTGGGTGGAGGCGACGACGGGCCTGCGCTCCTCCTCGTAGGCGGTCAACGCCGTCGGAAGATCGGGGTGTTCCTCCAGGCAGGCGGCCAGTGCGAGCGCGTCCTCGACGGCAAGCTTGGTGCCGGAGCCGATGGAGAAGTGGGCGGTGTGCGCGGCGTCGCCCAGCAGGACGATGTTGTCGTGCGACCAACGCTCGTTGACGACCGTGCGGAACGTGGTCCAGGTGGAGTTGTTGGACTTGAGGGAACGTCCGCCGAGCGCGTCCGCGAAGATCTTGGCGCAGCGCTCGACCGACTCCCGCTCGTCGAGTTCGTCGAAACCGGTTGCCCGCCAGACGTCTTCGCGCATCTCGACGATCACCGTGGAGGCGTCGGTGCCATAGGGGTAACCGTGCAGCTGCATTACGCCGTGCTGGGTCTCGGCGATCTCGAAGCGGAAGGCGTCGAAGGCGAAGTCGGCGGCGAGCCAGATGTAACGGCAGCGGTGGCTGACCACACGGGGCCGGAAAACGTGCGCGTACGCCTCACGGGTGGTGCTGTGCACGCCGTCCGCGGCGATGACGAGGTCGTACTCCTCCGCCAGCCAGGCGGGGTACGGCGCCTCCGTGTGGAAGCGCAGGTCGACGCCGAGGGAGCGGCAGCGTTCGTGCAGGATCTCCAGGAGCCTGCGCCGGCCCAGGGCGGCGAAGCCGTGTCCGCCGGAGGTGTGGCGGGCGCCTCGGTGGACGATGTCGATGTCGTCCCAGCGGACGAAGTCCTGTCGGAGAGCGGCGTAGACGACCGGGTCGGCGTGTTCGATGCCGCCCAGGGTCTCGTCGGAGAGGACCACCCCGAAACCGAAGGTGTCGTCGGGAGCGTTGCGTTCCCAGAGGGTTGTCTCCCGGGACGGGTCGAGTCGTTTGAGCAACGCCGCGGCGTAGAGGCCGCCGGGGCCGCCGCCGATGATCGCGACTCGCAGGGGCCGGTTCGTCGTCCCTCGAGTCGGCACACTCACCGCCCCCTCCACTTGGGAGGTCGCTTCTCCGTGAACGCCGCGTGGAACTCGGCGTAGTCCTCGCCGTTCATGAGCAGAGCCTGGGTGGAGGCGTCCATTTCGACCGCTGCCGCCAGCGGCATGTCCAGTTCGGCCGTCAGCAGCGCCTTCGTCTGGGCGTACGCCAGTGCGGGGCCGTCGGCCAGGCGGCGGGCCAGCTCCTGGGCGCGCTCGTCGGCCCGGCCCTCCTCCGTCAGCTCGCTGATCAGGCCGATCCGCTCGGCCTCGGGGGCGCGGACCGGTTCGCCGAGCATGAGCAGCCGGGTGGCGTGGCCGAGGCCGACGACCCGGGGCAGGAGGTAGGCGGCGCCCATGTCGCCGCCGGAGAGGCCGACGCGGGTGAAGAGGAACGCGAAGCGTGCGCTGGGGTCGGCGACCCGGAAGTCCGCGGCCAGGGCGAGGACCGCGCCGGCGCCCGCCGCGACTCCGTGCACGGCCGCGATCACCGGGAACGGGCACTCCCGTACGGCCCGCACGACCTGGCCGGTCATCCGGTTGAAGTCGAGGAGCTGGGCGGTGTCCATGCCGAGGGTGGCGCCGATGATCTCGTCGACGTCTCCCCCGGAGCAGAAGCCTCGGCCTTCGCCGGACAGCACCAGGGCGCGGACCGATCGCTCCCGGGACAGCTCGGCGAGCAGGTCGCGCAGGTCGGCGTAGGCGCCGAAGGTGAGGGCGTTGAGTTTCTCGGGACGGGCCAGAGTGACGGTGGCGATGCCGTCGGCCTGCTCGACGCGCAGGTGACGCCAGTCGGAGGTATGGGCGGCGGAGCCGGTGAAGGGACTCATCAGGGCGGCCTCCTCGACAGTCACCCTCGAAGTTATCACCCTCTTGTGACTGTCGTCAGGACTGCGCGATAGTCCGGCCGGGCAGAATCGCTGTGTAACCGCATGTCACTGCATGGCATGTCACCGCACAACATGCCCCCGTCACACACGTCACCGGTCGTCAATAACGCGGTAACAACGGGATCAGGTGCGCGAGGGGGACCGTTCACCCGGGTAAGCCATCCGGTAGCGGGACCGAAGGTCCCGTACGGCACCCACTGAGCGCCTTGCCGGAGGCCGCCGTACCATTCCTAAAGTTGAAAGCAGGACCGCCTGATGTCGATCACAGGAACCTGCGCCATGAACGGACTCGCCTTGCACGATCGCCCCTCCGATTCGGCCGCCTCCTGGCGTATCGCACTGCCGCACTCCGCCGCGGCCGTGCCGGTGGCGCGCGCCCTGGTCCGTACGGCGCTGGCCGAGCTGAAGCACGGGGCGGACAGCGACACCGCGGAGCTGCTCACCGCCGAGCTGGTGGCGAACGCCGTGGAGCACACCGCCGGGGACGCCCCGATAGAGCTGGTGGTGGAGTTGCAGCCGACCGGCTGCCAGGTCGAGGTGCACGACCCCGACCCGGTGCCCCCCGGCGATCTCACCCGGCCGTCCGGCGAGGAGCCCGACCCCTGGCAGGAGCACGGGCGCGGGCTGCTGCTGATCCGCGCCCTCAGCTCGTCCTGCGGGCACCGGCCCACGGACCAGGGCAAGGCGGTGTGGTTCAGGCTGACCGCGGTTCCGCCGCAGTGGCGTCCGCGTTCGCTGTGAGACCACGTTGCAAGACCGCAGTGTGAGACCGCGTTGTGAGATCACGTTGCGAGAGTTCGTTGTGGGACCGGTTTCCGGCCGGAGCGCGGTCAGGCGAGGGTGGCGACCAGTACGGCCTTGATGGTGTGCAGACGGTTCTCCGCCTCGTCGAAGACGACCGAGTGGGCCGACTCGAAGACCTCGTCCGTCACTTCCAGTGAGTCCAGGCCGTGGCGCTCGTGGATCTCCAGGCCGACCTTGGTGTCGAGGTCGTGGAAGGCCGGGAGGCAGTGCATGAACTTGACCTCGGGGTTCCCGGTGGCGCGCAGGACGTCCATGGTCACCGCGTAGGGGCCGAGGGCGGCGATCCGCTCGTCCCAGACCTCCTTGGGCTCGCCCATGGAGACCCATACGTCGGTGGCGACGAAGTCGGCGCCGAGCACGCCCTCCGCCAGCGACTCGGTGAGCGTGACACGCGCCCCACTGGTGACGGCGAGCTCGCGGGCCCGGTCGACGACCTCCTGGGCCGGCCAGTAGGCCTTCGGGGCGACGATCCGGACGTCCATGCCGAGCAGGGCGCCGGTGACCAGGTAGGAGTTGCCCATGTTGAAGCGGGCGTCGCCGAGGTAGGCGAACGCGATGTCCGTAAGCGGTTTCTCGCAATGCTCGACCATGGTCAGCACGTCGGCGAGCATCTGGGTGGGGTGCCAGTCGTCGGTGAGACCGTTGTAGACGGGGACGCCCGCGTGCGCGGCGAGCTCCTCGACCTTGCGCTGGCTGTCCCCGCGGTACTCGATGCCGTCGTACATCCGGCCCAGCACGCGCGCGGTGTCCTTCACGGACTCCTTGTGGCCGATCTGCGAGCCGGAGGGATCGAGGTACGTGGTGGAGGCGCCCTGGTCGGCGGCGGCGACCTCGAACGCGCAGCGGGTGCGCGTCGAGGTCTTCTCGAAGATCAGCGCGATGTTCTTCCGGCTCAGGTGCTGGACCTCGGTCCCGGCCTTCTTGGCCGCCTTCAGCTCGGCGGCCAGTTCGAGCAGGCCGCGGAACTCCTCCTCGGTGAAGTCCAGCTCCTTGAGGAAGTGGCGGCCGGCGAGGGCGGTCGGGACTGTCGCCATGGGGGCGCTCCAGAAGTGCGGTGACGAAATGCAGTGCGAGATGACGGTGACTGCAGTGACAGGGACCCTCGGAAGTCTATACGAAACTCGGCATTTTTATACAGACACCTGTACGTAAGGCACCCGTACGAACAGACACCCCTTCGCACCCCTCCGTCTAGACGGCGCTCCGCTCGACCGGACAGCTCATACAGCGCGGCCCGCCCCGCCCCCGACCCAGCTCGCTGCCCGGGATCTCGATCACCTCGACGCCCTGTTTGCGCAGGTGGGTATTGGTGGTGACATTGCGCTCGTAAGCGATTACGACACCTGGTTCCACGGCGAGGACGTTGCAGCCGTCGTCCCACTGCTCACGCTCCGCCGCATGGACGTCCTGGGTGGCGGTGAGCACACGGATCTCGCTGAGACCGAGGGCGGCGGCGATCGCACGGTGCATATGCTCCGGCGGATGGTCGGTGACCTTCAGCTCCTTCTCGCCGACGCCCGGTTCGATGGTGTACGAGCGGAGCATGCCGAGGCCCGCGTACTGGGTGAAGACGTCGGCGTCGACCATCGTCATCACGGTGTCGAGGTGCATGAAGGCGCGCCGCTTGGGCATGTCGAGGGCCACGATGCTCTCGGCGGAGCCCGCGGCGAACAGCTTGTGGGCGAGCATCTCGACGGCCTGCGGGGTGGTGCGCTCGCTCATGCCGATCAGCACGGCGCCGTTGCCGATGACGAGCACATCTCCGCCCTCGATGGTGGACGGATAGTCGGCCTGCCCCTCGGACCACACGCGGAACGTTTCGTCGCGGAAGAGGGGGTGGTGCCGGTAGATCGCCTCGAAGTGGACGGTCTCGCGCTGTCTGGCCGGCCAGCGCATGGCGTTGATGGCGACGCCGTCGTAGATCCAGGCGGAGGTGTCACGGGTGAAGAGGTGGTTGGGGAGGGGGTCGAGGAGGAAGTCGTCGAGGTCCATGACGTGGAAGCGCACGGAGGTCGGCTCGGGATGCGCTTCCAGAAACTCCCGCTTGGTCATGCCGCCGACGAGGGCCTCCACCAGCTCCGGGGCGGGGAGGGTCTCGAAGGCGGCGCGGAGGTGGTCGGTGGCCAGCACTCCGTACTCCTTCTCGTCGAAGACGCGGTCCAGGACGAGCGCTCTGGCCACCGGGATCTCCAGGGCCTCGGTGAGCAGATCGCCGAACAGGTGGACGGCGACGCCGCGGTCGCGCAGCACGTCGGCGAACCCGTCGTGCTCGGCGCGCGCCCGGCGTACCCACAGCACGTCGTCGAAGAGAAGGGCGTCCTTGTTGCTGGGGGTGAGCCTTTTGAGCTCGAGATCCGGCCGGTGCAGGATGACGCGGCGCAGCCGCCCGGCCTCGGAGTCGACATGGAATCCCATGTCTCCATCCTGACCATCGGAGACCGCATTCACCCACTGTCGGACCGTTTCCGCACAGCCTTGTTTCCGAGCGCCTTCTCGTCCCCTTGACGACAAAGACCTCCATGACTATCGTCTTCTTATCGTCGTAGTGACGAAAAACGAGAACGAGGGGGGTCCCTTCATGGCCGACATCACCCGGCGCCTGGGCTGGCGCCATCTGCGCGGCGCTCCGACGGCGCACGTGCGCCACCACCGCTCGGGCAAGCTGGTGCACGACGGGCCGGGGCTGAGCTTCTGGTTCCGCTCACTGAGCGCCGCGCTCTCCGAAGTGCCGGTCGACGACCGCGAGTTGGCCATGACCTTCCACGCCCGCACGGTCGACTTCCAGGATGTGACGGTGCAGGCGACCGTGACCTACCGGATCAGCGATCCGGCCGTGGCCGCCGCCCGCCTCGACTTCTCCATAGATCCGGACACCGGGGTGTGGCGCGGCGCTCCCCTGGAGCAGCTCGCCACCCTGCTGACCGAGACGGCGCAGCAGCACGCGCTGGACGTCCTCGCGCGTACGTCGCTGTCGTCCGCGCTGGTGGACGGTGTGACGGCGGTCCGGGAAAGGGTCGCGGCGGGGTTGGCGGCGGAGCCGCGGCTGCCGTCCACCGGCATCGAGATCGTCGCCGTCCGGGTCGTCGCACTGCGTCCGGAGCCGGAGGTGGAGCGGGCGCTGCGCACGCCGGCCCGGGAGCAGATCCAGCAGGAGGCCGACCGGGCGACGTACGAGCGGCGGGCGGTGGCGGTCGAGCGGGAGCGGACGATCGCCGAGAACGAACTGGCCAGCAAGATCGAACTGGCCCGCCGTGAGGAGCAGTTGGTCGAGCAGCGCGGTACGAACACCCGTCGCGAGGCGGAGGAGAACGCCGCCGCGGACAAGGTGCGGGCCGAGGCGGAGGCGAGTCGGAGCGTGCGGCTCGCGGAGGCCGAGGCCACGCGGGCGGTGAAGCTGGCGGAGGCGGAGGCCTCGAAGCAGGTGCGGCTGGGGGACGCCGAGGCGCAGCGCACGGAGCGGCTGGCCCAGGCCGAGGCGGCCCGTACGGTCCGGCTCGCCCGCGCCGAGGCCGAGGCGGCGCGCGAGGTCGGCGAGGCACGGGCCCAGGCGCAGGCGGCCTGGCTGCGGGTGCACGGGGACGTCGACGTGGCGACCCTGCACGCCCTCACCGGGACGCGGCTCGCGGAGAACCTGCCGCACATCGACAGCGTGACGATCTCGCCGGACGTCCTGACCGGGCTTCTGTCGAGGCTCGGCGGCGGGGAACGGGAATGAGTCTCGCCCCGCGGGCCGTGCTGGTCCATCGCACCACGGAGTACGAGGAGTTGGTGGCGCGGCACGGCACGCACGGCCAGGCCGCCTTCTTCCTCTCCTCGCGGGGCCGGGACATCGAGGAGGTCGCCGAGCGCCACCGTCGGACGAGGCGGGCGCTGGCTGAGGTGACGGCCGCCATTCCTCTGACATGGCGTCAGACCAGGCTGGAGCGGGCGGACTTGGACCGCTTTCTCTTCGCTCCCGAGGACGTGGTCGTCGTGGTCGGCCAGGACGGACTCGTGGCGAACGTCGCCAAGTACCTTGCCGGACAGCCGGTGGTGGGCATCGACACGGATCCCGGCCGCAATCCGGGCGTCCTGGTCCGCCATCGGCCGGGGGACGCCCGGGTGCTCCTGCCCTCCGTGCTCGCGGCCGGTACCGGCATGACCGAGCTGACCATGGTCGAGGCGGTCGCCGACGACACACAGCGGCTGCTGGCCCTCAACGAGATCTATCTGGGCGCCCCCGGCCACCAGACCGCCCGCTACCGCCTGGGCCTCGACGACGACAGGGGTGTCGTCGAGGCCCAGGCATCCTCCGGGGTGCTGGTGGGCACGGGTACGGGGGCGACCGGCTGGATCCGGTCGGTGTGGCAGGAGCGGGGCGGCGGCGCCGGGGGCGAGGGCGGTCTGCGGCTGCCGGGCCCGACCGAGGAGCGGCTGGTGTGGTTCGTGCGGGAGGCGTGGCCGTCGCCCGCGACCGGTACCTCGCTGGTCGCGGGCGAGTTGGCGGCCGGTGGACGGCTGACCCTCACCGTCGAGTCGGAGCGGCTCATCGCCTTCGGGGACGGGATCGAGAGCGACGCGGTGGAGCTGACATGGGGGCAGACGGTGCGGGTGGGGAGGGCGGGGACGGCCCTGCGGCTGGCCGGCTGAAGCCGTCCTCCCCGCGCTACCGGGACCGGTCCCGGTCCCGGTCACAACCTGGGGTCGACCGGTTCCGACTCCAGGGCCAGTACCCCGAACACCGCCTCGTGGATCCGCCACAGCGGCTCGCCCTCCGCCAGCCGGGCCAGTGCCTCCAGGCCGAGCGCGTACTCGCGGATCGCGAGCGAGCGCTTGTGGTTGAGGAAGCGGCCGCGCAGGCGGGTGAGGTTGTCGGGACGGGTGTACTCCGGGCCGTAGATGATCCGGAGGTACTCGCGGCCCCGGCACTTGATGCCGGGCTGGACCAGGCGGCCCTCCTGGCTGCGGACCAGCGCGCCCAGCGGTTTGACGACCATGCCCTCGCCGCCCCGGCCGGTCATCTCCAGCCACCAGTCGACGCCGGCCTGGACCGACTCGGGGTCGGCCGTGTCGACGTACAGCCGCCGGGTGGTCTGCAGCAGGCCGGTCGGGTCGTGCTCCACCAGCCGGTCGAGCAGCGCCAGTTGGCCGTCGTGGGGCAGGTCCGCGAGGCTGCGGCCCTGGACCGCGAGGATCTGGAACGGGGCCAGGCGTACGCCGTCCAGGCCGTCCGTGGTCCAGCAGTAGCGCCGGTAGGCGTCGGTGAACGCCGTTGCCGCTTCGGCCCGTTCACGCTGGCGCGCGAGCAGGTCGGACACGTCGACGCCCCGGTCGGCCGCGCCCTGGAGTGCGGCCAGCGCGCCCGGGAACACCGCCCCGGACGCGGCGCCGACGGCCGCGTACTGCGACCGCAGCAGCCCGGCGGCCTTGAGCGACCACGGCATCAACTCGGCGTCCAACAGCAGCCAGTCCGTGCCGAGTTCGTCCCAGAGACCGGCCTCGCCCACCGCCGTCCGCACCCGGTCGAGGATCTCCTCCGTCACCGACTCGTCGTCGAAGAACGGGCGGCCGGTGCGGGTGTAGAGCGAGCCGGTCGGACCGTCCACGCCGAACCGCTTACGCGCTGTTTCCGCGTCCCGGCAGACCAGGGCCACCGCCCGCGAGCCCATGTGCTTCTCCTCGCACACGACCCGTGCGACACCGTCCGCGGCGTACTGCGCGAACGCCTCCGCCGGGTGCTCCAGGTAGCCCTCGACGTGCGAGGTGGCCGTGGGGGCCATCGTCGGCGGGAGGTACGGCAGCAGGCGCGGGTCCACCGCGAAGCGGCTCATCACCTCCAGGGCCGCGGCCGCGTTCTCCTCACGGATCGAGACGCGGTTCTGTCCTTCGTAACGGGTTTCGACGATGCGCCGGCCGTTGACGTCCGCCAGGTCCAGCGGACGGCCGTCGTGTCCGCCCGGCGCCTCCGACTTCAGCGGCCTCGCCGGCTCGTACCAGACCTGCTGCGCCGGTACGTCGACCAGCTCGCGCTCGGGCCAGCGCAGCGCGGTCAGCTTGCCGCCGAAGACTGCACCGGTGTCGAGGCAGATGGTGTTGTTGAGCCAGGTGGCCTCGGGGACCGGGGTGTGACCGTAGACGACGGCCGCCCGGCCCCGGTAGTCCTCCGCCCACGGGTAGCGCACCGGCAGGCCGAACTCGTCGGTCTCGCCGGTGGTGTCGCCGTAGAGCGCGTGCGAGCGGACCCGGCCGGAGGTGCGGCCGTGGTATTTCTCCGGCAGACCGGCGTGGCAGACCACCAGCTTGCCGCCGTCGAGGACGTAGTGGCTGACCAGTCCGTCGATGAACTCGCGCACCTCGGCGCGGAACTCATCGGTCTCCGTCGCCATCTGCTCGATGGTCTCGGCGAGGCCGTGGGTGTGCTGGACCTTGCGGCCCTTGAGGTGACGGCCGTACTTGTTCTCGTGGTTGCCGGGGACGCAGAGGGCGTTGCCGGACCCGACCATCGACATCACGCGGCGCAGGACGCCCGGGCTGTCCGGGCCCCGGTCGACCAGGTCGCCGACGAAGACGGCCTGACGGCCCTCCGGGTGCGCGCCGTCGACATAGCCCAACTTGCCCAGCAGGGACTCCAGTTCGACGGCGCAGCCGTGGATGTCGCCGATGATGTCGAAGGGGCCGGTGAGGTGGGTCAGGTCGTTGAAGCGCCTCTCGGTGACGACCGAGGCGTTCTCGACGTCCTCGACGCCCCGCAGGACGTGCACCTTGCGAAAGCCCTCGCGCTCCAAGTGGCGCAGGGATCGGCGGAGTTCGCGGGTGTGGCGCTGGATGACCCGGCGGGGCATGTCGGCACGGTCGCTGCGGCCCGCGTTGCGTTCGGCGCACACCTCCTCCGGCACGTCCAGCACGATGGCGATGGGCAGCACGTCGTGACTCTTCGCCAGGTCGACGAGTTGACGGCGCGCGTCCTGCTGCACGCTGGTCGCGTCGACCACCGTGCGCCGACCGGCCGCGAGCCGCTTGCCCGCGATGTAGTGCAGGACGTCGAAGGCGTCCCGGGTCGCGCTCTGGTCGTTCTCGTCGTCGGAGACCAGACCCCGGCAGAAGTCGGAGGAGATGACCTCGGTGGGCTTGAAGTGCCGGCGGGCGAAGGTGGACTTGCCGGACCCGGACGCGCCGATGAGCACGACGAGGGAGAGGTCGGTGACGGGCAGCACGCGGCCCTGCTTCATGGAAACCTGATTCTCGGTCATGCTGCCTTCGCCTCCTTCTCGTTCGTGGGCTTCGCGGAATTCGTGGACGGGGTGGAACGAGCGGACTTGGTGGAGTTCGGGGGCTGCATCTGGAACACGGCCATCTGGGTGGGCGGGCCGACCTCCGGGTCGTCGAGGCCCACGGGGACGAACTCGACGTCGTAGCCGTACCGTTCGGCCACCCCGGACGCCCAGGTGCGGAACTCCTCGCGGGTCCACTCGAAGCGGTGGTCGCCGTGCCGGACGTGGCCTGCCGGGAGGGTCTCCCAGCGCACGTTGTACTCGACGTTCGGGGTCGTCACCAGGACGGTCCTCGGACGGGCCGAGCCGAACACCGCGTACTCCAGGGCGGGCAGCCGCGGCAGGTCGACGTGTTCGACGACCTCGCTGAGGACGGCGGCGTCGTAGCCCTTGAGACGGGTGTCGGTGTAGGCCAGCGAGCCCTGGAAGAGCTGGACGCGAGAGGCCTGTCGCTCCCCCATGCGATCCAGCTTCAGGCGGCGGGAGGCGATGGTGAGCGCGCGCATCGAGACGTCGACGCCGACGATCTCGGTGAAGCGCGGGTCCTTCAGCAGCGCCTGCACCAACTGGCCCTGGCCGCACCCGAGGTCCAGGACACGGGCGGCCCCGGACCCGGTCAGCGCCGTGACGATCGCCTCACGGCGCAGCACGGCCAGCGGGGTCGGGCGCTCCTCCGTCTCGGCCTCCGCCGCGACCGCGTTGTCGATCTCCTCGACCTCGCTGTCGTCGGCCTCGGCGAGCCGGACCAGCTCCAGCCGCTCCATCGCCTGCCGGGTCAGTGACCAGCGGCGGGACAGGTAACGGCTTGTGATCAGTTTCTGCTGGGGGTGGTCGGGCAGCCAGCCCTCACCGGCGCGCAGCAGCTTGTCGACCTCGTCGGAGGAGACCCAGTAGTGCTTGGCGTCGTCGAGGACGGGCAGCAGGACGTACAGGTGGCGCAGAGCCTCGGCGAGAGTGAGCGTCTGCGACTCCAGGACCAGGCTCACGTACCGCGAGTCGCCCCACTGGGGGAACTCCGTGTCCAGGGCCACCGGTTCGGCGCTCACCGTCCAGCCGAGCGGCTCGAAGAGGGCGCGTACGAGGTCGGGGCCGCCGCGGGCGGGCAGTGCGGGCACCTCCACGCGCAACGGCCGTGTCTGCGCGGGGAGTTCGGGCTTCGCGGCGCACACTCCGCGCATCGCGCTGGAGAACACGGCGCTGAGCGCGACCGCGAGCAGCGAGGAAGCCGCGTACGGGCGGTCGTTGACGTACTGGGCGAGGGCGGCGTCGGGAGCGCCGCCGCGGCCCTTGCCCTTGCCGCGCCGGACCAGCGCCACGGCATCCACCTCCAGGAGCAGCGCCGCCGTGCAGCGCTCGGCATCGGCCTCGGGGTAGACGACGTGCGCCCGGCCGTAGGAGGTGGAGAACGCCTGCGATTTGTCGGGATGCTTGTGCAGCAGGAAGCCCAGGTCGGTCGCGGGGCGTTCGGGGGTGCCTGTGGTGCTGATCGTCAGGAACACGGTGGTTGCCTCGAAGGGTTCGGAAGGAGCGAAAGCGCTGGTCGTGCGCTCGCGCGCCTCTCCAACGTACCGAGAAACGGTGCGCGGGGACGCGGAATTTTTTTCCTACCGATCCGCCCGTTTCCACGCGCCGACGCCCAGCTTTCCGGTGGTGCCGAGGTCGAGGTGGGGCGTGACGACGACGGGTGCGGCACCGGATTTCGCGCGGACGCGGACGTACGGCACGGTCACGGCGTCGAGACCGGCTTCGGTGGTGTTACGCCAGATCAGACCGGATACAGCGGTTTCACCGGGTTTCAGGGTGAGCGGGCTGGGCGGGTCGTCGTAACCGGTTCCGGTGGAAATGCTGTCGCCGCCCTGGAGGATCTGCACGCCTTTGACCGGGCGGCGATCCTCGTCCAGGAGGCTCAGTTGTGGGTAGCCGTCGAGGGAGTAGTTCTTCTTGCCGCAGTTCTCCAGATGCAGTCCGACGACGCGCAGGCCCATCGCCGCGTCGCCCTCGTCGGCCGTGAGGCGAATCCCGGAGGACGGGCAGACGTCCGCGTCGGCCGGCGCCTCGGCCGCGGGGACCTTGGTCACCTCGGCGACCTTCGCCGTCGTCACCGGGGAGGCGCCCGGCGCGAGCACGCCCGGTTCGACGGTTCCCCGCACGGTCCTGCCCGCTCCGACCGCTCGCACGGTCTCGCGCTTGCTGCTCATGACCTCGCCGCCGCTGGTCGTGAAGGTGAAGAGCACGGTGTACGTCAGCGACTCCGAGCCGTCGTTGGTGATCTCGTAGACGGCGGAGATGCCCGAGTCCGTGGGAAGGGGGTCCGCGTGGACGAAGCCCAGGGACCGGGACGGGGCGGGGGTGGAGGTGGCGTCGCGGGCCGGGGAGGCGGTGGGGATGCTGACCGAGGTGATCCGTACGCCGTCCACCGGTGGGTCGGTGACCAGGGTCCTGGGCGCCGCGGACGCCGCGCCGACTCCACCGGTCGTGTCCGCGCGTTCCGTTCCGCAGGCCGTCGCCGCCGAGGCGAGGAGCAGCACGGCGGCGACGGCAGGGAGGGCGGGGCGGACAGGGCCGAAACCACGGGGTCTGCGCATCCGGCCAGCTCATCAGGGCTCGGACGGGCCGACTGTGACGGAAGCCATACCTCCGGTCACAGCCGTGTCACAGATGATCGGCGGCGCGTGGCGGCGCGGACAACGATGTCCGGACCGGGATGCTCCGCCGGTCGACCTCGCCTCAAGACACCCACCTCGTCTCAGGGACGTCGGCCGACCTCGCCTCGAGACGCCGGCCTCGCCTCAGGAGAGTTGCGTCTGCACCTGGGCGGAGATCAGTTCCAGGTGGTCCAGGTCGTGCAGGTCGAGGAGCTGGAGGTAGATCCGCCGGGAGCCGGCCTCGGCATAGCGGCCGATCTTGTCGACGACCTCGGCGGGGGAGCCGGCCAGTCCGTTGGTCTTCAGCTCGTCGACCTCGCGGCCGATCGTGGCGGCGCGCCGGGCGAGCTCCTGGTCGTCCTTGCCGACGCAGACGACGAGGGCGTTGGAGAGGGTGATCGCGTCGGCTTCGCGGCCGATCTCCTCCGCGGCGGCCCGCACCCGGCCGAACTGGCGTTCGCTGTCCTCGACCGAGCCGAACGGCATGTTGAACTCGTCGGCGAACCGGGCGGCCAGTCGCGGCGTGCGGGTCGCGCCGTTGCCGCCGATCAGCACCGGGATCTTCGCCTGCGCGGGCTTGGGCAGCGCGGGCGAGTCGGTGAGGTCGTAGTACGACCCGTGGAAGTCGAAGGTCTTGCCGAGCTCCGTGGCCCACAGGCCCGTGACGATCTCCAGCTGCTCCTCCAGGCGGCCGATCTTCTCCTTGGGGAAGGGGATGCCGTACGCCGTGTGCTCCTCCTCGAACCAGCCCGCGCCCAGGCCGAGTTCGACGCGTCCGCCGGACATCTGGTCCACCTGCGCGACCTGGATGGCGAGGACGCCGGGCAGCCGGAAGGTGCCGGCCGTCATCAGTGTGCCGAGGCGTATGCGCTTGGTCTCGCGGGCGAGGCCGGCGAGCGTGATCCAGGCGTCGGTGGGGCCCGGGAGCCCGCTGACATCGCCCATCTTCAGATAGTGGTCGGACCGGAAGAAGGCGTCGAACCCGAGGTCCTCGGTGGCCTTGGCCACGGTGAGGAGGGTGTCGTAGGTCGCGCCCTGCTGGGGCTCGGTGAAGATACGAAGATCCATGCCCCCATCCTGCATGTCGTCCGCCCCGGCCGCCCCGTCAACCCCACCGGTCCCCCGGCCCCCGCGCCTCCCCGGTCGGGTGAAAAAGGCTTGTGCCGTGCGTGGGGGGTTGCCCGGGCCAGTGACCCGCCCTCGCGGTGATCGTTGGCCGGGGCGGAGCCGGACCGCCCGGCGCCCGTGCCCGGCTGGTCAGCGCCGGGACGTCACCCGCATCGGCCCTCCTCAAGGGGGGCCAGGGCCGAGGAGGCCGTCATGTCCGAAGAGACCGTGCCGCAGCAGGGCGGGGCCTACGCAGCCCAGCCGAAGGGGTTGTTGCAGCAGATGGAGGAGCTGATGGCGGCGTTGAACGCGGATCTTTCGGCGCTGGACGCGGATTTCCAGTCGACCGGAACCGGCGTTCCTCAGCGCACGCCAAGGGAAGAGGGCACCGCGATCTGACACGCGATCTGACACGCGGTCCGCTACGCAGTCCGACGCGCAATCCGACACCCTCAGCCGCTTCGGCGTCGGCTCGGTTCATCTCTCCGGTACGGCGGCCTCTCTCTGTTCTCGTTCCTCTCTTGCGGTCAGTTTGCGTAGCATTTCCAGGACCCGGTCTCTGGATTCGTCGGCCGCGTCGATGGCCTCCATGCACTTCCAGTACGTGCCCTGGTCGTCCGCCGAGCTGGCCAGGCCGACCAGGGCGATGCCTACCTCGCCCAGCAGACCGCCCAGGTCGATGAGGGCCCGGCGGGCGTCGTCCAGCTCGGTCAGTCGGGCGGCGAGGAGCTCCGTGGGGTCGAGGTCCGGCGCGCCCAGCACACCGCAGCCTCGGCCCGCCAGCTCGGTCAGTCCCAGTGCCTCGCCGCGCAGTTCGGGCGGGCCCGAGACGGCGAGACGACTGCCGATCGCCTGCGCCAGGGCCTGCGCCTGCCACACCTCCGTGAGTATCTCCGTCGCCTGGCTGCTGCCCGCGAGCGCGCGCCTGCTCGTCAGGATGAGCCGCACCGCGTCCATGCGCCGCCCCCGTCTGTCCCGACGTGCTGCTCGCACGTCCGCCCGAACACCCTTGTCCACTACCCAGAGTGAAGGCCTGTGGGGCGAAAAGCCAGAGGAAGACCGAAATCTGTGGACAACAAATCGATTTCGGTCCGCCTGTTGACTCCGGAGAGTGAAAACGGATCGTCCGGCTCCTGAACGACGGCTCCATGGCTCCTGAACGACGGCTCCTGAACGATGTTCCGCTACGGCGCCGGGAATCTGCGTTCGTTGCGGTCGATCTTCGCGTCCAGCGCCGCCAGCGGATCGATCCCGAGCACCTCGCACAGTTGCAGCAGATAAGCGAGCACGTCGGCGACCTCGTCCGTCACCCGGTGGGCGGTGTCGGGGTCGTCCATCACCCGGGCCGACTCCTCCGGCGTCAACCACTGGAAGATCTCGACCAGTTCGGACGCCTCCACGCTCAGCGCGGCGACGAGGTTCTTGGGCGTGTGGAAGGGCTGCCAGTTCCGCGCGGCAGCGAACTCGGCCAGTCTGCGCTGCAGCTTCGCCACGTCGAGGTGTTGTTCAGTCACGACCCCAGGTGTACCACCGTCACTCCGTCCGTCCGGGCGGCGAAGGAGCCGTCGCTGACCGCGCCGACGCAGCGGATGTGCCCGCGCTCGGCCATCCGGACCGCCAGGCGCAGCAGTTCGGCGTGCTGCGTCGCGTCGAGGCCCCGGTCGAGGCCGTCGGCGAGCAGGGTGAGGGTCTGCATCGCGGCGGGCACCTCGCCGGCCGGGTCCACGTCGAGGACGCCCGGGCCGGTGAGCAGCACCAGCGCGAGGGCTACGTAGCGCAGTTCGCCGTATCCCAGCCGGGCGAGCTCCGTGCGGGTGCCGTCGGCCCGGTGGAGCAGCGCGCGGACCGTGCCGTCGGTCAGCGGCTCGGCGCGCAGGTCCACGACGGGTCCGGCGGGCCGAGTGGATCCGCCGGAGCCGGCGGACAGCGCGGCCACCAGTTGCGCGTGCCGCCGTCCGCACTCCTCGCGGGTGCGCCAGAGGACGTCGGCGAGGTTGTCGCAGCCGGCGAGCAGTCGGCCGGAGCCGGTGGGGACGGGGGCGCCCATCCAGTCGGGCTGCGGATCGCAGGCGAACACGGACCGCAGGGCGACCACCATCTGTTCGGCGGCGGCGAGCACCTGCCGCTGTCCGTCGGTCTTGCCGGCCACGCGCAGCGGCAGCAGCGCGGTGCCGAGCCGGTCGTCGGGCAGCGGAGCGCGGGTCACCGGGGAGGGGCCGCCCGTGTGCCAGGCGGCCTGCACCGAGCGCCGCCCGGGATCGCGCAGCGCCGTCTCCAGCAGCACGACGCCGCCCGCGCTCAGCCGCTCCCCCACGATGCGCAGCTCGGGTTCGGCCTGTACGGCGACGTCGAGCCGGACCGGCCCGCCGGGTCCGTCCGCCGTGCACCCGATGCGGAAACCCCGGCGGCGCTGGGCGTCGGGCCGCGCGCCCTGGGGCACGCAGGCGACCGGATCGGCGAACACCTCGCCGAGCGGGGCCCCGCCTCCGAGCCGCGCCAACGCCTCGTAGGCCCGCAGCGCGCTGCTCTTGCCGCTCCCGCTGGCCCCGACGAACAGCGTGACGGCGCCCAGTGGGAACCGGGCACGCAGGTGCGCCGCGAAGGCGGAGAGCCGCAGTTCGGTGACGCAGGGCCGGACGTACCGCACCTGCGCGGGCACCGCGCGGGGCACACCGGCTGCGGGCGAGGCCCGTTGTTCCTCCACAGGGGCCGCCTGTGCGGGCACGGTGGGCGAGGCGGTCCCGGGCGGCGCGCCGTCGGGCGTGGTGGGGGGTTGGGGTAAGGGCGCGGAAGAGGCGAACGGCGAGGGCATATCCGGACCGTAGGACTCCGCCGCCAGCCGAACCGTTCCGCCCGGGCAAGCTTCCTACGATCGGGCGACCAGGACGAGCCGGTCCCTTGGCCAACGGGTCGCGGAGCGCCGCGTCCCACGAGGAACGGACGAGGACGAGTCGGCCCACGATGAGCCGGCCTCGGCGGACCGGTCGCGGCGAACCGGTCCCCATGGGCGAGGCGACCGCTCTGGCAGTCCCCCATGGGGACCGCCCACGCCGATCGCCTACGCCGATCGCCTACGCCGACCACCGCGGCCGCCGCCCCCTCGTCCACGCGCGGCGATCACGCACGCCTGACCGGCCCCGGCGAACCGACCGCGCCAGTCAGCCGGCCCCGGCGAACCCGTCCCGGCGAACCCGGCGCGCCGAGCCGGTCGCGCCGAGCCGGTCAGGCCGCCGGCCCAGCAGCGGTCCGACGCCCGTCCTATGCCAGCACGACGCCAGCACGACGACGGTCCTACGCCAACACAGCGACGGTCCTACGCCGGCGCCCGGCGGCGCTCCGACGTCGGCCCGGCGGCAGCCCGGCGGCAGCCCGGCCTGGAACGTCGCCCTCTGCCCTCTGCCCTCTGCCCTCTGCCCGCCGCCCGCCGCCCGCCGCCTGCCGCCTACCGCCTACCGCCTACCGCCTCAGACCCTAGGAGCCCCCGCCCCCTCCATGATCCCGCTCACCTCTGTGCCCGGTGGGGTCAGCAGGAAGACGTTGCGGTCGACCCGGTGCATGCCGCTGGCCAGGCCGAAGACGACTCCGGTGGAGAAGTCCAGGACTCGCTTGGCGGTGTCGGTCTCCGCGCCCGTCAGGTCGAGCAGCACCGGGATGCCCGCCATCAGTGTCTCGGCGACCTCGCGGGCGTCCGCGAAGACGTTGACCCGCAGCACGACGAAGCGGCGCCGGCTCTCCGGCTCGGCGGCGGGCAGCGAGCGATGGTCCACCGCCGACGGCCACGCGTCCCGGCCGCGCAACGGAACTACCTGAGCGAGCCCTTCCCACTGTTCATCGGTGACGTCGTAACGGTTCACCGGCACCCCCCGAACTGACTCGCCTTCAATGCCTGCACCAGCCAATTCTTACGCCAAGTCACCCGTTCGGCCCAACAGCGACACGGACCGCCACCGCTTCGGTTGTCGCGCAGTCGTCTCTTACCCCCGCCACACCGGATTCTTCCCGCCCGAGCGCACCTCGTTCACCAGCCCCGATTACGTTGCGAAACCGTGTACTTGGCAGAAGCACCGCTGGTGACACCCGCCCGAGAGCCGGCCCCGGCGGTGTCCGCCGGCGAGGGACCTCCCGAGCAGTGGCATCGCGTCCTGACGCTGCTCGCCGCCGTCAGCCTCTTCATCGGCACCCGCACGATCTGGTCACAGGCGGCCGGTCACCGCCTCGCCGTGGCCGCGGCCATTTCGGTCTGCTACGCGTCGATCCTCCTCTGCGGTGTGCTCGCCCTGGTGGTCCGGCGGGGTCGTACCCTGGCCCGCGTCGACCTGTGGGTGCTGGCGACCGGTGTGACGCTCGTGCTGTGCGCGTGGGCGATGAACCACAAGGGCGGTGACGAAGCGGTCCTCACCACCCAGGCCGCCCGGGCGCTCGTCGCGGGCGACCCCGTCTACGGACAGCCCTGGCCCTGGCTCTTCGGCCACGGCATCGCGCTCACCCCGACGATGGGCGGCGGCTACGACTACACGTACGGCTATCCCCCGCTCGCCCCGCTGCTGACCGCGCCGCTGCTGTGGATCGGGCACGGCGGCGCCCCGGCGACGGCGATGGCCACCGGCGCGCTCGTCGTCGGCGCCGTGGTGCTCTGGCGGATGCTGTCGACGCCGTGGCGGCCGGCGGCGACGATGGTGTGCCTCGGCTTCTCGTTCCTGCCGATGTACGGACGGCAGGGCTACCCGGCGATCCTGGCGCTGGCGCTGCTGATCCCGGTGGTGGTGCGCTGGCCGCGGATCGGGCGGGGCGGACGGCTCGGCGGGGCCGGGATCGCGCGGGCCGCGTGCCTGGGCGCGGCGTGCGCCGCACAGCAGCTTCCCTGGTTCGTGACGCCGTTCCTGCTGGCCGGGCTCTATGCGGTGCGCCGCGGTGAGCTGGGCCCGCGGGGCGCGGCAGGCGTGCTTCTGCGCCTCGCCGGGGTCGCGGGCGCCGTATGGCTGTTGATCAACACGTACTTCATCGTGCACGAGCCCGGGACCTGGCTCGGCGGGATCGCGCTGCCGCTCACCCAGGGCGCGGTGATCCATGGTCAGGGTCTGGTGGGCATCTCGCTGTATCTCACGGACGGCAGCGACCGGCTCGACTGGTACGGCCGCGCGAGCATGCTGCTCGCGGCGGGGCTGCTGGCGCTGTTCGTGCTGTTCGTGCGGCGGCTCGGTCCGGCGGCCGCCGTGCTGCCCTGGTGTGCCTTCTTCCTGGCGACACGCTCGCAGGACGGTTACTACCTGATGATGACGCCGCTGTGGCTGGCGACCGCGGTCACCGTGCCCCTGTCGGAGTTCGCCGGGGCCTGGCAGCCGCGCCCTCGGTGGTCGGCGGGAGCGCGTCGGCGTCCGGCGCGGATCGCCGCGGCCGTGCTGGTCGTCGTCCCGGCCCTGGCGAGCGCGACGGCGGCGGCGACGGGGACGCCCCCGCTGGACATGCGCATCACGTCGGTCCGGCATGCCACGTCGCCCACCGCGAGGACGACCGCGACGAGCACCACAAAGGGCACCGCGAAGGGCACCGCGTCAACTGCCGTGTCGTCGATGACGCTTCGGGTGGAGAACACCGGTGACAGCGACCTGGCGCCCCACTTCACACTCACCACCGGCCAGGGCATGGACTCGTACTGGACGATCGCGAAGGGCCCCCGCACCCTCTCCGCCCACACCGTGGCCGTCTATGAACTCCGGCCGCCCGCAGGGGAGTTCCGCCTGCCTCGCCCGGGTGTGCGGATCCGGCTGCGGGCCTTCACGGCGACGCCGCAGACGCTGTCGAGTGCGGACGTGGGGCCCGCGCTGCGCACGTCGTGACGTACGCCGTCGTCCTGACGGTGCGTCAGTGTCAAGTGCCAGTCACCGCACATGAAGTGACCGTCCGTCAGGCGGTCGTGGAGCGCGTGAAGCGGAGCGTGGTGGTGACGGTGGTCAGGCCGCGGATCATGCCCATCTGGTTCCAGCCCAGGCCGAACTGGTCGCGGTCCACGGTGAATTCGGCGTCCAGGGTGACCGCGTCGGAGTCCGCCTGGGTCAGTCGCGCGGTGAAGGACTGCGGTCGGCTGATGCCGCGGACGGTCAGCTGACCGGACACCTTCACGGCCTTGTCGGCGCCGAGTTCGGCGGTGCGCACGGCGAAGGTGATCTGGGGGTGGTTGTCGGCGTCGAAGAAGTCCGCGCCGCGCAGATGCGTGTCCCGCTTGGCGTTCTTCGTGTCGAGGGAGGCAGCGTCCAGGGTCAGCGTGCCGGTGGCGGCCCCGTCGGCTCCCACCTCGCCCGCGCCGCCGACGCCGGTGAACACGCCCTTGACGGTGACCAGGCCCCACATCGTCTTGTGCCTCAGGGCGACGGTCGAGGCGCCCGCGTCGAGCTTCCACAGTCCGGTTTCGACGGCGACGGTCATGGCGGTTCTCCTTGATGGTGCGATCAATGGTCCAAATTTGGATGACACTGCTGAAGGACCACGCTAGCCGGTAATCCAAATCTGAACAACCAGATCTCGCAAGGTCATGCAAATTTGGACTACGGATACACTCAGAGCTATGGCAGAGCCCGCTGACACCCCCGCCGAGCTGCCCCCTTGTCCGTCCGCGCAGGGTGCAGGCGCCGGCCTGCTGCCACCCGAGCTGCGCGGCTGGATGCTGCTGCTGGCCGCGACGGGGGCGGTGGAGCAGCGGCTGCGTTCGGTGGTCAAGGAGCGGCTGGACGTCTCGCACGACGAGTTCCTGATCCTGTGCCTGCTGGCGGAGCAGCCCCGGGAGGGCCTGCGTATGACCCGCGTCGCGGAGCTGCTGGGCCGCCCCAAGACCCGTCTGACCTACCAGATCGCCTGCCTTCAGCACGCCGGTCTCGTCACCCGCCAGTCGGTCTGCGGCGACAAGCGCGGCGTCGAGGTCGCCCTCACGGACAAGGCCCGCCGTCTGCTGCGGGAGGCGTCCGGCGCGCTCGCCGAGACGGTCACCGAGGCGCTGGCCCACGTCATGGGCCCCGAGCAGTGCGCCGCCCTGAGCGGTCTGCTGCCGGGCGCGACCACGGAAGCGGAGCGCGAACCGGGCGCGGCGGCCGAACCGGGCGCAGGGACCGAACGGGGCGCAGGGACCGAACGGGGCGCAGAGGCCGAACCGGACGCGGCGGCCGAACCGCAGCGCGAGCCGCAGCCCCAGCCGCAGCCTCAGTCCCAGCCCCAGCCCCAGCCCCAGCCCCAGCCGCAGTCCGCCGTCGTCGACTGACCGGCCGTCTCCCTGACTCCCGTCCCGCCCGTGAACCCTTTCGGAGGCTGCGGGTAATGAGGGGTGTCACCCCGTCGACGAGGTGACACCCCATCGACGGCAGACACGGAGACCGTGTGAACAGCCCACCCGCCAGACCCGATGACGACGCCCGCCTCATCGCCGACTCCCTGGACCGACCGGAGCTCTTCGGCGAGCTCTACCGACGGCACGCGGCCGTGATCCACCGGTACGCGGCCCGCCGGCTGGGCGATGAGGCGGCCGAGGACATCACCGCCGACACGTTCCTGAGCGCGTTCCGGATGCGCAAGCGCTACGACCGCGACCGGCCCGACGCCCGTCCCTGGCTGTACGGCATCGCCGCGAACCTCATCGGCAAGCAGCGCCGTGCCGAGGTCCGGGCCCTCAGGGCGCTCGCCCGCACCGGTCTCGACCCGGTGGCGGCCTCCTGGACCGACCGGAGCGACAGCCGGGTCACCGCCCACGCGGTGCAGGGCCCGCTGGCCGGGGCGCTCGCCGGGCTGTCCCGGGGCGACCGGGACGTCCTGCTGCTGATCGCCTGGGCCGACCTCGGCTACCAGGAGGTCGCCGAGGCGCTGTCCATCCCGGTGGGCACGGTGCGCTCGCGCCTGAACCGGGCCCGCAAGAAGGTCCGCCACGCCCTCGGCGGAGTCGACCCCACCCTCGTACACGACGTCGCGGAGATGATCGGCCATGGATGAGATGACAGCGGTGCGGTCCCTGCGGGCCGACGCTCCCGTACCTGACCACGCCCGGCTCACCCCCGCCCGGCAGCGACTGCTGGACGAGATCGCCGAGCCCCGGCGCTTCCGCATCGGCTTGCGCGCCGGATCCCGCACCGGCCGGCGGCTCAGGACCCTGGGGGCGGTCGCCGCGGTGGTGGCCGCGGTGTCACTGTCCACGCTGCCCCTGCGACCGGACCACTCTTCGCCGACGACGCCTGGGTCCGCCTCCTCGACCCGGCCGAACCAGTGGGTGTATCAGAACGTCCAGTTCGACGCTTGGTCGTGCCTGTCCGTCAGCAGCGGCGACATGTACAGCGAGGTCGGCTTCCTCGCCCTGTCACCCAACCCCGGGAACCCGTGCGCCCCCACGCCGACGAGGCAATTGGACACCACACGGTGGATCCGCTACGACGGCGAAAAATTCACGCTTCCGAGTTCGAAACAGACCGGCCCCGACGCCCCACGGCATATCGCCGTTGGTGGCAGCGCCGAGATGCTCTCACCCCAGGACACGGACACCCTCGTGGCCGCGCTCCCCGACGACCCCGACGCCGCCCTGCGGATGATCCTGAAGAAGTCCATCCCCACCCGGGTGGTCGACGCCTCGCGGCTGACCCAGGCACAGCGCGACTTCAACGAGATCCTGGAGATCCTCTCCGCAAGCACCGTCCTGCCGCCCGACAAGGCGCACACGATCTACCGGATCATCATGGGCCTGGACGGGGTGACCGAGCCGGTCGAGGTGACGGACAGCGACGGCCGGACCGTCCTCGCCATCGGCATCGACGGCAACTTCCGCGACAAATCCTTCGCAGCCAACGCCATCCAGGTCCTGCTGGATCCGGACACCTACGCCTATCGGGGCGTCCGGTGGGTGGCCGGTCTGGACTACTACGTGGGCGGCAAGGCATCCGGCGGACCGTTCGTCGCAAAGGGCACGGTGATCGGCACGGCGACCCGCGTCTCCACGGCGATCGTCGACGCGTCGGGCGAACGCGGCTGAGTACTCCCCCTGCGGGATGGACGCGATCGGACGGCCCGGCTATCCGGGCCGCTCGATCGCCTCAGTCTTTTGTGCCTGTGCCTGTGCCCGCGCCGGCATCGGCACCGGCGTCCTGCCCCGTGCCCGCCGCCGACAGGACGTCGTCGACCACGGCCCGGGCCCGTCCCTCCGGCACACCCGCCGCCACGAGCGTGGCGACGGCCGTCCGCGTCCCGTCGTCCTCCAGCGCGCCGGTGTTGACCTCCTCCAGCAGCGCGATGTGCATGCCCTCCAGCCCGGCGCTCAGCACGGCGGGCGGCAACTGCGTGTGGAAGACGCCGGTGCGCTGGCCCCGCGCCAGGATGGACGTGACCTCGTCGCGGGCGGGGGCGAGGATGTCGGCCACCCGCTCGATGCCGAGGTCGCGCTGGGCGAGGGCGAGCAGCAGCCGGTAGCGGTCCCCCACCGGCCATATCGACTGCACGAAGACCGCGAGCGCCCGCTCGGCCGGGTCCTCGGGACGCGCCGCGACCGCCAGCACGGCGCGCAGCGCCTCGGACGCCTCCTCCGCGAGCGCCTCCAACAGCGCCGCCCGGCCGGGAAAGTGACCGAAGAGGGTGCGCCGTACGACGCCGGAGGCCCGTGCGATCTCTTCCAGGGTGACGTCCGGATTCCGGCCGAGCTCCTGACGTGCCGTGGCCAGGATGCGAGCCCGGTTGGACCGCGAATTGCGCCGCTGCGGCTCGCGGGCCACGGAGTGGGTCACGGAAAACCTCGGTGGTTCGGTACGGACGAACGGGCGTCCATTCTGGCGGATCTTCGCCACGAGGGCGACCCAGGGCCCCGCAGAAGCCACCCGGATGCGACCCGGATGCGACCCGAGGATGACGCGACGACGGACGCGGTTGGTACCGCGGTACCACCCGGGCGCCGAAGATTCCCCTGCGGTCCCAGGGTCCCGGCCCGCGGCGCTCGTAGTTTCGAGGGCAGGCACCGCGGCGCACTCCGCGGCCGAGTCCCAGGCAGGAAAGGCCAGGCCCTCCCATGATCGAAGCGCGTGAGCTGACGAAGCGGTACGGCGACAAGACGGTCGTCGACAAGCTGAGCTTCACCGTCAAGCCCGGTGAGGTGACCGGCTTCCTCGGGCCCAACGGTGCGGGCAAGTCCACGACCATGCGGATGATCGTCGGGCTGGACTCCCCCACCAAGGGCTCGGTCACCGTCAACGGGCGCTCCTACGCCCGGCACTCCGCGCCGCTGCACGAGATCGGCACCCTGCTGGAGGCCAAGTCCGTGCACCCCGGGCGCAGCGCGTTCAGCCATCTGATGGCGCTCGCGTACACGCACGGCATTCCGCGGCGCCGGGTGGACGAGGTCATCGAGCTGGCCGGGCTGACCAGCGTGGCAGGCAAGCGCGTCGGCGCCTTCTCGCTCGGCATGGGACAGCGGCTCGGCATCGCCTCGGCGCTGCTCGGCGATCCGGCGATCGTCATGCTCGACGAACCGGTCAACGGCCTCGACCCGGAAGGCGTGTTGTGGGTGCGCAACCTGCTGCGCGGGCTGGCCGACGAGGGCCGGGCCGTGATGCTCTCCTCGCACCTGATGAGCGAGACCGCGCTGATCGCCGACCATCTGGTGATCATCGGACGCGGCCGGCTGCTGGCGGACACCACCGTCGACGGCTTCACCCGGGAGGCCGGCGGCGGGGGCGTGAAGGTCGCCACCGCCGAGGCCGTGAGACTGCGTGCGCTGCTGGCCGGCCCGGACGTCACGATCAGCTCCTCCTCCGCCGAGGAACTGCTGGTCAGCGGACGGGACGCCCGTGAGATCGGCGTGATCGCCGCCCAGCACGGTGTGGCGCTGTACGAGCTCACCCCGCAGTCCGTCTCCCTGGAGGCGGCGTTCATGGACCTCACCCGCGACGCCGTCGAGTACCAGAGTGCTCCGGCCGACAGCACCGAGCGAAAGGCAGCCTGATGACCGTCACCGGCCTCGCCCCCGTCCCTGCCCCCGACTCCACTGCTGCCCGCACGACGCCCTACAAGGTGACCGGCGTCCGGGTGCTGCGCTCGGAGTGGGCCAAGTTCTGGTCGCTGCGCTCCAGTTGGATCACGCTGGGCGTCGCCGTCGTCCTGCTGATCCTCTTCGGGGCGATCGCCAGTTACACCTACAGTCCCGGCGTCGTGAACGACGGACCGCCCGGTCCGGGTTCCGGCGGTGAGAGCGATGCGGTCAGTCTGGCCCTGACCGGTGTGACCTTCGCGTCGCTGGCCATCGGCGTCCTCGGGGTGCTGCTGTCCGCGGGCGAGTACACCACCGGCATGATCCGCTCCACCCTCGCGGCGGTGCCGCGCCGACTGCCCGTGCTGTGGTCCAAGGCCGCCGTGATCGGGCCGATCGCCCTGGTCCTGACCACCGTCGGCGCGCTGGCCGCCTTCCTGCTGGGCACTCCGGGCCTGGACGGCGAGAGCATCTCGCTCGCCCTGGGCGACGACGGAGTGCTGCGCAGCCTGGCCGGCGCCGGTGTCTACCTCGGTCTGGTGGCGGTGTTCGGCGTGGCCCTGGGCGTGCTGATCCGCTCCTCCGCGGGAGCCATCGCGGCCCTGGTCGGCGTGCTGCTGATCCTCCCCGGCCTGGCCTCGCTGCTGCCGGACTCCTGGTACGACACGCTCAGCCCCTACTTCCCGAGCAACGCGGGGTCGGCCGTCTACGCCCTCCACCAGTCCTCGGACGCCCTCTCCCCCGGGGCCGGCCTGGCGGTCTTCGCCGGCTGGGTGGCGCTGACCCTCGCGGGGGCGGCCTTCCGGCTCGTCCGGACCGACGTCTGACCTGGGCGCGAGGACAATGGCGTCCATGACTGCGCACCGTGCGGGAGCGCCGGCGGACACCGGACGGGGGACGGCCGACCGGCCGTCCCCCGCGTTCGACGCCGCGTGGGCGCACCCGCTGCTGGGACGTCTGCTGCGCGACCAGAGCCGTCGGCAGCGGCTGGACCGCCGGCATCCGTGGCTGCTCGACACAGCGGTGGTGCTGTTCGTCGTCGCCGTCACCGTGCCCAACCTGATCTGGGGCGACGGCGACTCTCCCTTCCGGGACGCGGACGCCCGTGCCCAGGTGCCGGCCGGCGTCCTGTTCGCGTTCGTCGCCGCGCTCGTCGTTCCGCTGTGGTGGCGGCGCAGGGCGCCGGCCGTCACGTACTTCGTGATCGCGCTGGTGTCGGTCGTCCAGTGGTCGCTGGGCATCTGGCTGCCGACCGGTCTCTCGGCCCTCATCGCCCTGTACACGCTGGCCCGGAAGGGTTCGCTCCGGGTGCTGGGCTGGGCCGCCGCGCTGACCGCCGTCGAACTGCTGCTGGCCGCGTTCGTCCTGGTCCCGATCGAGCGTCCGCTGCTCGGCAGCTTCTTCATGCTGGGCACGGTGACGGCGGCCGTCACCCTCGGTCTGACCCTCCGGATCCGCGGGATGTACCTGGCGGCTCTGGAGGACCGGGCCAGGCGGCTGGAGATCGAGCAGGAGCAGCGGGTCCGGCTCACCGCCGCCGCCGAGCGGTCCCGGGTCGCGCGCGAGATGCACGACATCGTCGGCCACAACCTCTCCGTCATGGTGAGCGTCGCCGACGGCGCCGCGACCCTCGCCGCCAACCGGGGCGAGCAGTCCGTCGAGGCCCTGCGCATCCTCGGCGACACCGGACGCCAGGCCATGAGCGAGCTGCGCCGGGTGCTGGGCGTCCTGCGCGAGGAACCGGAGGGCGAGCGGATGCTCAGCCCCCAGCCGGGGATCCGCGATCTGGATGCCCTGGTGGCGCGGGTGCGGGCGGCGGGACTGCCGGTGACCTACCGGACCGTGGGCGATCTGGACGCGCTGAGCGACGGCGTGCAGCTCACCGTGTACCGCATCGTCCAGGAGTCGCTGACCAACACGCTCAAGCACGCGGGGACCGGCACGACCGCCGAGGTCGTCATCGCCGTCGAGGCGGGGCAGGTGCGGATCCGGGTCGCCGACACCGGCGCCCCGCCGGGAGCGCCCCCGCGGGCGAGGCCGGAAACGCGGGACGACCGTGCCGACGATCCCGGCCACGGCCTCGTCGGCATCCGCCAGCGAGCCGCCATGTACGGCGGCACCGTCGTCGTCGGCCCGCGCGACACCGGCCACGGCTGGCTCGTGGACGTCGTCCTCGACGCACCCTCCGCGCCCTCCACCCCCTCCGCCTCTCCCGCCCCTTCCACGCCCTCCGTCCCTTCCGCACCTGCCGCCCCGGCCGCGTCGTCCCCGTCGGCGCCAGGAGAACAGCGAGAACAGCTGCCATGACCACCGTGCTGATCGCCGACGACCAGCCCCTGCAGCGCATGGGCGTCCGCATGCTCATCGAGGGCACGCCCGGACTGGAGGCGGTGGGCGAGGCCGAGCACGGCGCCGAGGCCGTCCGGCTGGCCGCGCAACTGCGTCCCGACGTCGTCCTCATGGACATCCGGATGCCCGGCATGGACGGCATCGAGGCCACCCGCCGCATCATCGCCGCCGGCGGCCGCACCCGCGTCCTCATCGTCACCACGTTCGATCTGGACGAGTACGCGTACGACGGCCTGCGGGCCGGAGCCAGCGGCTTCCTGCTCAAGGACGCCCGTCCGGAGGAGCTCGTGGCCGGCATCCACGCGGTCGCGACCGGCGACGCCGTCGTGGCCCCCCGGCTGACCCGCCGTCTGCTGGACGCCTACGCCCACCAGGTACTGGCGCCGGCCGACGCCCCCGCCCCGGAGGACCCCCGGCTGCGGGCCCTCAGCGACCGCGAGCGCGAGGTCCTGGTGGCCGTCGGCCAGGGCTGGACGAACACCGAGATCGCCGAACGGCTCGTCCTCACCGAGTCCACGGTGAAGAAGCACGTCGGACGGGTCCTCGCCAAGATCGGGGCGCGCGACCGCGTCCAGGCCGTGATCATGGCGTACGACGCCGGGCTGGTGAGGGCCAAGCAGTAGCCTCCCCGGATCGGGGTCGGGCGCGATCGGGGTGGGGGTCGGGCGCGCTCGGGGTCAGGCGCGCCGTGAACCCGTCGCCAGCAGTCCGTCGACCACCAATGCCGCCAACGACTCGGCGGCGGTGGCGAGTTGCTGCGACGAGAGGGGCTCGGGCCTGCCCAGGCGGCGTGCCAGCGGCAGGTCCACGTGGCCGACCAGCAGGGTCGCCTTCAGGGTGGGCAGCGCACGGGCCAGTTCGAGGGCGGCGTCACGGCGGTCGTGGGCGGCGCCGTTGAAGAGGTAGCCGTCGGCGGCGACCAGGACGGTCAGCTCGAGCTGGGCGAACCGGTCGGCGGCCGCCCTGGGCACGTAGTCCTGCCCGCACACCGACCAGACGGCGCCCAGGCTCGCGGCGGCCAGGAACGCGACGACGGCGTGCGGGGTGTTGGGCAGGTACCCGACGACCCGGTCGCCCTCGCCGACGCCCAGGTCGCGCAGGGTGGCGGCGACGGAGGCGACCTGGGAGCGCAGCCGCCGCCCGGACACCTCGTACCCGGAGCCCGTCTCGTCGAGGGCGATGATCGCCGCGTCGTCGTCCGCGAGGTTCCGCAGGGCGTGGTGGGCGTAGTTGAGGGCAGCGCCGGGGAACCACCGGGCGCCCGGCATCCGTTCCTCCTCCAGCACCCGCTCGTAGGGGGCGTCCGCGTCGACGCCGAAGTACTGCCACACCGCGCTCCAGAAGCCCTCCAGGTCGGTCACCGACCAGTGGTGCAGGGCGGCGTAGTCGGTGCCGTCCAGCCCGACGCGGCGGGCGAAGTCCATGATGCGGCTGCCTTCGACGGCCTGCGCGTCGGGCATCGTGAAGGGGTCCGGCCTCGTCATCGTGCGGCGCTCCTCGGCAGGCTTTTCTCGGCTGTCGGTGGGGAAGGAAGGGGGCTGCGCGCGGTGTGCAGAAGGGCCGCCCAGGCCGCGGTGTCCGTGAAGTCACGGCCCCCGGCCGGGACCATGTCCATGACCACGCGGTCGGGGCGCAGCAGTACGGCGGCCGCCCGGCCGGCGCGCAGCCAGGCGGCGAGCGTGCCGTCGTCGCCGAGTTCGCTCACGGGCACCGCCCGGACGCCGAGCCCCTGGGCGAGCGCGCGCAGCGAGGGCGAGGGTTCGGCGGCGGTCAGGACGGTGAAGGCGTCGCCGAGCAGCTCGTCGAGGCGGGTGGGCCGTCCGCCGGCGTCGGCCCAGGGCTGTGGACAGTGGGTGCCCACGAGACCGCGGCGGACACCGCGCCGGACGAGCGGCCCCGCCGTCAGGGGCGGGCTGAGGTTCCCGCCGGCCGCCGTGGTCAGGCCGGGGATGCGGCAGGCCACGGCCAGGAGTCTGCGGCGCAGCGCGGCGGCGCCGTCCTGGCCGCCGGTCATGGCCCAGCCCATGGCGACCGCGAGCCGGATCACATGCCGGGCGTGCGGCTTGCGCTCGCTCTCGTAGGTGTCCAACAGCCGTTCGTCGCCGCCCTGTCGGAGTACGCGGGCGAGTTTCCAGGTGAGGTTGTGGGCGTCCCGCAGCCCTGTGCACAGCCCCTGGCCGATGAACGGCGGGGTGAGATGGGCGGCGTCGCCGAGGAGGAAGACCCGTCCGCTGCGCCACCGGTCGGCGATACGCGCCCGGAAGGTGTACGCCGTCTCGCGGACGACCTCGAAGTCCCCGTCGTACGAGCGTGGCAGCCAGGGCGCGACCAGTTCGCGGACCGGCTGCTCCTGTCCGTCGCGCAGCCGGAACTCCCAGCGGTAGCTGTCCTCTCCGACGCGCATGAAGGTCGCCGGCCGGTCCGGGTCGCAGACCTGGTCGACCCCCTCCCAGCAGCGGACGTCGGCTGTCGTCCGCACGTCGACGACGGTCCAGCGCTCCTCGAAGCGCAGGTCCTCCCAGGCGGCGCCGATGGCCTCGCGGGTGAGGCCGTTCGCTCCGTCGCAGCCGAGGACCGCGTCGGCCCGGAGGTGATGCTCACCGGCGTCGTCGCGGTAGGTCACGCGCACCGGGCCCTCGGTGTCCGGCCCGATGCCGGTGACCTCCGCCCCGCCGCGCAGTTCGCACTCCGGGCGCCGGGCCAGCGCGTCGCGCAGCACGCGCTCCAGTGCGGGCTGCTCGAACATGCTGGTCTGCGGGTAGCCGTGCGGCCCGTGCCCGGAGCGCCGGAACTCGGCCATCACCCGGTGCCGGGCGTCCAGCAGTCGCAGCCCGTTGCCCGGGCGGGCCATGGCCGCGAACTCCTCGCCGACGCCGACGGCCTGGAGGATCCTGCGCACCTCGTCGTCGGCGACGAGGGCGCGCGGGAGCGGATAGACGTCGTGGTGGCGTTCCAGGACGAGGCTGCGGACTCCACGTCGGGCGAGGAGGAGGGCGGCGGTCACGCCCACCGGTCCGGCGCCGATGATCACGACGGGGACGACCGGCAGGTCCGACGAGTGCTGTTCGGCGGTCATGTGCGGCTCACCTCGGGTCCTGCTGCGCGTCCGTGACGGGCGTGCACTGGCGGCCGAGGTCGATCCGACCGTCCGGGGTCGAGATCGTCGCCGTGATCACGTCTCCCGCGTGCAGGTAGTGCGGGTTGCGCGCCTGGCTCTTGAAGAACGCCTTCCACTTCACGGCGGGCGGCAGCAGCGCGCCGATCTTCTCCACCGGCTTGGGCGGGGCCTTGAGGGCCGTGCCACCGGGGGTGCCGGTGAGCAGCAGGTCGCCGGGGGCGAGGGTCTGGAAGCGGGCCAGCAGGGTCAGCGCCTCGGCGGGCCGGACGATCATGTCGGCGAGGGTGCGGTCCTGGCGCAGCTCGCCGTTGACGCTCAACTTCAGCCGCAGGTCGAGGAGTCGGGTGAACTCCTCCGGCTCCAGCAGGGTGAGATACGGGCCGGTGGGCGTGAAGGTCGGGTACGACTTGCTCTCGTAGAACTGCGTCTTCGTCAGCTGGACGTCACGGGCGCTGACGTCATCGGTGATCACCAGCCCGGCCACGTAGGAGGGCAGGTCCCGCTCCTCGACCACGGTGCCGATGGGCAGGGACGCGCCCATGACCAGGCCGAGTTCGATCTCGTAGTCGAGGAACTTCACATGGGAGGGACGGACGACGGCGTCCGCCGGGCCGCCGACCGAGCCGGACGCCTTGCGGAAGAAGGCGGGCGGGATGTCGCCGGTGAAGCCCGAATCACGGGCGTGGCTACGGTAGTTGACCATCTGGGCGACCACCCGGCAGGGCGTGGTGACCGGGGAGAGGGCGGCCAGGTCGGCGACGGGGGTGCCTGCCTCGCCGGAGCCGGCGGCCTCGTCGACAGCGGCCCGGTCGGCCAGCAGCTCGGCGGTGGTGACGGCCTTGGTGTCGATACGGACGGCGCGCGTGTCGCGCACCACCCACCAACGGTCGGCAGTGCGCAGGACGTTGGTGCTCATGAGTTCACGGCTTTCAGCAGGCCCAGCAGCCGGGCGGGGTCGAGTTCGTTGTCACCGCGCAGGGCGTGCAGCACCTCGCGGAGTCTGGCGGGGGAAGGCGTGGCGCCGAGGAAGTCGCGGGTGGCCGGCGGGCCCCACTGGGCGAGGCCGCTGGTCGACATGGGCGCCCAGCCGGGTTCGACCTCGCAGGAGAACAGGTCGCCGTCGGCGAAGTGCTCGAGCATCAAGTGGTCGGGGTCGCGCCAGTAGTCGAAGAGCTGACTGCCCTGGATGTGCCGGCCGATGCCCCAACTGCGCCGGTAGCCGCGCTCGTCGAGGTACTCGCCGCCGGCGGCGATCGAGTCGAGGTCGGTGACCTGGTACGCGGAGTGGACATAGCCGTTGCCCGGCCCCAGGTGCATGGCCAGCGTGTGGTGGTCGGCCGGGACACCGCCCAGGTCGCAGCGGACGAAGGCCATCGTCGGACCACGACCGCGCTGCCCGTCGAGGAACAGGAAGTCGGAGACGATCATCCCGAGGGTGTCCAGGTACCAGTCCAGGGCGCGGGCGAACACCCGTGTCTCCAGCACCACATGACCCAGTCGCTGGATGCGGGACGGCTCGCGGGGCGGGCGCTGGGCGGCATTCGTACGACGGTGATCGGTGCCGGAGTTGAGCGGCAGCGGCCGCTGTCCGGGCAGTTCGGGCAGGGGCACGGCGCAGTGCACCACGCGCACCGGGAAGCCGGACGGGTCTAGCAGGCCGACCGCCTTGCCGCCGCCCGGCACGTCCGCGTCCCGCACGTCGGTACCGGTGGCGCGGGCCAGTCGGTCCAGGTCGGCCCGCTCGGCCGCGCGGAACGCCGGGCCGATGAAACGGGACGTACGACCGCGTCGGATCACCATGCAGGGCGAGCCCGCGAAGGTGCCCCGCAGCCAGAGTTCCTGCTCGGTGCGCGCGGCGATCTGGAAGCCGAAGTCCCGGGCGAAGACCTCGGCCCGGTCCAGGTCGGGCTTCTCGAACTCCAGCCAGGCCAGGTCCGCCACCTTGATCACGGGATTCCGGGACCGGCCCGGATGCTCGCCGCGCAGGGCGCCCTGCTCGCTGTGGAGGTCCTGGTGGGCCGTCTTGAGATCGGCCCCGTTGACGCGGGTTTCAGACATCGTGCCCTCCGAGCAACATCGCCGTAATGAGGAAATCATCAAGTGTGACAGTTCCGTCGTCAAGATGTTCACGGCAGGAAATGATGAATTCATCAGGACTGCTATCGCCATCGTCACGCGGTTACACTCTGCGCATGCCTACGTCAGCCCTGCCCGGCAACCGGTTCGAACGGCGTCGCGCCGAGACTCGCGGGGCGCTCGTCCGCGCGGCCCGGCAGATCCTCGCCGAGACCGGCGACACGGGCGCCAGCATCCAGGCCATCGCCGAGCGCGCCGACGTCGGCTTCGGCTCGTTCTACAACCACTTCGAGTCCAAGACGGAGCTGTTCGAGGCGGCGGTGGTGGACGCCCTGGAGGAGTTCGGCCAGACCTTCGACGAGCGGCTGAGCGGGATCGACGACCCCGCGGAACTCGTCGCGGCCGGCTTCCGGCTCAGCGCTCGCATGGCCGACTCCCACCCGGAACTGATGCAGGTGCTGCGGCTGCGCGGCCTCGGCCGGCTCCACTCGGACAACGGCCTGGCGACCCGCGCGCTGCGCGATCTCCAGGTCGGCATCGCCTCCGGTCGCTTCACCGACGTCGAGCCGGTCGTCGCCCTCTCCGCGCTGGGCGGAACCCTGCTGTCCCTGGTGGAGCTGCGGTTCGCCCGCCCGGACCTGGACGGCGACGAAGCCGCGGTGAACCTCGCCGAAATGGTCCTGCGCATGCTGGGCGTCCCGCCGGACGACGCCCACGAGGTCGCCCGCCGCCCCCTGCCCGACCTCGCCTGACCTCGCCCTGTCCTCTGGCCTCGCCCCGCCTCCGGCGACGCACGCCCTCACACGGTGGACGGCGCGCTCGGGCGGAAGGTGACCGAGTGGCCGACGAAGACGGCGTCGATCCCGTCCCCCGTGGTCGTGACCGACTTCAGACCCAGCCCCTCGGGCATGTTCCGCAGCGGGACGGGCTCGTCCAGAGCCTTGTCGAGCAACGCCTTCAGGGGAGGGATCAGCTCTCCCCGGACGGCACGGACGTCCTCGAAGGCGATGCGGTTGCCGCCCGCCGCGGAGACGGCCGCGCTCACGGTCACATCGCCGACGAGCGGCAGAGTGGCCGTCGCGTTGATCCGCCCCGGCTCGTCGCCCCGCGACACCTCCACGCCGAGCGCGGCGGACACGTCCTCATAAGAGAGGAACGCGGTCGCCTCGACGCTTCGGGCATGGGCCTCGTCGGCGCTCCCCGAGGTCTTCAGATCGTCGAGGCCGACGGTCAGCTTCGTCACCGGCAGGGGCCGCGTCGATCCGTCGGCAGGTATGTCATGGGCGGTGAGGTCGACGTGCCGCAGGGTGCCGTCGGCCAGCTGGGTCAGCACAGGAAAGCCGCTGACGTGCACCGATGGCCGATCAGCGGTTCCCATGCCCTCCTGGAACGCCTCGGCCGTACGGCTTTCCGCACGCGCCGCGGCGACCCGGTCGACGGCGACGCCGCCGATCAGCAGCGCCGCGAGGGACACGGCGGCGATGATCCGGCGCCGCCTCCGCGGCGCCGGCGGGCTCACGTACACGGCATCGCTGTAGTACGGCTCGTCGGCGAGTTCGCCATCGAGCTGGGACCGGGACCGGGAGGACCAGGACTGGGACTGGGACCGGGACTCGTGCATGGGTGCTCTCTTCGGGAAGTGCTCGGGATGTACTCGGGGGCTCGGAATGCGCTCGGCATGCGCTCGGGATGTGGGTCGGGATGCGCGTCTGAGATCTAGGCGCCGAAGCGCTCGGGCCGGCCGAGTCTTCGGACACAGGCGACGGCGAGGTCGCCGTCCACGCCCATCGCGATCAGGGCGGCGGTCGCGGTGCGCGTGCCGTCGTCGGTCCAGGTCCCGGCGTTCACGCACTCCAGGAGCCCCAGCAGATGCCCCTCCAGTGCCCGGCTCAGCGGACCGGGCGGAACGCCGGTCTGGAAGGCGCCCTGCCGCTGCCCCTTCGCGATGATCGCCGCCGCCGCGTCCCGCGCGGGGGCGAGGATCTCGGCGACCCGCTCGGGCCCCAGATCCTGAGGGGCGAGCCGGAGCAGCGTGCGGTAGCGATCGCCGACGGGCCACACGGCGAGGACGAAGCGCGCCAGCGCTGTGCCGGCGTCCGACACGGGATCCCCTCGGGCCGCGACCGCTTGCCGCAGCGCCTGCGCGGCGTCCTCCACCAGCCCCTCCACGAGCGCGGCCCTGCCGTTGAAGTGGCCGTAGACGGTGCGGCGCACCACGCCGGCGGCTTCGGCGATGTCGGTGAGGCTGCTGTCGGGGTCGCGGCCGAGTTGCCGCCTGGCCGCCTCGAGGATGCGGGCCCGCGTGCGGCGGGTCCGACTGCGTCCTGCGGTTTCTGCGGTTCCTGCAGCTTCTGCGGTTCCTGCAGCTTCTGCGGTTCCTGCGGTTCCTGCGATTTCTGCGGTTTCTACGACG
Organism: Streptomyces sp. NPDC002623; assembly: GCF_053592635.1. Lineage (NCBI taxonomy): Bacteria > Bacillati > Actinomycetota > Actinomycetes > Kitasatosporales > Streptomycetaceae > Streptomyces > Streptomyces sp. NPDC002623. The sequence goes on along the minus strand of NZ_JBSFWB010000001.1, from coordinate 190,271 downwards.
TATGCGCTGGTCATGTCGGGGCCTCCGGTCGACGGGCGGGAGGGCCGTTCGATAGTTGCACACGGATGGGCAATAAACTAGTCTGCACACCAGTGGGCAAATAACTGCCCGTCCTGCCGTGGCCCGAGGAGTCTTGCGATGCCGCTCGTTGTGAACACACCCGCCGAGAAGCTGACGGAGCCGTACCCACGACGCTGGTGGGCCTTGCTGGTGCTCTGCCTGAGCCTGCTGATCGTCGTCATGGCGAACACGTCACTGATCGTGGCCGCGCCGGACATGACCCGGGACCTGGGCCTGTCCAGCAGCGACCTGCAGTGGGTCATCGACGGCTACACCGTCCCGTATGCCGCGCTGATGCTGGTGCTGGGCTCGATCGGCGACAAGTACAGCCGTCGCGGCGCGCTCGTCCTGGGCCTGCTGATCTTCGCGGGCGGCTCGGTGATGGGCGGACTGGTCGACGAGACCTCCCTGGTGATCACGGCCCGCGCGATCATGGGCGTCGGCGCGGCGGTGGTCATGCCGGCCACCCTGTCGCTGCTGGTGGCGATGTTCCCGAAGGGCGAGCGCGCCAAGGCCATCACCGCCTGGAGCGCCACCTCCGGCCTCGCCATCGCCGTCGGCCCGCTGACCGCCGGCTGGCTGCTGGAGGACCACGCCTGGGGCTCCACTTTCCTGATGAACGCCCCCATCGCGGTCCTCGGCGTGCTCGGCGCGCTGCTGCTGGTACCGCCCTCCAAGGCCGAGGGCATGGGCCGCATCGACTACGTCGGCGGTCTGCTGTCGATCGTCTCGGTCGGATCCCTGGTCTACGCGACCATCGAGGGCCCGCACTTCGGCTGGGGCGCCGGCCCGATCACCGCGGCCGTGGTCGCCGGCGTGGGCCTGCTGGCCTTCGTGGCCTGGGAGTTGAAGCACCCGAACCCGATGCTGAACGTGCGCAAGTTCACCGAGCGCCCCTTCGGCGGCTCGATGCTCGCGGTGCTGTTCTTCTTCTTCGGCACCTTCGGCTCGATCTACTACTCCACCCAGTTCCTGCAGTTCGTCCTCGGCTACGACGCCCTGGAGACCGGCGTACGGCTGCTGCCGCTGGCCGGAGCGGTCTTCGTCGGCGCGGCGGTGACCGGGCGGCTGGCCCCGAAGCTGGGCGTGAAGCCGGTGGTGGGCGCGGGCATGGTGATCGGCACCGCGGGCGTCTTCCTGCTCACGCAGATCGAGTCCGGCTCGACGTACACGGACTTCCTCGCATCGCTGCTGATGCTCGGCTTCGCGATCGGTCTGAGCCTGGCCCCGGCCACCGACACCATCATGGGCTCCTTCCCCGAGTCCGAGCTGGGTGTGGGCGGCGGCGCCAACGACACCGCGCTGGAACTCGGCGCCTCCCTCGGCATCGCGATCCTCGGTTCGCTGCTCGCCACGTCCTACAAGGACAAGCTGACCGACCTGGTCGGCGGCCACCTCCCGGCCGCCGCGCTGGACACCGCGAAGGACTCGGTGGGCGGCGGCCTGGCGGTCGCCGAGCAGGTCGCGAAGAATCCGAACGGCGGACCCCAGCAGGCCCAGTCCCTGGTCGACGCGGTCCAGGAGTCCTTCGCCCACGCCATCGCCCACACCAGCCTGATCGGCGCGATCATCATGGCCGCCGGAACCGTGATCGTCATCGCCGTGCTGCCCGGCCGCAAGGCCACCGGCAGGCACGACGACGAGGAGGAGACGGCGGAGAACTCGGAGCAGACGGAGAAGGCGGAGAAGACGGAGACCGTGGGCGCGGCCTGAGCCCGCAGCCCCGGAGGATCGCTCCCAGCCGGCAACCGCCGCAACAGCGGGACCGTAAGTAGGGTCGCACCATGGAATTCCGCAAACTCGGCCGCAGCGGTCTGACGATCAGTGAGATCGCGTACGGCAACTGGCTCACCCACGGTTCCCAGGTCGAGGAGGACGCGGCACTCGCCTGTGTGCGCGCCGCCCTCGACGCGGGGATCACCACCTTCGACACCGCCGACGTCTACGCGCAGACCCGGGCCGAGTCCGTCCTCGGCCGGGCGCTGAAGGACGAGCGGCGGGAGGGCCTGGAGATCTTCACCAAGGTCTTCTTCCCGACGGGCCCGGGACCCAACGACCAGGGCCTGGGCCGCAAGCACATCATGGAGTCGATCGACAACTCGCTGCGGCGGCTGCAGACCGACTACGTCGACCTGTACCAGGCGCACCGCTACGACCCGTCGGTGCCGCTGGAGGAGACCATGGAGGCGTTCGCCGACGTGGTCCACTCCGGCAAGGCCCACTACATCGGCATCTCCGAGTGGACCGCCGACCAGATCCGCAGCGCCCACGCGCTCGCCCGGGAGCTGCACATCCCGCTGGTCTCCAGCCAGCCGCAGTACTCGATGCTGTGGCGGGTGATCGAGGACGAGGTCGTGCCGACCTGCGAGGAGCTGGGGCTCGGGCAGATCGTCTGGTCGCCCATCGCCCAGGGTGTCCTCACCGGCAAGTACGCGCCGGGCGCCCCGCTGCCGGCCGGCAGCCGTGCCACCGACGAGAAGGGCGGCGCGACCTTCGTCGGCCGATTCCTGCGGGACGACGTCCTGGAGCGGGTCCAGCAGCTCAAGCCGCTCGCCGAGCAGGCCGGACTGTCCCTGGCCCAGCTGGCCGTGGCCTGGGTGCTGCAGAACTCCAACGTCTCCGCCGCCATCATCGGCGCCTCCCGGCCCGAACAGGTCACCGAGAACGTCAAGGCGGCCGGGGTCAAGCTGGAGGCCGACCTCATGCAGGCCATCGACACGGTCCTCGGCCCGGTCGTGGTGCGCGAAGCCCCCTAGGACCTGTCCGGCCGATCATGCCGCAGACGCGGGGGCCGCTCCGGCAGGAGCGGCCCCTGTTCCGCGTCGACCGGTGACGGGCCCGCAGGAGCCTCCCCCGCTACTCGTCCTCGATCACCAACCCCTTGGCCGCGAGCAGCGGTCCGAGACCGCACATCTCGGCGACCGTCCTGCCCGCCCGGTACGCGGCGATGTACCCCGCCTCCGCGTCGACCCGCTCCTGCGAGGCGGCGGCCGTCTCCGCGGCGTTCTCGCGGCGGACGACGACCGCGCCGTCCGCGTCGGCGCGCAGGACGTCGCCGGGGCGGACGAGTACGCCGCCGACGGTGATCGGCTCGCACATCGGGCCGACGGTCTCCTTGACCGTGCCCTTGATGGACACGCTGCGGGAGAAGACCGGGAAGCCCAGGGCGCGCAGGTCCTCGGTGTCGCGGACGCCGGTGTCGGTGATCAGGCCGGCGAGGCCCTTGGCCTGGCAGGCGTTGGCGAGGACGTCGCCGAAGGAGCCCGCCTCCTCGTAGGCGCCGGCGGACACGACCACGACGTCCCCGGGGCGGGCGTAGGCGATGGCGGTCTGCAGCATGAGGTTGTCGCGGGGGGCGCACTGGACGGTGAAGGCGGGGCCGCACAGGGACATGCGGTGGTCGACCGGCTTGATGGCCGAGTCCAGCGCGCCGAGTCGGCCCTGTGCCTCGTGGATGGTCGCCGAGGAGAAGGCGCTCAGCCGCTCGACCAGGGCGGGCTCCGGCCGCTCGAACTTGGTGCTGACGCGGATCATGACGGCCTTTCAGACGGAAGGAACGGAGGAGGGAGCGGAGGCAGCGGGCTCGGCGGACAGTGCGGCGCAGGCGCTCGCCAGGCGCTCGCACGCCTCGGTGAGAACGTCCGCCGACGTGGCGAACGAGATGCGGAAGTAGCCGGGCGCGCCGTAGGCGGTTCCGTGGATCACCGCGACCTGCCGGCTGTCGAGCAGATAGCGGGTGAAGTCCTCGTCGTTCTCGATCCGGGTGCCCTCCGGGGTCCACCGGCCGATCAGCTCCTGGCAGTTGACCAGGAGGTAGAAGCCTCCGTCCGGGACGGTGCAGCCGAGTCGGGGGATGTCGTTGACGAGCTTCACCGTCGCGTCGCGGCGGGCGCGGTAGACGCGGACGGTGTCCCGGACGAAGTCCTGCGGTCCCGTGAGCGCGGCGGCAGCGGCGGCCTGGCTCACGGAGGAGGGGCAGGAGGAGGTCTGGGACTGGAGGGTGTTGATCGCGGTCACCAGATCCGTCGGACCCACGCCGTAGCCGATGCGCCAGCCGGTCATCGCGTACGTCTTGGAGACACCGTTGGTGAGGAACACCCGGTCGGCCAGGCGGGGTTCGACGGTGGCCAGGGACGGTGCGTCCTGGTCGCCGTACCAGATCTCGTCGTAGATCTCGTCGGTGAGGACGTGGACCTGCGAGTGCGCCAGCAACACCTGGGCGAGCGCGTGCAGTTCGGCGGTGGAGTAGGCCGATCCGGTGGGATTTCCCGGGGTGTTGAGGACGACCCAGCGCGTGCGCGCGGTGATCGCCGCCTCGAGCCGCTCCGGCGTCAGTTTGAAGCCGTCGGTCTCGGGGCAGTCGACGACGACCGGGGTGCCGTCGTTCGCACGGACCATGTCCGGATAGGACACCCAGTAGGGGGCGGGGACGATGACCTCGTCCCCTTCGTCCAGGGTGGCCATCAGGGCCAGGAAGATGACCTGCTTGGCTCCGCCGCCGACGGTGATCCGCGCGTCGGTGACGTCGAGGCCGTGGCGCTCGCGGAGCTTCGCCGTGATCGCGGCGCGCAGCCTCGAAGTGCCGTTCACCGGCGTGTACTTGGTCTCGCCCGCCTCGATCGCCTCGATCGCCGCGGCCTTCACGTGCGCGGGGGTGTCGAAGTCGGGTTCGCCCACGGTCAGGTCGAGGATGGTGAGCCCCTGGCTCTTGAGTTCGCGGACGCGCTGCGCCGCCGCCGTGCTGGGCGAGGGGTTGATGCGCCGTACTCGCTGGGCCGTGTGCATGCGATCAGCCCTCCCTGCGCTCGAAGTTGAGGCCGCCGGGGACCTGGAACGTGGGCAGGATCTCGACATGGCCGATGTTGACGTGCCGGGGCGCGTCGACGGCGAACTCGATGGAGTCGGCGATGTCCTCGGGCTTGAGGGACTCGTAGCCGTCGTAGTACTCGCGCCGGGCGGCCTCCATGTCGCCGAGGAGGCGGCCGAAGATCTCCGTCTCCACGCGGCCGGGGCAGATCTCGGTGACGCGGACCCGGCGGCCGTAGCCGTCTACCCGCAGCTGCCGGGAGAGGGTGTGCACGGCCGCCTTGGTGGCGTGGTAGATCGTGTTGCCGCCGAAGTTGTAGACGCCGGCGATGGAGCTGATGTTGACGATGTGGCCGAGGTCGCGCTCCACCATGCCGGGCATGAGCAGCCGTACCAGGTGCAGGACGGCCTGGATGTTGACGGCGATCTGCTCGTCGACGGCGAACTCGTCGGCGGTCAGGATGTTGCCGGTGCGGGAGACGCCCGCGTTGTTGACCAGGACGTCGATCTCCAGGCCGTCCAGTACGGCGGTGAGCGCCTCGGTGTCGGTGATGTCGACGGCGTGCGGGACGCAGCCGGTGGCGTCGGCGAGGGCGGCCAGCCGTTCGGCGTTGCGGGCCACGGCGTGCACTTCCAGGCCCCGCTTGGCGAGGCGCTCGACGACCACGGCTCCGATGCCGGTCGACGCTCCGGTGACGAGGGCCGTCCTGTAGTCGGAGATGGGCATGCTGATGTGCTCCTTGAGGTGCTGGGGGTGGGGGGAGAACGGACGTGCGGGTGCGCGGGGCGGGGTCCGTCAGGCGTCGCGCAGGGGCAGGTGGGCCCGGTCCTTGACCTGGGACACGGCGATGAGCGTGCCGAGGGCGGTGACGACGGCGTAGAAGGCCGGCATGTTGACGTTGCCCGTGCGGTCGATGAGGTAGGTCATCAGCAGGGGGGCCGTGCCGCCGAAGAGGGCGGAGGAGACGTTGTAGCCGAGGCCGTAGGCGGAGTAGCGCACCCGGGTGGGGAAGAGTTCGACGAGCAGGATGTGGATGACGCCGGTGTGCCCGGCGAACACGACGGCCATGAGACAGGCGCCGACGACGGCGAGGGCGACGTTGCCGGTGCCGATCAGGAGGTAACAGGGGACGCCGACGACGGCCATGCCGATCGCGGCGCCGGCGATGACCTTCTTGCGCCCGATCCGGTCGGAGAGGCGGCCCATGTAGGGGATGGCGATACAGATCGCGACCAGGCTGGAGGCGGTGACGAGAAGGCCCTGGACCTTGCCGAAGTCCAGCTCGCTGCTCATGAAGGTGGGCATGTAGCCGAACAGGACGTAGTAGCCGGAGCCGTTCATCAGGGGGATGAACAGGGCCAGCAGCATGGCCCGGCGGTGCTCGGCGGAGGCGAACGCCTCCTTGAGGGGGTTCTTGGACAGGCCGTCTTCTTCCTTCAGGCGCGTGAAGTTGGGCGTGTCGCTGATGCGCTTGCGGATGTAGATGCCGGCGACGCCGAGCGGCACGGCGAGCAGGAACGGGATGCGCCAGCCCCAGGACTCCATGCGCTCGGAGCCGAGTCCGCTGGTCATGGCGGCGGCGATCAGCGTGCCGGTGAGCAGGGAGAGGAACGAGGCGATCTGCGCGTAGCTGGTGTAGAGGCCGCGCTTGCCCTCCGGGGCGTGCTCGGCGAGGAAGCTCATCGCGCCGGATGCCTCGCCGCCGACGGAGAAGCCCTGCGCGACGCGCAGCAGGATCAGCAGGGCGGGCGCGGCGATGCCGATGCTGGCGTAGGTGGGCAGCACGCCGATGGCCGCGGTGGCGGCGCTGATCAGCAGGATGACGAAGACCAGCATCCGCTGGCGTCCGATGCGGTCGCCGAGGTGGCCGCAGATGACCGCGCCGAGGGGGCGGAAGAAGAAGGAGACGGCGTAGCCGAGGAAGACGAGCTGGATGGCGTTGTCGGAGCCGGGGAAGAAGACGGCGGCGAGCGTGCCGGCCATGAAGCCGAAGATGCCGTTGTCGTAGAGCTCGGCGAAGATCCCGACGCATCCCGCGAGGGTGACCTTGCGGGCTGTTCTGGGGTCGACGGTGTTGGGGACGGGCTGAGCGGCCACGGTGCTCATGGCTCTCCTGTCTGGCGGAGACGGGGGAAGAGGGACGTTTCGGCTCCGTGCGGGGTGCTTCCAGCGGGTGGGCGGGGAGCGGGTGCGGGGGTTTTTTGGGCGTTGGTTGCGGTTTCGTATGTTGTGCGGGCCGGTGGGGGCTGAGCGCGCAGTTCCCCGCGCCCCTTTAGGGCGGGCCTGTGTTGAAGAGGTGCGGGGTGTCAGGGATGCGCAGGGTGTCGAAAGCCGTGCGGACCCGGGTGCGCAGGGCGTCGACGGCGTTGCGTTGCGAGCGGTGGGCGGTGACCGCCTGGTCGAGGGTGCGACGGCGGAAGCGGAGGGTCTGTCCGGGGCGCACCTGCCCCAGGGCGGACAGCCCGGTGGCGGTGACGACGGCGAGGACGGGGTAGCCGGCCGTGACGCCGCGGCCGCGGTGCAGCACGAGGAGTTCGTCCCCGGCCGGCACTTCGACGGCGCCGATGGGCACGCCCCGGGAGAGGACCTCCCCCTGGGCGACCCGCCGGGGCACCTCGCCCTGCAGCCGCAGGCCGATGTGGTTGCTGCGCGGGCTGACGGTGAAGGGCGCGTCGAACAAGCGGTGTCCGGTGTCTCCGAACTCGGCCCGGTCGGGGCCGTCGGTGACGTCGATGGTCCGGTCGGCGGGGAACGCGGGGACGGGGGCGTGCAGGCGGAACAGCGGGATCCGCGAGAAGGGGTGGTCCAAGGGTGGGCAGGTGGCGCGCAGGACGAGTTCGTCGCCGGCGCGCAGGGCGGGGCCGAAGCCCAGGACGGTGTCGGGGGCGCAGCTGCCCTGGAGGCGGTCGGCCTCGAAGGAGCCGAGCACGGCCAGGTAGACGCGCAGTCCGCGCCGGATGCCGCTGACCCGGAGGGTCTCGCCGGCCCGTACGGGGACCGGTTCCCACTGCGGGCGGGCCACTCCTTCGACGGTGACGTCTGCGGGGGCGCCGGTCACGGCGACGAGGATGTCGGCGGAGGTCGTGCAGGCGAAGTCGAGGGCCGTGATCTCCAGCAGCGGGGCGCGGTCGTCGTTGCCGCACAGGACGTTGGCGACGCGCGCCGAGTGCTGGTCGGCGGCCCCGTTGGCGGGCAGCCCGTAGCGGGAGCGGCCGACCCGGCCGAGGTCCTGCACGGTGACGATGCCCGCGGTGCGGATCGTGAGGGTGTCAGCCATGGCAGTCCGCCAGGGGCAGGCCGGCGTACTCGTCCCACTGCCCGGCCGTGATGGGGCGGAAGCGGAAGGTGTCGCCGGGACGGTACGCGGTGATCGGGTCGCGGTGCAGGTCGAGGATGCGGACGGGGGTGCGGCCGAGGAGCGGCCAGCCGCCGGGCGAGGGCATCGGGCAGATGACCGCCTGCCGGCCGGCGACGGCGACCGAGCCGGGGTCGACGCGGGTGCGGGGCGAGGCCAGCCGCGGCACCGGCTTCGGGAAGGGCGGTCCGTCGGTCATCGGCGCACCGGCGGGCGCGCCGAGGCAGCGGACGGTGAGGTCGGATCCGCAGTGGAGGGCGACGACCTCGCTCTCGGTGAGGTCGAGTTGCGCGGCGACCTCCGGCAGATCGGGTCCGTACGCGCCGCCGTAGACGACAGGGACGACGAACCGGCGGGGCGGGGTCGGCGGCGCGGGGTGCGGTCCGAGGCGGGCGGCTTCGTGGGCCAGGACGCGTCGGACGGTCTCGTGGTCGGTGGCGGCGCAGTCGAACTCCACGAGCAGGGCGTCATAGGTGGGCACCACGTCGTGGACACCGCTGAGGCGTACGGCGTCCAGGGCGTCGGCCAGGGAGTGGACGAGCCGCCAGGCGGCTTCGGCGTCCAGGCCCTCGGCCTTGGCGACCAGTGCGGAGTCGCCGCAGTCCGTGATCGTGACGTTGCCGTTCATGTCGGACGCGTCGTTCATGTCAGGCGCCCTTGCCGCTCAGGACCTTGTCGAGGGAGGTGATCTCGACGCCGGACGCGAGGAGTTCGGTGCGGATCCGGCCGGCCAGCGCGATCGCTCCGGGGCTGTCCCCGTGCAGCAGGACGGTGTCGCACGCCACCGGGACGTCCGTGCCGTCGACGCTGCGAATGAGGCCCTCAGCGACCATCCGCAGCGTCCGCCGGGCGACCTCGTCCGGGTCGTGGATCACCGCTCCGGGCTCGGAGCGGGGGACGAGCGTCCCGTCGGCGCGGTAGGCGCGGTCGGCGATGCCGACGATGCCGACCCGCAGTCCGCGGGCCCGGGCGGCGTCGGCGAGCTCGCCGTCCTGGGCTAGGACGATCAGCGACTCGTCCAGGGCGGCCACGGCGTCCACGACGGCACGGGCGTAGTCGGGGCGCACGGCGACCAGGTTGCCCAGGCGTCCGTGCGGGGCGACGTGCTGGACCCGGGTGCCGTGCGCGACGGCGAACGCCTGGAGGGCGCCGATCTGGTACAGGGTGTCGGTGCGGACCTCCTCCGGCGTGAGGTCCATCGCGCGGCGGCCGAAGCCGGCCAGATCGGGAAAGCTCGGGTGGGCGCCGACGGCCACCTGCTGCGCCACGCATGTCCGGACGGTGGCGTCCATGATGCGTGGATCGCCGGCATGGAATCCGCAGGCCACATTGGCGGAGGTGAGCATCTCCAGAAGGGCCGCGTCGTCGCCCATCGTGTAGGCGCCGAATCCCTCGCCGAGATCGGCGACGAGATCAACCATGGGGGTCATGACGTCCTCCGGGAGAGAATGCGGGAATGCGGAACTCCGGGAAAGGGAATTCCACGGGGAGGGTAATTCCGGGATGGGGATGCCCTGGATGTTCCGCTCAACTTATTGTGCCCGTCGCGTGATCGCCAATATCCGTTCGGTCTGGCGTTATCGCGAACGGCTATGACCCGGCTCACACCCGGGCCCCGGCGGGGCTGTGCTTCGCAGGGGCCCCTCCCTACGATGAGGCTCCGCTCGGCACGGAAGGCCCCGCATGGACACCAAGCGCCTCTACTCCTTCATCAAGATCATCGACGCGGGGAGCATCACGCGCGCGGCCGACATCCTGCACATCGCCCAGCCCGCGCTCAGCCAGCAGCTGTCGGCGCTGGAGGCGCAGTTCGGGCAGCAGCTGCTGATCCGCAGCAAACGCGGGGTCGCACCGACCGAGGCGGGCCGGGCGCTGTACCGGCACGCTCAGCTGATCCTGCGGCAGGTGGACCTCGCGCACGCCGCCGTCGAGGTCTCCGGCCGGGCGCCCGCGGGCAGCGTGTCGGTGGGCCTCGCGCCGTACAGCCTGGGCGCGGCGCTGGCGTTGCCGCTGCTCAAGAGCGTGCGCGAACGCTACCCGGACATACTGCTGCACATCAACGAGAACTTCGGCGGGGTGATCAGCGAGGCGATCATGACGGGCCGGATGGACATGGCGTTCATCTACGGGGCCGGCCCGCTGCGGGGCGTGCAGTTCGAGCCCGTGCGCACGGAGGACCTGTTCCTGATCGGCGCGCCCGGTGAGACGGCACCGCCGGGACAGGGCGAGGTGAAGCTGGCGGAGCTCACCCGCGTGCCCCTGCTGCTGCCCAGCCGCATCCACACCATCCGGCAGGTCGTGGACGCCGCCTTCCAGCAGGCGTCGCTCCAGCTGAACGTGGTGGGCGAGGTCGAGTCCGCGCTGACGCTCGTCAACGCCGTGGACGCGGGTCTGGGGGCCACGGTCCTGCCCTGGTCGGCGGCGCGCGCCATCCTCGACGTCCGCGCCCTGTCCGTGCGCCGCATCGTGGAGCCGGTGATCCAGGTCAAGCTGTCACTGGTGACGTCGGACAATCAGCCGCTCTCGGAGCCGGCATTGGCGGTGCACGATCTGTTCCTGGAACTGATCGAGGATAAGGATCGATAAGGATCGATAAGGATCGATAAGGATCGCCAATAGCGTCACATAAATCCGCTATTTGTTTCCGGTGACGACCCCGGCTAGCTTTTCCAGAGCCAGCCGCCCGGTCGATCATTCATCGCTCGTCACTGGAGACAATGATGAAAAAGCGTGTCCTCACCACCCGTGAAAGCCTGCCCGGTCGCGGCCTGCACCGCCTGTCCGAGGCGGCGGACGTGGTGGCCCGGCCGGGGACCGGGAAGCCCGGGCCCGCCGACCTCGCCGCGCTCGCCCCCGGAGTGAGCGGTGTGCTGGCGCTGGGCAACGACCCGGTGGACGGCGCGCTGATGGACGCGGCGGGCCCCGGTCTGCGCGTGATCGCGCTGGCGAGCATGGGATTCGACAACGTCGACCGGGCCGCCGCCGCGGAACGCGGCATCGTCGTCACCCACACCCCCGCCGTGCTCGCCGAGACCACCGCCGATCTCACCTTCGCGCTGATCCTCGCCGCCCGCCGTCGGCTCGGCGCGGCCACGGCGAGCCTCGCGGGCGGCTCTTGGGACCTGTTCCGGATGCACGACTACCTGGGCCTGGACGTCCACGGCGCCACCCTCGGCCTGATCGGCTACGGCCAGATCGGCCGCGCGGTGGCCCGCCGGGCCCATGGATTCGGCATGCGCGTGCTCCACCACGACCCGTACGCCCCCGACGACGACCTGTCGACCTCGGTGGGGCTGGCCGTGCTGCTGGCCGAGTCCGACGTCGTGTCCCTGCATGTGCCGCTCACCGCGGAGACCCGGCATCTGATCTCGGCCCGCGAACTGGCCGTGATGAAGCCCACGGCCACGCTCGTCAGCACCTCCCGCGGCGGCGTCGTCGACGAGGAGGCCCTGCTGCACGCCGTACGGGAGGGACGGCTGCACTCCGCCGGGCTCGACGTCTACGAACGGGAGCCGATGGGCGCGGAGTTGTCGCCGCTGGTGACGGAGGAGCACGTGGTCACGCTGCCGCACATCGGGTCGGCCACCGAGGCCACCCGGGCCGCGATGGTCGACCTGGCGGTGGACAACATCCTCGACGTCCTCGCCGGACGCCCCGCCCGAACCCCCCTCCCCGGCAGTCCGGCGACCCCGGGCGTCGCGACCGCCGCCACGGGGGCGGGGGCCCGGGCATGAGCCACCCCCTGTTCGACATCACCGGCCGGACGGCCCTGGTCACCGGCTCCAGCCGGGGCATCGGCCGTGCCCTGGCCGAGGGCCTGCTGGAGGCCGGCTGCACGGTCGTCCTCAACGGACGAGACGTCGAGGCCCTGCGGGCGGGCGGCGAGGAACTCACGGCCGCCTTCGGGGACCGGGTACGGACGGTCGCCTTCGACGTGACGGACTCGGCGGCCGTCACCGCGGGCGTCGCCCGCATCGAGGACGAGATCGGACCGATCGACATCCTGGTGAACAACACGGGCGTCCAACACCGCAGCCCCTTCCTGGAGTTCACCGACGACGACTGGCACCGCCTCGTCGACGCCAACCTCACCGGCGCCTTCCTCGTGGGACGCGAGGTCGCACGCCGTATGGCCCCCCGCGGCCACGGCAAGATCGTCAACATCTGCTCGCTGCAGAGCGAGGCGGTCCGGCCCGGCATCGCCGCGTACTCCGCCACCAAGGGCGGCCTGAAGATGCTCACCAAGGGCATGTGCGCCGACCTCGGCCCGCTGGGCATCCAGGTCAACGGCATCGGCCCCGGCTACTTCGCCACCGAGCTCACCTCCGCCCTGGTGGCCGACGAGGAGTTCAGCGCCTGGGTCCGCAAGCGCACCCCGGCCGGCCGCTGGGGCGCCGTCGAGGACCTCGTGGGCGCGCTGATCTTCCTGGCCTCCCCCGCCTCCGACTTCGTCAACGGCCAGCTGCTCTACGTCGACGGCGGCATGCTCTCCGTCCTGTGACGGCCGCCGCGACGGGAACGCCGTACCGGAACGCCGTAACGAAAGGACCCACCATGCAAGCCTGCGTCGTCCATGCAGCAGGGGACCTCCGGGTCGAGCAGCGCTCCCCCGCCCGGCCCGGGCCCGGTCAGGTGACGGTCGCCGTCGCCTACGGCGGCATCTGCGGATCCGACCTGCACTACTACCGCCACGGCCGGGTCGGCGACTTCACCGTGCGGGAGCCGATGGTGCTCGGCCACGAGATCGTCGGCCACATCGCCGCCATGGGCGCCGACGCCGAGGGACCGGCCGGGGAACCGACCGAGGAACGGGCCGAGGAACCGGCCGAGGAACCGACAGACGGACAAACCACGGGACGGAGCGCGGGACGGAGCGCGGGACCCGCCGCAGGACCGGCCGCAGGACCCGCCGTCGGCTCGCCGGTGGCCGTCCACCCCGCCACACCCTGCGACCGCTGCCCCCATTGCACGGCCGGCCGCCGCAACATCTGCGCCGACACCCGCTACCTCGGCAGCGCCGCCCGCACGCCCCACGTCCAGGGCGGCTTCGCCCAGCTCGTCACGGTGCCCGCGGCACAGATCCGCCCGCTGCCGCCGGAACTCGGCCTGCGCCGCGCCGTCCTGGCCGAGCCCCTGTCGGTGGCCCTGCACGCCGTGCACCGGGCCGGCGACGTGACCGGCAAGCGGGTCCTGGTCACCGGGGCGGGGCCGATCGGCTGCCTGGTCACCGCCGTGCTGCGGCACAAGGGCGCCGCCGAGATCGTCGTGAGCGACCTCCTGGACACCCCCCTGGGCATCGCCGCCGCATCCGGAGCCACCGCCACGGTACGGGCGGACGATCCCGGCGACGGCGCGTGGACGGACCCGTTCGACCTCGCCATCGAGGCGTCCGGAGCGCCCGCGGGACTGCGAAGCTGCGTCGAGCGGGTGCGCCGCGGGGGCGCCGTGGTGCTCCTCGGGCTGCTGCCGCCCGGCGAGGTGCCCCTGCTGGGCAACCTCGCCGTCACCCGCGAGCTGGAGCTGCGGGGCGCGTTCCGCTTCGACGCCGAGTTCGACGAGGCGATCGCCCTGCTGGCCCGGGGCCTGCCCGTCGACGCGATCGTGACGCACACCTTCCCGCTCGCCGAGGCCCGCGCCGCCTTCGACGTCGCCCACGACCGGACCGTCGCCTCCAAGGTCCTCCTGGACCTGGCCCGGGCCTGACGAAGGACTGGTCTATACCCTTGACTGGTACATACCAATGCGGTTCAGTGGGAAGCACATCCCCCCACAAATGACCAGGAGTTGACCCTGTGTCGAGGCGTCGCATCTCCGCAGTCCTGACCGCAATCGTCCTCGGAGGCATGACCCCCGTGGTCCTTCCGGCCGCAGGCGCGTCCGCAGCCGCGTGTTCCAGCTATCCCAGCTGGGTGGCGGGCAAGTCGTACTTCACCGGCAACATCGTCCGCTACACCGACGGCAAGGCGTACATCGCCGAGCACGACAACCCGGGCTACGACCCCGTCATCAGCACCTGGTTCTGGGAGCCGTACGCCTGCGACGGCTCCGGCACGCCCGTCGGCAACTTCGTGGTGAGCGAGGCGCAGTTCAACCAGATGTTCCCGAGCCGGAACTCCTTCTACACGTACAGCGGTCTCACCGCCGCCCTCAGCGCCTACCCGGGCTTCGCGAACACCGGCAGCGACACGGTGCGGAAGCAGGAGGCCGCCGCCTTCCTCGCCAACGTGAACCACGAGACCGGCGGGCTGGTGTACGTGGTCGAGCAGAACACCGCCAACTACCCGACGTACTGCGACTGGAGCCAGTGGTACGGCTGCCCGGCCGGCCAGGCCGCCTACTACGGGCGCGGCCCCATCCAGCTGTCGTGGAACTTCAACTACAAGGCCGCAGGCGACGCACTCGGCATCGATCTGCTCAACAACCCCTGGCTGGTGCAGAACGACGCCGCCGTGGCCTGGAAGACCGCGCTCTGGTACTGGAACACCCAGAACGGCCCCGGCACGATGACCCCGCACAACGCGATGGTCAACGGCGCGGGCTTCGGCCAGACCATCCGCAGCATCAACGGCTCGCTGGAGTGCGACGGCAAGAACCCCGCCCAGGTCCAGAGCCGCGTGACCGCCTACCAGCGGTTCACCCAGATCCTCGGGACCACACCGGGCAGCAACCTCTACTGCTGACACGGGACGACAACACAAGCCCACGCCCACCGGCGAGGGGCCGACACCCCAGTGGGGTGTCGGCCCCTCGCCGGTTCAGAGACCCTTGGCCGCCAGCTCCAGCACCGCCACGCACTCCACGTGATGCGCCATCGAAAAGATGTCAGCCTGGGCGAGTCACAGAAAAGCCCAGGTCAGAGCAGCTTTCTCGGCTCGCCGAGCAGTGTGAGGGCGCCCAGAGCGTCAAATGAGCGTCACGACTGGGCGGACAACCGCTGGGCACCCGCCCTCGGTGCGGCAGACGCGTCACCGTCATCAAGAGCTCTACGGATCTTGTCGTTTTCTGCGGGACGACTGTGTGGCGCCGGAATTCCTGCTCCTCCGTGGCCGCGTGGGAGCGCCGGCCGCAGAGCTCCTCTCTGCGGTGAGTGGCCTTACGGCGTGCGGCTCGCGCGCCTCGATTCCCTCCGTGCCGGGGATGGGGTCGGTCTGTAGCGGTGCGGGAGCGGAACGACGGGCGGTGTCCGGGACAGGCAAGACGTTCCGACGCTGCAGCTCGGCGACACTGGCCAGCGGTGCCATGAGAACACGGTCGAGCAGCTCGTTCTGAGCCGACTGCAGCTCGACCAGATGCCAAAGGACGGCCAGCACGTACTGGAGTTCCTCACTCCACGCAGGTAGCCACTGCTCGGGCCGGATGTTGTCCAGCTCGCTGACGGCCCTGCGGGACCGCGGTCCCGTCCTGCGTTTCAACCAGCCGTCGAGAACGTTCTGTCCACTAACCTGGTAGTCCCGCATCTCTTGAGTCACCGGACCGAAAACGCCTTGGCCGAAGTGGAGTTCGAGACGGTCGGGATCGTGGACGAAGCTCTCGGGTAATTCGTACTTGCCGACCTGTCTCCGATACGTGATCGCCGGCTGTGCGGTCGTCCAGACCTCTCGCGGAGTACCGGGCCTCCCCGCCATCGGGTCCACGAGCCTCTCTCCGAAGGTCGACGCCCAGATCACCTTCCGCCCGATGTGCAGCGCCTCCGACCACAGGGTGGCGTCACCGGTGAGGGGTACGCGGACGCCGTTGGTGGTGAGTTCGTCGTCGAAGCGGGACCGGAAACCGGGGTGCGCCGTGATCGCGGCGATGTACGCGAGCAAGTCCTCGGCGGAGACAGGCAGACCACCGAAGGAGTTACGAAGGTGCTGGAGAAGGCCAGGGGTCACATTGGGGGTACCGTCCTTCTGCAGGAAGGGGATCACCCTGCCACCACCCCAGCCGGCGAAGTGGTGCATGTCCGGCATCAGCGCGGTGAACAGAGTGGCGGGGCCGTCACCGAACCGTTCGGAGTGCAGCTCCACAATGTGTATCTGGCCCTCGGCCCGGTTCTCCCACAGCTCCGGCGAGCATCTGTCGAGGACCCTGTTGTCCGGGATGATCCACTGCCGATCGAAAGGGCGAAAGGCCACCGGCACCGGTTCCGGACACTCGGGACCTGCCTCCAGCATCGACCGCCTTCGCTGTACCGAGCCCGGGAGCGGCTTGACCGGCCGGTCCACGGTACGGCCGCCCTTGGTCTCCCTGAACAAGGCACGCTTCTCGGCCAGGTCCGTCTCGGCAGTCAACCTCCGCCACCGGGAGCGCAGCGTGTCGGGGTCCGGGGAGTAGACCCACGTACGCTTGGGCAGGATGCCGGGCACCGTCCATGGCAGCAGATCATTCAATGCGGGATACGCGTCCCATGCTCCGAGTGCCGCGGGCGTGAACGGGGCGTGGGCGTCCTGACGCACCGGGCGCCACTGGTCACTGTCCGGCCCGAGAGCCTCGAGCTGCGCGTACTTCTCCTCACGAGTGCTGCCGTCCAGGGCGAGGTACCTGATGTGGGCAGGTTCGGCGTCGGCCCTGCTGCGGACGAACACGGCGATCGTCAGCTGCTGCTGGACGCCCTCGAAGAGGCGTGTCCGCAGCGGTGGCTGGATACCCTCCGGGCTGAGGTCGATGATCCAGCCCTCGGAACAGGTCTCCCGCAGGTACTTCCTCATCCCTCGGAAACCGGGCCCGCTGAGGAAGCCCGCGGTACTGATGAAGGCGACGATTCCGCGATCCGACTCGGCACGGTGCTGTTCGAAGACCTTGAAGGTGGCCCAGCGCCAGAAGTAGACGTATAGGTTCTTGAGCTTGTTCTCGTGCACTCCGTTCCTGCCGCCGAGGCGGAAGGCGTCGAGCAGAGGTGCTTTGTCATCCCCCTCGCGGCCTTTCTCCACCCAGCCGCCCTCCCCCTCGGCTCTCTCCCGGTCCGGCGGGTTGCTGATCATGACGGTGACCTTCTGCTCGCGCTTGATCCAGTCCGCCTTGCGGGTGTTCTCGACCAGAGGATCGCCATCGGGCAGGAATGTGAAGAGGCTGGCCCTCTCGTAGGGGTCCGCGAGGGTGTCGGCGAGATGGAGTCGCAGATCGCCGAGTTGGGTGTCCGTGTCCTGCCTGCGGAGGGTCTGGGTGATCCTCATCTGGGCGACGGCGTAGGCGGCCATCTGACGCTCGAAGCCGATCAGCCGACCCGCCAGCTGTTCCACCGCTTCGCCGCGGAAGCCTTCCCCGCGGCGGGAGCGTTCTTCGGCGACCCTGTCGATGATCTCGCTGAGGAATGTGCCCGTGCCCATGGCGGGGTCGACGATCGTTACCTGCCCGTCCGCGAAGCCCTCCACGCAGCCGAGGCGGGTGCGCAGGACGGCGTCGGTGAAGCGGACCATCTCCTTCACGAGACGAGGCGGGGTGTAGTACGTGCCGGAACGTCTACGCAGCTCGCGGTCGTACTCCTGGAGGAAATCCTCGTAGAGATGAACATGGGCGTCGGGCGTGCGGGCTCGGATCACCTCCCAGTCGACAGCGTCGATGACCTGCACGAGCGTGTCGATGCGGCGGGCGAACTCGGCGTCCACCGTTTCCGTCAGCAGCTGCAGGGCTCGGCCCATGACCGTGTTCTCAGCCTTCAACTCCCGTGCGACGTCAGCGAAGTTACGGCCGGTGAGCGGTACGTCCTCGATCCGGGCCAGCAACATGGCAAAGGCGATCGTCTGGGTGTAACGGTCGGCGAAGAGATGATCGGGGTCTTGTCCGTCCGTGGAGGGGAAGAGCACCTTGCTCCAGTGGTGCGCCAGCGCGGTGAACGGCTTGGGGGCACGCAGCCGGCCGCGAGGACCGTCCGGTGTTCTGCGTTCCAGGGCGAGCTGCTCCAGCACCTCCTCGCGCAGGTACTGGCACAGCGGAGCGATAGATGACACCAACTGACCAACAGTGGTGATGCGTTGGGGCTGCCATCCGAGAAATTCCCGCAGCAGATCCCGAAACGCCGTTCCGTCGGCATCGCCGGTATGCAACCGGTTGCCGGACCGGTACAGATCACCTTCGAGCCGAACTGTGCGCAGAGGCCGCGAACCACCTCGGTACAGGCACCAGGTGTGACCGTTGCTGTACAGCACGTTCGGCAGCCGGCGCATCAGCTCCCACTGCTCCCGGTCCCGCTTCGTGAAGCCGTCGGGCGTGACGTCGTGCCCCGGGGCCTTCAGCTCGAGGAAGCCGGTAATGCGCCCCGATGTCTCCACCGCGTAATCCGGACGCACCCGGGCCTCGGGCAAGGAGTACTCAGGATGAAGGCGAGGACTCAGCTTCCAACGCACCCCGAATGTCTCCACCAGCTTCGCCACCGGCAGGCTGATGGACGCCTCCGTGTCGCTGACCCGCAGACGCTCCCTGCACTCGGATCCAAAGTCCGCCACGAGAGCCTGTATCCACTCCTCCGGCATCGTGCCCCCCTCCAAGCTGTGGACGCGGACGGTGGATCACCGCAGACACAGCTTCTTGGAGGCGAAACGACCGGCTCAGTGGGCACGGGGGGCGCGCGAGGGGCACGGACGGCGCGTTCCGTGACCGCTGGGAAAAGAGGGGCGGATGTTGGTCGGGAAGAGACCGCCAGAGCCCCCTTGACCGCCGCCTCAGGCGGGAAGGCGCTCTCGGGACGCCATTCCCGATCTACTACGGAGGTGCTGGACTCCTTCCTTCACTCCGTCACCGCAGCGATTCACGGTGTGCGAACCACCGAAGGCGAGCGGACCCTCTGCCCCGCCTCTCGAAAGTCCTACAGATGCTTGCCGCCATACGCATCAACCGGCTGAACGGACGACCCCCGAGGCGGCAACCAGCTCACCGGGGGGATCCGCCCGCGCTCGCGCCGGACGCCAGCTCGCACATCATGACCCTCGCAACGTCTCCGGCCGCCATAATGGAGTCATGCCCTCCAGCCCACAGCACCCCGCACCCACCTCGAGGGACGTTTCGGGCGCGGACGCCGAGGATCTCGCGCTGTACCGGGAAAAGTTCCGCCGTCGTCTACCGATGTCGCTGGACGAGTTGCACGGGCCGACCCACGGCGTCGTGGATCTGCCGCTGCACATGGCCTGGTCCGGGATGACCTCGTACGACCTGGGCAAGCCGCGCCAGCGTATGGGCTTGTACCGCACCGTCCTACACGAGGGCCTGCACGACGATCTGCCCCGCTACCTCAACCGGGACCTGCTCCTCCAGCTGTGGCCAGTGCTGCGCACCCTCGTCGGTCGCACCGTGCGCGCCGTATGGGAGGACGCCTTCCCTCAGCTCGCCTCCCGCACCCGGGCAGCCGCGTGACGGACATGCCGGAGCTGCACACGCGGCTCCTGGCGGATGTGATCGCGCTCGGTTCCCCGTATCCACTGGTGCTCACAGGTGGATACGCTGTGCGCGCGCACCGCCTCGTGAACCGCCCCAGCCAGGACCTTGATGTCGCCACCGAGAACCCGGCACCCATGGCCGACATCGCCGCCACGCTCCGCGTCGGCCTGGAAGCCCGCGGCTGGAAGGTGCACGCGCTGGAGACCGCCCCACTGTCCGCCCGCTTCACCGTGACCGACCCGGCCACCGGGCAGGAATGTGAAGTCGACATCCTCAAGGAGATCTTCTGGCGGCCGGTCGCCCAGAGCCCGTACGGGCCCGTCCTCGCGGAGGAGGACGTGATCGGGACCAAGGTCCGCGCCCTCGCCGACCGCGGAGCGCCCCGCGACCTGATCGACGTGTTCGCAGCCTCCCGCCGCTGGACCAATGCCGAGCTCGAAGAGTTCGGCCGCCGCCACGCCCGCGGCCGCTTCGAGCGCGAGGATCTGCAGGCGAACCTCACGGGCGCCGAGTGGACCGACGATGAAGCCTTTGCCGCCTATCGGATCGATGACGCCACGATCACTGCTCTCCGCGCTTGGGCCGTGGAGTGGGCCGACGACCTCGCGGCCCGTCTCCTCGAAGAGGCCGACGATCCGGACATCGACTGATCACGTCCGGATGAGATCGCATCTGCAAGCGATCAGAGCAAGAGCCGAGAAGTGAGTAGGTGGGACAGCAGTAGGTTACGTGCGTCCCACGCCAAGCACGCCGGGCAGACCCTGGGGAGATCAGTCGGAGGCCAGGCTGCCCCCATTGGCGTGGCTGATCAACTGGAGCCGACCCTCATGCGTCCCCACGCGCTCGGCCTCCATGGTCTCGGCCTGGAAGTCGGCGTGAACAGATCAGCGTGCCGTGCGCGCCATGCTGCAGGCGCTGCGCCCCTGCCCGCCCCGTGGTCCCCCGGTTCCCAGGACGTCACGGCCAGCTGGCCTATCTCTCCTCGTCGAGTTGGTACACCCGGCTGTGCGCGCCCCTGATGCCCGTGACCGTCACACTGCTGCTGGGACGGCAAGTCAGTTGCTGGAGCGGCTGCGGGATGATGCGTACGGAGACGGGACCGGTTCCGGCCTCCAGCCCTGAGACGATAACGAGGAAGAAGTCGTCGCTCTCCGCTGCTCGCTGGAACTCCGCGGGCGTCAGCAGCACCGTGTCCGGCTCGGCGTCCTTATATGCCTTGAGTTCGTAGAACCGCGACAGTGCGTCCACCGCGTCGGCACCGAGGCCACGCTGGGCCCGTAGGTCACGCAGCC
Organism: Streptomyces sp. NPDC002623; assembly: GCF_053592635.1. Classification (NCBI taxonomy): domain Bacteria; kingdom Bacillati; phylum Actinomycetota; class Actinomycetes; order Kitasatosporales; family Streptomycetaceae; genus Streptomyces; species Streptomyces sp. NPDC002623. The sequence goes on along the minus strand of NZ_JBSFWB010000001.1, from coordinate 169,405 downwards.
AGTCGTCGTCGATGGCGAGTGCCTTGCGCACCACGTCCAGAGCCACCTTTTCCTGCTCCATACCCGTGTAGGGGCGCGGCGGCGTGTGCTGTAGGGGGATCGCCGATCCGGCGCGGGGCTGCGGCAGGGCGGACGTACCCGAGGTGTACCCGCTCGGCCGTGCGCTGGGCGCGCCCGCAGCTGAGGGCTTCAGCGGCGTGATGATGCCGCTCGGATCGACGAGCCGGAGCCTGCCGGGGTCGACGAGCCTCCGCGGTGGAGCAGCGGGGGGCACAGGCGGGGCTGACGGCCCCGCGGGCGGTGGCGTGCTGAGGGCAGGCGGCAGGATCACTGCCGTCCGTGGGGTACCGGCCACTGTGCCGGCCTGCGCTTTGGTCGCGGTACGGCGTTGGTCCACCTCGTTTCCGAGTTCCCGGAGCCGTCGTTCGCGTTCGGCCTCCGCCGCTTCCCGGTCGCGCCGCACCTGGTCGTCGGCAAGGCTCAGTTGTACCGCCGTACGGCCCTTCTCGGCCTGGTCACAGGCTGCTCCCCAGGCGAGGGCCACGTCGCGGCGGCTGCCCGGAAACCGGGCGGCGATCGACCTGCCCACTCCGGATGTGCGTGTCAGAGCGGCGGTGTCACGGACGTACAACGTGCCCGAGGACCAGTCGATCCCGGCGTCCACGGGCACGTGCACCGTCTCGCCCGTGTCCGGAAGATCGAAGCAGCAGGCCAGGTGAGGGGCGATGCATACAGTCAGGTCAGCCAGCTGGTCCCACGAGCAGTCCAGGGACTGGGCAACGCTCGCGGCGTTGCGCTGCAGGTCCTCACGGAGGTGGGTGACGGCTGACCGGACCAGCGCTGTGGCGTCCGGGTCCGCCGGGGCCGGGCCAGGGCTGTACACGGTGACGTGTTCTGCGGCGAGCTCGCTCACGCGCAGGGGTCCGACCAACGGCCGGAACTGCTCCAGTTCGGCTCCCGGGCACCACACTGCGCGTTCCCGGCCCAGTGCCTCGGCTACCACCGGGTCTTCGACGGCGTACACGGGCCGCTTGCTTCGCCAGCCCTGACTCGTCCAGAGAGGGAGGCGTCCCAGGCGCTTGGCCGTCAGCGTGCCGGGATGGGTACGGCCCAGAGCGGCGAGCATCTTCAGGGTCTCCAGGACGATGGACTGGGTCGTCCCGCCCGGCTGGTCCCGAGCCTGCTTCCGGTCCCGCTGTGCCAGCTCCTTGATCACGGCCGTGGCGTCGTCCACATTCGGCACACGCACTCCGAGCCGTTGCCAGAACTCCTCGCTGCCCGGAAACGTGGGAGCGAACACACGGAGTGGACCGAAGAGCGGCGCCCCCCGCAGGCACTGGCTCGGTCGGCGCCAGCCGGCATCCGTGAGGACCAGGCCGCTCCCCTCGCCGAACGCCCGGAGGACCGAGCCCAGGGACATCTCCCCCGAGGCGCCTGTACCACGGCCGAAGGCGCGCTCGGCCAGGGCTTGGTAGAGGATCAGCGCTGCGGGCACATCCCTGTCGCCTCCCGCTTCCTCCCGTCGGCGCAGGCGCTGCAGACATTCCACGAGATCCTCGGTGCGGGCCTCCGCAGAGATTCCCAGGGCGCGCAGCACATCACTGCGTCTGCCGACCAGTTGCTGGATCTCGGGATGGAGGAATCGCTCGTCGTCCGCCCCGTACACCGCGACCGTGCCAGTGGTCCGCATGCAGAGTCGGGCCGGGGCAGACGGTGCGCCGTTACTGTCGTCGAGCCATGGTGTGTCGCGCAACTGCCAGAGCCAGAAGGCTGCAGTCCTGCCCCGGTTCTGCCAAGCGTAGTAGTCGTAGACGGCGTCCACCTCATCGTGGTCGGAAAAGCGGCTCCATGCCCGCCCGAGGACGTGAAACAGCGCTGCCGCCCTGCGCCTGCGGATCTGCGGGTTCTGCTCCGCGGCTATGCCAGAGGCGACGGCACGTAGGTCCGGGCTTTCGTAGTCGTCAAGCGTGAAAGTCGCTTCCAGAGCTCGCAGGGCATCTGTGCGTGCCCGAGGTCCCGAGATGACGTCCGCCGGCAGCCCCTTCGGGCTCTGCGTGAAGCGTTCCCGCGCTCCCGGGTGCCTGCGCAACCTGGGCGCGGTCTCCGCTCCCAGGAGCCTCAGAAACTTGCGGGCGCCCATCCCGGCGCCGCCTCGCTGCAGAACCTCTGCGTACCGGGGCCGCAGCCACACTAGCCCGGCCGTGCGACCGGCAGCAAAGGCGAAGCTCTCCTCGCGTTCCGAGCTGTCCAGTCGGGCGGGCAGGTGCGCTTTGGCGGGAGCGACGTCGATGTCTTCACGTTTTCCGGCCCGGTCGTAGCGATGCCCCTGCAACCGGATTGCGTGACCCACATCGCGCCCCAAGGTCTCACGTTCGGAGTCCGGCACGCTTGCGAACCCGTCGCGAAGTTCGATGAGCTGGTCATCCGTCAGTTGCAGTACATTCAGGCCGCCGCTCCCGGCCGCGCCGATGGCCGCGAGGCGCCGGATCACGGCCACCGCGTCCGCGTCGGTCAGCAGCGCCCCCCGCTTACGGAGCCACGCCCTCACCGAGCGCGCCTCGTCGGTGCCTGCGAGAAATGCGGGATGGATCTCCCGGGAGAAGCCGAGACTGGCACCGAGGCCCCGCAGAGCGTCGGTGAACACCGCAGCTTCCGCAGGCCGGGGCACACTGTGGCGGCCCCCTGAGCTGTCCACGAGCCAGCGGCTCGACAGCAAGGAGGAGTACATGTCTGCGGAAAGTCCCGCCGCGGCGAGGCGGATGTTCGCCCGCGGCGACCGGATTTCGTCGTCGAGAAGGCGCAACGCGTCGTAGAGGTCAACCGTTACGGGAACCGCACCGGCGTGGTTCTCCCAGTCTGCCAGCACCTCACGCCATCGACCGTCCTCGTCCCGCGCCACCCCGGGCAGTACGGCGGTCCGCTCCGCGACGCGGGAGACCTCCTCTTCGGTGACCACACCAACCAGCGTCTCGTCTTCCACCGCGAGATCATCCAGGCCGAGCGGCCCTTGCCCCGCGACGTCCAGCACGAGACCGTGGGACACACCCGCCCTGGCACGGTCGAGGAGCAGTCGCTCCAGCCCGGCGACCGGGTCACGGGAGTCGCGCATGTCGTCGGGGAGCGGCATGGCGCGCCAGGCCCGTGCTGGATCCCGCCGGAACTGCCACAGGACGGCGGCTGTCCACAGGTCGCCTACCAGTTCGTTCAGTGCGCGGTTCCAGGGGGTGTCGTCGAGCGCCTGACGGCTGGCGATCGGGTCGAACTGGGCGCTGACGCAGAGGGCCAGAGTGGTGTCCGCGACCGGAAGACCGGCGTAGATCCGCCCGGTGTCATCGGGTCCGAGAGGAAGAGCCACAGCGATTGTGGTGGTGGGCCCCGCCGCCTTGTGGGACCGGGTGATCCCGGAGGGGCTTGGAACGGTCGTACGGCACACCAGCCACCGGGACCCGTCTCCGGCGCGCGCCTCGCCGGTCTCCACGTCGACGCTCCGCCCGCCCACCACGGCCTCGAACAGCTCGCCGACCTCTCGGACGAGCGCCAGCCGGTGCCGGACCCCACCTTGTTCGTCCAGGTGCGTGACACTGCCGACATTACCGAGAAAGAGCAGCGCGCTGTCCCCCCACTCGGCAAGCCACGCGTCCACCTCGTCCGCACCGAGCACACCCGGCTCCAGAGGAACGCGCAGAACCGTCCAGGTGTCGCCCGCCAACCAGTCGGGCACCGGGAACGGCTCGGCCACGGAAATGTCCGGATCCCCGACACGGAACCGGTAATGCCCGCAGTGAACCTCCAGATGCGGGGAGAGGGACTGGAGGGTCATCAAGCCGATCCCGAACCTACCGGTTGAATCAGCCTGTTCTGCCTTGCTTGTCAGCCAGGGCATCGCCAGGGCCAGAACGTCCGGCAGCCGTACGGGACTGCCGTTGTGGGCGACGAGGAGTTCCCGCTCCCTTGTCAGAATACGTACGTCCGTCGCGTCGAGGTCCTCGGCGTTCTGCACGATCTCCGAGAGTCCCTGTAGACGGTCGCTGGACAGATTGCCTGCGTGATCTCGGGTACGTCTCAGCGCGTGCCGTACTTGACCGTCCAGTCGGGCAAACCGGCTACCGAGTCGCTCGACCGCCGCCTCAGTCGCCGCCTCACCCTCCGGCTCCGGTACGACAGCTCCTTCTGGGATGCCCTCCAGAGAGAAGAGCGCATCGGCGGACGCAATCGCCCCGTTCACCGCGGCCGTTCGACACACTGCATTCCCCGTGCTCATCCCTACCCCCGCCTACCTCGGCACTGCCCCGCGACACAAGGTAACGAGCCCAACGCAATCTGCGCATGTCAACCCACGTACCTACCGCGGTGGGATCCGAGCCCAAAGAGCAGCGCCGACAAGCTGCTCGACGGGTTCGACCCGGTAAGCCACATACACCATTGGCTGACGGGAAGCGCTCCGAGGCTGCTCATCGGCCCTACCTTGGTGGTCTGCCCGCAGCTCGTCGAGGTGGAGCCGAAGTTCGTGAAGTACACGCTGACTGAACAGCAGGCTGACATGCTCCGCCAGATCGCTGCAGCGTCGAGTGCCGTGCCCATCGCTCCCAAGAGTTCGAACACGACTTGGGCCCTTGAGCAGCGTGGGCTGATCAAGCGGAGCTGGCGTGGTAGCGGGCACATCGCAGTGGTGACTTCGGACGGTCGCTACTTCATCAAGCACGGCAAGCATCCCAAGGAGATCCAAGCCGAGAAGGAGCGCTTGGCCGGTGATGCCGAACAGGCCGAGCGCGCTCCTGCCGACGGAGCCGAGCTGATCGCGCGACTCCAGTCCGCCACTGCTGGCAAGCTCACCGTCCCTGATCCGGACCCGGTGGCGGTGGCGGTGGCGGTGGCGGTGGCGGTGGCGGTGGCGGGCGGCCTACTATGACGCGCTCCATCACGGTCACGTACCGGGAGAGCTCAAGCTGCGCTGGACCGGACGGCAGCACGGTGACTGTGTCTTCACGTTGGTTGACGAGGAAGCCGAGAAGGCTGCGCAACCGCCGCCGGTGCCGACCATCGATGTCCCCGACGTTCTGAACCGTCCTCATCAGCTTGTCCGGGCGACGCGCAAGGCCCTCGGCAGGTCCAAGACTGTAGTGGACACCCGCCAGGCACCCGAGGTCATCCCTCTGCAGTTGTCACGGGAGCACCTGGACCGCGCCCTGCGGATCATGCACGCGCTCCTGACCGAGGCGGAAAGCCGCGGCTACCAGGTGGAGACCCGGACCGATCTCGATCGGGGCCAGGCCGTGCACAAGGTGGTCATCGTCATCCGCGGACGCGCTCTCCCGCTCGCGATCACAGAGCAGACGACCAAGGTGCCACACAAGCCGACCGCTCAAGAGATCCGTCAACAGCAACACAATCCCTGGACTCGTATCCCCCAATACGATCACGATTTCAACGGACGCCTCGACCTCGGTGCGCCCGCCAGAAGCTGGTACCAGCATTCGTACACCTACAGGGACAGCGCACGGTGGACACTGGAGTCCCGCCTGGCGCACCTTCTGCACGATCTCGAACAGCGCGCCGCGGCGGCCGAACGCCAGCAGCGGGAAGAGGAACTCCGCAAGGCCGAGCAGCGACGCCGCTGGTACGCGGCAGTTGCACAGGCACGGGAGCGGCAAGTCGAGCGACATCGAGCGAACGTCCTGGTCGAGCAGGTGAAGGCACTGCATCAGGCCAACGAGATCCGCGCCTTCTGCCGCGCAGCCCGTACGAGAGACGACGACGCGTCCGCTGCGGCGGAGGAACTGGAGTGGTTGCAATGGGCTGCGGCATACGCAGACCGGATTGATCCACTGTCCGCGCCGCTGGCCACTCCGCCGGATCCTCCAGCCAGCCGTGAGGCTCTGCGCGAACTCCTTCAGGGCGATCTCTACACCCACTCCTGGCCGTTCGACAGCCAGGGGCGCTGGACGCCGCCCCAAGAGGAGGTCGCACAGCGCCCCTGATCAGGCAAGCGCCTCCGCCCTGTCCATGAGGGGACAGGGCGGAGGATCATTCATGCGGCGATGGTGAGCGGAACGTCCAGGCGCTCCCAGGCACCAAGAACGGCCTTGTGCGCGTCCGGTTGAAGGTGAGCGTAGCGCTGGGTGGTCTGAAAGCTCTCGTGCCCAAGGAGGTGCTGGACCTCGTAGAGCGAAACCCCCTTCTGGACCAGCCGCGAGGCCCAGGTGTGGCGCATGGAATGCGGCGGGTAGTGCGGGACGAGTTGCTGCTCGCCGTCGGTGTCGAAGTAGTAGGCGCCTTCGACGGGGGGCCAACAGGTCTGCCGACGCCGATTGCTGTCGGCAAGGAGGCGGCCGGCACGGCCCTTGGTGATAGTCGTGAACACCACGGCATCCCGGTCGAGCCGGTGGATGTGGCGTTCGAGGGCTTCCAGGACGTGAGGCGGGAGCGGGACCTCTCTACAGCTCTTGGAGCTCTTGGGGTACTCCTTGATGCCGCTCTTGCTGTTGACCTCCACCACGAACAGGCGCGAGCGGCGCTGGTCGATGCGGTGGCGATGCAGGCCAGAGAGTTCTCCCCAGCGCAGTCCCGTGTAGAAGCCGAGCAGGCACATCGTCCGCCACGCGGCGGGGAGTTCGTCCGGGATGCTCTGCGTCTGGTCGAGGGTGAACCACTGCGGCGACTTGACCGCGATCTGGGGCAATTCGATGTTGCGGCACGGGGTCACCGCCAGGACATCGTCATCGACGGCCGCACGCATCATGGAGGACGTCAGGTTGTAGGCCCGCTTGATCGCAGCGGCCCCCGCGCCCTTCTCGATTAGGGTTCGGATCCAGCTCTGGACGTCCATGCGGGTGATGGCCCGCATCTCCCAGTCCGCCCAGTAGGGCATGACGTGGTTCTTGATATTGGAGGCGTCGCCACGAAACGTGTGGGGCTCAACGACGCGGGCGTTCCACCAGCGGTCGTGCCACTCGCGGAACGACATTTCCCCGGCTCGCGGATCGCGCATGCCTCCGCGGGCGAACTGGGTCTCCATCTCGATGCCCCAGGCGCGCGCCTGCGCCTTGAGGGGGAACGACTCGCTGAACCGGTCTCCTGCCCGGTTGCGTACGGTCGCCTGCCACTTCCCGGACTTCAACTTGCGTAGGTACGAGGCACTACTCCTTGTTTGAGGTGACGGGCCTGGGATGGGCCAGGGTCAGCGGCGGACTGCTGGCGGTACGACGGCGCGGCGGCTGATGAACTCGTCGAGGCCGGCCGCGGGGACCCGGACGCGGGACCGGCCTGGTCCGGTACGGAGGTCGACGACAGGCAGGTCGCCGGCAGCGATGAAGCGGTAGACGGTGCGGCGGTCGACGTCCAGGGCGGCGGCGACGGCGGGGATGGGCAGGAGGCGTGCAGGCATGAAGGGACCTTGAGGTGAGGTGGGGTGGGCCGAGCACCCGGCGAGTCGGGCAGCCGGAGCGTCGGCCGGTGCATGGCGTCCGGAAGGGCCATGGCCTCGGCCAGATGGTCCCAGTCGATCTCCCTGCGCCGGGCATCCTCCACCGCTCGCGCCTCGATCTCCCCGAGAACCAGCCCCAGAGACTGTTCAAGGGTCCGACTCTTACGGTCCCGCCAGCGGCCGGATCTGCCGGTCAGCCCGTGCGCGACCTCTACGACCAGACGCGCGGACCGCTCCGGATCCGTGGACTCTGGAAACTCCTGCCTGATGGTGACCGGATACTCGAAGCCGCCGACAACGACGTCCACCCCGCCCTCACGCGGAAAGTAAGACGACCCGACCTCCCGTACCTCGTGCCCTCGCCGCGCCGCCTCGGCGGCCAGCCCCTGAAGCATCAGAAGCGGCCTGCGGCGCAGCGCAGGCGGCATCACCAACTGCCTCGCGTTGTCCTTGAGCGCAGCTACAACCGGGTGAAGGGACGCCAGCCGAATGGGGGCCCAGACCGCCGACGCGCCCGCCTTCGGTCGCTGAATCCGGGCATTGGGATGCGGGCCCTCCGCGAGGAAGAACTCCAGCCCGAGCAGACCGTACGGCACCTTCTCGATGCGCTTGCCCACCGGCTCCATGCCGTGCCGTTTCGCGTAGTTGATGACGCGCCGCCATTCCGCGATCTCCTCATCATCGGCATGGGCGAACCGGACGTGCCCTTCGGCGAGGAGCCGTTCGACCAACTCGCGAGCTTTCGCACGCCACGCACGGGCGACGGGCCGCTCGCTGTACGGCGCCGGAGACTCAGCCAGCACCGACGGCTCACCGCGGTCAGCAGGCTCCGCTTCGTCGGGATAGCGGCCATGACGGAGATAGAAACGGCCGGCCTCCGTGACCTCCACAAGGGCAGCACCGCCGCCCTTGTCCACCGTCAAAAGCCCACGGTCACGCAGGGCACGCGCCGAGCGCCACTCCCCCGGCGCCCAGGCTCCTGGATCCTCACCAGCCACGAGCCGCTCAAGCAGCGCACACTGCCGTTCGTTCGGAGCAGGCCGTCGTTCCACAGCCTCCAGCCCACACCGCACATAATGTGCCCGCATGAAACCGCAGGTCAGGCACCCTTTGCGACCGGTTCGAGGATGGCAACGCACTCCACATGATGCGTCATCGGGAACAGATCGAACGCCCGCAACGTCCGCACCCGGTACCCCCCGTCCCGGAAGTACCCCAGGTCCCGGGCCAGTGCGGCCGGGTCGCAGGCGACGTAGGCGATCCTTCGCGCTCCCAGCGACGACAGGTGCTCGACCGTCTTCTTGCCGGCGCCGGAGCGGGGCGGGTCGAGGACGATGAGGTCGACCTCGGTGATGCCGGTGCGCGGCAGGACCGACTCGACCTTGCCCTGTTCGATGCGGACCCGGTCGAAGGCCGCGAGGTTGTGCCGGGCGTCCTCGACCGCGCGCTTGCCGGACTCGATGCCCAGGATCGCGCCCTTGTCACCGAGGCGGTCGGCAAGGGCGCCCGCGAAGAGGCCGACGCCGCAGTACAGGTCGAGCGCCATCTCGCCCTTGCGCGGCATCAGGCCCTGCATGACGGCCTTGACCAGGGTGTCGGCGGCCTGCGGGTGGACCTGCCAGAAGCCGCCGCTGCCGACGCGGTAGGTGCGGCCGTCGGCGCGCTCCCGCACGAAGCCACGACCGTGGACCCGGTGGATGCCGCCGTCGTGCTCCTCGACGCGCATGACGGAGACCGGCCTGTTCAGCTCGACCAGGGGCAGCCGCGCGCCGGGCTTCGGCTCCAGGATCACCATGCGGTCCTGGGAGCCGGTGGCGGCGATCGCGTCCACCGACGCCATGCCGGACCAGTCGCGCTCCTCGATGCCCAGTTCGCTGACGCCGGGCGCGGCGATCATGCAGTGCTCGATCGGCTCGACCTCGTGGGAGCGGTGGCGGCGCAGTCCGGCGTTGCCGTCGGCGTCCACCGCGTACTGCACCCGCGTGCGCCACTGCGGCACCTGGCCCGCCGGCAGCTTGTCGCCCTCGGCCGGCATCACGGTGCCGTCCCAGCCGGCCTCCTCGGGCGTGAGGCCCGCGAGCCGCAGCAGCTGCTCGGCGATCACCTCGCCCTTGAGGCGACGCTGGGCGCCGGGCTTCGCGTGCTGCCAGTCACAGCCGCCGCAGCGGCCGGGCCCGGCGTACGGACAGGGCGCCTCGACCCGGTCCTTGGAGGCGTCCAGCACCCGCACCGCGTCCGCGCGCAGGAAGCGGGCGCCCTCCTCGCCGTCGGTCACCCGGGCCACCACCCGCTCGCCGGGCAGCGCGTGCCGGACGAACAGCACCTGGCCGGACTCGGTGCGGGCCACACAGTGGCCGCCATGGGCGACGGGGCCGATCTCGACCTCGTACTCCTCGCCCACCAGCGATACCGCCTGCGCTTCCGCCTGCGACTTCTTCGGTTCTGCCTGCATGGCGGGGTGACTCCACAACGTCGAACGAGGAACGGCCGGACAACAGCCCACCAGTCTACGTGGCTGTCGTCCGACCGTTCACCACGAGCCGGAGCCCGATGCCCGGCAAGCGGAAGGCGGAACGTGGAGCTCGAGCGCGGAGCTCAGAACGCTGAGCCCGGAGCGCGGGTCAGCTCTTGGCGTCCGTGCCCGACGGCTCCTTCGGCTGCCCCTGCTGCGCGGGGCCGCGCCGCACCGCACCCGGGGCGCTCCACTCCTGGCGCTTGCCGGCCCGCTTCTTGGCCGCCTCCGAGGACTGCAGCTGGTAGGGGACGGACGTGACCATGACGCCGGGCGTGAACAGCAGCCGGCCCTTCAGCCGGAGCGCGCTCTGGTTGTGCAGCAGGTGCTCGTACCAGTGGCCGACCACGTATTCCGGGATGATCACCGACACCGCGTCGCGCGGCGACTCCCGGCGCAGGTTCTTGACGTACTCGATGACCGGCCGCGTGACCTCGCGGTACGGCGAGTCCAGCACCTTCAGCGGTACGTCGATCCCGCGCCGTTCCCACTCCGCGCGCAGCGCCTTCGTCTCGGCCGGGTCGACGTTGACGGTGAGCGCCTCCAGGGTGTCGGAGCGCATCAGCTTGGCGTAGGCGAGGGCGCGCAGCGTCGGGCGGTGGATCTTGGAGATCAGCAGCACCGAGTGGACCCGCGAGGGCCGCACGCTGTCGTCGCTGGGGCCCTCGGGGGCGACGAGTTCCGCGGCGACGCCGTCGTAGTGGCGGCGGATCGCGGTCATCGTCCCGTAGAAGATCACCATGCCGAGCAGGGCAACCCACGCGCCGTGCGTGAACTTGGTGACGAGGACGACGACCAGGACCAGGCCGGTGAAGAAGGCGCCGAAGGTGTTGATGGCGCGCGAGCGGACCATGTGACGGCGTTTGGCCTGGTCGGTCTCGGTGGCCAGGAGGCGGTTCCAGTGCCGGACCATGCCGATCTGGCTGAGCGTGAAGGACACGAACACGCCGACGATGTACAGCTGGATCAGGCGGGTGGAGTCGGCGCCGTAGATGACGACCAGCAGCATGGCCGCGCCCGCGAGCAGCACGATGCCGTTGGAGAACGCGAGGCGGTCGCCGCGGGTGTGCAGCTGGCGGGGGAGGTAGCGGTCCTGGGCGAGGATCGAGCCGAGCACCGGGAAGCCGTTGTAGGCGGTGTTGGCCGCCAGGAACAGCACCAGGGCCGTGGCGGCGGCGAGCACGAGGAAGAAGAAGCTGCCCTTGCCGAAGACGGCCTCGGCGACCTGGGTGATCACCGGGTTCTGGACATATCCGGAGCCGACGGCGGCGCCGTCCTTCAGCAGGTCCACGGCCGGGTTCTCGGCCATCCGGACCTTGGTCACCAGGGCCAGGACGATGATCCCGCAGAACATGGTGACGGCCAGCAGTCCCATCGCCGCGAGCGTGGACGCCGCGTTCTTCGACTTGGGCTTGCGGAACGCCGGGACGCCGTTGGAGATCGCCTCGACGCCGGTGAGCGCGGCGCAGCCGGACGAGAAGGCGCGCAGCAGCAGGAAGACCAGCGCGAAGCCGGCCAGGCCCTGGTGCTCGGCCTTGATCGTGTACTCGGCGGTCGGCGCCCGCATCTGGTCGTCCAGCACGAGACCCCGGAAGGCGCCCCACGCGATCATGATGAAGACGCCCGCGACGAACACGTACGTCGGGATCGCGAAGAGCTTGCCGGACTCCTTGACGCCGCGCAGGTTCATCAGCGTCAGCAGCACGATCACGGCGACCGCGCAGGCCACCTTGTGCTCGACGACGAACGGGATCGCGGAGCCGAGGTTCTCGATGCCGGAGGAGATGGAGACGGCGACGGTGAGGACGTAGTCGACGAGCAGCGCGCTCGCGACGGTCAGACCGGCCTTGGGGCCGAGGTTGGTGGTGGCCACCTCGTAGTCGCCACCGCCGCTGGGGTAGGCGTGGACGTTCTGCCGGTAGGAGGCGACCACCGTGAACATCAGCACGACGACCGCGAGGGCGATCCACGGGCTGAAGTGGTAGGCCGACACGCCCGCGATGGACAGGACCAGCAGCACCTCCCCGGGCGCGTAGGCCACGGAGGACAGCGGGTCGGAAGCGAAGACGGGTAGGGCGATGCGCTTCGGCAGGAGCGTTTCTCCGAGCCGATCACTGCGCAGTGCGCGCCCGATCAGAATTCGTTTGGGCACGTCGGTCAGTTTGGACACAACAGAGGATCGTAAGCCTTCGAACACGGGACCGCCCACCCTCCCCCGGACTCAGCCGGGTGACGGTTTCCCGCGTCTGCCTCCCGGGTGAAATCGGACGGGCCCGTGCCGCTGATTCCGCGGCCGCGCCGATCGCCATGTCTATATGACAATCCCCGCCCGCAGCCGCCCCCGGAGGTTCCCCTTGCACACGACCGCGGAACTCGTCGGAGCCATCGGCACCCTCGTCGGCCTCGGCATCCTTACCTTCCTCAGCCTCTGGAGCATCAGCCGACGCTGATCCCGAAGACTGTGCAGCACGGGGGTGCCCTGCGCCGACCGCGCGTGTGTAGCTTGGTCGACTGTCTGAGACCCTGTTCAGAGCCACGTCAGATTTTTATTGACCTCTTGACTTCTTGACCTCGGAAGGACGGTCGTGCACATCGTCATCATGGGCTGCGGCAGAGTGGGTTCCGCTCTCGCGCAGACCCTGGAGCAACAGGGGCACACGGTCGCCGTGATCGACCAGGACCCCACCGCCTTCCGACGACTGGGCTCCGGTTTCGGCGGCCGTCGTGTGACCGGAGTCGGCTTCGACCAGGACACCCTGCGCGAGGCGGGCATCGAGGAGGCCGGCGCCTTCGCGGCCGTCTCCAGCGGCGACAACTCCAACATCATCGCCGCCCGCGTCGCCCGTGAGATGTTCGGCATCGAGAACGTCGCCGCCCGCATCTACGACCCCCGGCGCGCCGAGGTCTACCAGCGCCTGGGCATCCCCACCGTCGCCACCGTCCGCTGGACGGCCGACCAGATGCTGCGCCGGCTGCTGCCCTCGGGCGCCGAGCCGCTGTGGCGCGACCCCACCGGGGGCGTCCAGCTCGCCGAGGTGCACGCCGCCCCGTCCTGGGTCGGTCACAAGATCAGCAAGCTGCAGGAGGAGACGGGCGTCCGCGTGGCGTTCCTGACCCGCCTCGGCGAGGCCATGCTGCCCACCTCGCAGACGGTCCTCCAGGAGGGCGACCTGGTCCATGTGATGCTGCGCAGCGACGAGGTCGAGAAGGTCGAGGCCTCGTTCTCCGAGGGCCCGAAGGAGGACGGTCACTGATGAGGGTCGCCATTGCCGGAGCCGGCGCCGTCGGCCGCTCGATCGCGGGCGAACTGCTGGAGAACGGCCACGAGGTACTCCTCGTCGACAAGGCGCCGACCGCCATCTCGGTCGAGCGCGTCCCGCAGGCGGAGTGGCTGCTGGCCGACGCCTGCGAGATCACGTCACTGGACGAGGCGGCCCTGCAGCGCTGCAACGTCGTCATCGCCGCGACCGGCGACGACAAGGTCAACCTGGTCGTCTCGCTGCTGGCCAAGACGGAGTACGGCGTCCCGCGCGTCGTCGCCCGCGTCAACAACCCCAAGAACGAGTGGCTCTTCAACGAGTCCTGGGGCGTGGACGTGGCCGTCTCCACCCCGCGTCTGATGTCGGCCCTGGTCGAGGAGGCGGTGAGCGTGGGCGACCTGGTCCGGCTGCTCCGCTTCAGCCACGGCGACGCCAATCTCGTCGAACTGACCCTCCCGGAGGAGTCGGCGCTGGCCGGCACCCAGGTCGGCGACGTGGAGTGGCCGGAGGACACCTCGCTGGTCACCATCATCCGAGGCAACCGGGTCCTGACCCCGTCCGCCGAGGACTCCCTGGAGCCGGGCGACGAACTCCTGTTCGTGGCCGCCCAGGCGAGGGAGGAGCAGTTGGAGGACCTGCTGTCGGTACGCCGGGCTGAGTAGTTCCAGCCCGTCCGGCGCTTGAGGACAAGGCCCGTTCAGGGCCGACGGCGGGGGTCTGGGGGCGACAGCCCCCAGCACCTCAGCTGTCCCGACGGTGCCGCCCGGCCTCCGCGGCAGCCTTCTCCGCCTGCTTCTCCGCCTGCTCCTCCGCCTCCATCTCCGCGAACACGTCGATCGGCGCGGGCGCCTTCGCGAGGAAGACCCAGGTCAGCCAGACGGCGAGCAGGAACGGCGGGATCTTCAGGGCCACCAGCACCCAGCCCAGCTGCGCGGTGTTCGCCCACCAGTACAGCGGGAAGAGGATCGCGCACTTGGCGAGCAGGATCAGCCCCCACGCCCAACTGGCCTTGGCGTACGCCGCCTTGCGGCCCGGGTTGCGGGTGCGCCAGGAGAGGTTCTCCTTGAAGACCGGGCCGAGGATCAGACCGATCAGCGGCACCCCGCACAGCGTGGTGATGATGTACGCCAGCGCCAGCCCGAGCGTGTAGAGCATGCCCGGCAGATAGAAGTCCTTGGCGTTGCCGGTCATCATCGCGAAGACGACGCCGAAGGCGACGCCGAAGACTCCGCTGAAGGCGTGCTTGACCGTGTCCTTCATCGCCAGGCGGACCACGACCAGGACCAGCGACACCGCGAGCGCGGCGATCGCGGACATGTGCAGGTCCTTGTTGATCGTGAAGATCGTGACGAAGAGCAGGCCTGGCACCACCGTCTCGACCATGCCCCGCACGCCGCCGAACGCCTCGAACAGGGCGGCCTCGGTCACCGCCCGGGCGTCGGCCGCGGCGGTGTCCTCCGCGGTCGTGTCTTCGGTCGGCTTGTCGAGCGACGTCACCGGCTACTCCCTACCCAGGGGTCTCAGTTCGTACTTGGGGTTGAACAGCACCCGGCGGCCCCGGCTCATGGAGATCCGGCCCGATGCGATGAGCCGGCGCCCCGGCTCTATGCCCACTATGGAGCGTCTGCCCAGCCACACCACGTCCAGCGCGGCGCTGCCGTCGAACAGCTCGGCCTCCAGGGCGGGTACTCCGGCGCGCGGCCGCAGGGTGACCGTGCGCAAGGTACCAGTAACCGTGACGATCTGCCGGTCCTGGCAGTCTCCGATCCGCGTGCAACCGGCCGTCTCGGCGTCCTCGCGCAGCTCCTCGGACTCCAGGTCCTCCTGTGAGGAGGAGAGCCGGTCGAGCATGCGCCGGAACCGCCCCACCGGCTTTTCGGAACGAGGAACAGCACTCATGTCTGAAGCGTACCGGGGCTCACCGACAGAGCCGTAGCCGCTGCCGAACTCTCCGTCCGACCGACCGCCGAACCCGTGACATCAGCGCTCGAACCGGTAGCCCATCCCGGGCTCCGTGACGAAGTGCTCGGGATGCGAGGGGTCCGCCTCGAGCTTCCGTCTCAGCTGCGCCATGTACACCCGCAGGTAGTTCGTCTCCGTCCCATACGACGGCCCCCACACCTCCTGCAACAGCTGTTTCTGGCTGACCAGCCGGCCGGCGTTGCGCACCAGCACCTCCAGCAGATGCCACTCCGTGGGCGTCAGCCGGACGTCCTTCCCGGCCCGGTTGACCTTCTTCGCGGCCAGGTCGACGGTGAACTCGTCGGTCTCCACCAGCACCTCGTCCTCACCGCTCCCGGCGGGTTCGGCCCGGCGGACGGCGGCCCGGAGCCGGGCCAGCAGCTCGTCCATGCCGAACGGCTTGGTGACGTAGTCGTCGGCGCCCGCGTCGAGCGCCTCGACCTTCTCGTCCGAGGAGTGCCGGGCGGACAGCACCAGGATCGGCACCCTGGTCCAGCCGCGCAGCCCCTTGATCACCTCCACGCCGTCCATGTCCGGCAGCCCCAGGTCGAGGACGATCACGTCCGGGTGGCGGGCGGCGGCGAGCCGGAGGGCGGTGGCGCCGTCGTGCGCCGCGTCCACCTCGTACTTGCGGGCCTTGAGGTTGATCACCAGGGCGCGCACGATCTGCGGCTCGTCATCGATCACGAGCACCCTCGTGGGGGTCTGGGGTGTCCCCCCAGCCGGGCTCAGCATGAGGCCTGCCTTTCGGGTCGTACGGTCTGCAGTTCGGGGCGCGGTCCCGCCGCCGCGCGGACGGTGAGCACCATGGTGAGGCCGCCGCCGGGGGTGTCCTCGGCGTTCAGGGTGCCGCCCATGGCCTCGGCGAAGCCACGTGCGACCGCGAGGCCGAGCCCCACCCCGGCCCCGCGCGGGGCGTCGCCATGGCGTTGGAAGGGCGCGAATATCCGTTCCTTGGCCTCGTCGGGGACGCCCGGCCCACGGTCCACGACCCGCACCTCGACCCGGTCGGACATCGCGCTCGCCGACACCAGCACGGGCTCGCCGCCCGGACTGTACTTGACGGCGTTCTCCACGAGATTGGCCACCGACCGCTCCAGCAGTCCCGCGTCCACGGCGACCATGGGCAGCGTCTCCGGGATGTCCAGCTCCACGCTCTCCGCCGGATCCGGGACCCCGCCGAGCGCCATCGGCACCACCTCGTCGAGGTCGATCTCCCGGATGATCGGCGTGACCGTACCGGTCTGGAGGCGGGACATGTCCAGCAGGTTGCCCACCAGGTGGTCGAGGCGGTCCGCGCCGTCCTCGATGCCCTCCAGCAGCTCCGCCCGGTCCTCCTCGGACCAGGCCACGTCGTCGGACCTGAGGCTCGACACCGCAGCCTTGATGCCGGCCAGCGGGGTCCGCAGATCGTGGCTGACGGCGGCCAGCAGGGCCGTGCGGATGCGGTTGCCCTCGGCCAGCGCCCGGGCCTGCTCGGCCTCCTCCTGCAACCGCCGCCGGTCCAGCACGACGACGGCCTGCGCGGCGAACGCGGCCAGCACCCGCCGGTCCTCCGCGGGCAGCACCCGCCCGGTGAGCGCCAGCGCCAGGTGGTCGCCGACCGGCACGTCCACGTCCGCGTCCTCGGGCCGCTCGACCGGGTGTCCGAAGCCGACGTGGCCTGCGCGGGTCCACGGCGATCTGTCGTCCGCCCGCTCCAGCAGCGCCGCCGACTCCATGCCGAAGGTCTCGCGCACCCGCTCCAGCAGCGCCTCCAGGCTGGTCTCGCCCCGCAGCACGTTGCCCGCCAGGTAGGACAGGATCTCCGACTCGGCCCGCAGCCGGGCAGCCTGGTGCGTGCGCCGGGCCGCCAGGTCCACCACCGACGCCACCGAGACGCCCACCCCGACGAAGATCACGATGGCGACGATGTTCTTCGGGTCGGCGATCGTCCATCTGTGCAGGGGCGGTGTGTAGAAGTAGTTCAGCAGGAGCGAGCCCACGGCCGCCGAGGCCAGCGCGGGCAGCAGCCCGCCGAGCAGCGCGGCCGCGACGGTCACCGACAGGAACAGCAGCATGTCGTTGGCGAGGCCGAGGTGGACGGTGTTCAGCAGCAGCGCCAGCAGCACCGGGCCCACCACTCCGACCAGCCAGCCCCAGACGATCCGGGCCCGCCCGAGCCGGGCGCCCCGGGCCACCGGCAGCCCACGCCCCCTGGCGACCTCGTCGTGGGTGACGATGTGCACGTCGAGGTCGGACCCCGACTCCCGGGCGACCGTCGCGCCGACCCCGGGCCCGAAGACGTACTGCCAGGCCTTGCGGCGGGAGGAGCCGAGCACGATCTGTGTGGCGTTGACCCCGCGGGCGAAGTCGAGCAGCGCGGCCGGTATGTCGTCGCCGACCACATGATGGAAGGTGCCGCCCAGGTCCTCGACCAGGGTGCGCTGGACCGCCAGCTCCTTCGGCGAGGCCGAGGTCAGCCCGTCGCTGCGCGCGATGTACACGGCGCTCACCTCGCCGCCGGCGCCCTTCTCCGCCAGCCGCGCCGCCCGCCGGATCAGAGTGCGCCCCTCCGGGCCGCCGGTGAGCCCGACCACGATCCGCTCGCGCGAACCCCAGATCGCCGACACCCGGTGCTCACTGCGGTACTGCTTCAGGTACTCGTCGACCCGGTCGGCCACCCAGAGCAGGGCCAGCTCCCGCAGGGCGGTGAGGTTGCCGGGCCGGAAGTAGTTGGACAGGGCCGCGTCGACCTTGTCCGGCTTGTAGACGTTGCCGTGCGCCATGCGTCGTCGCAGCGCCTGCGGCGACATGTCGACGAGCTCGATCTGGTCGGCACGCCGGACGAACTCGTCGGGCACCGTCTCCTGCTGCCGTACGCCCGTGATCGACTCCACGACGTCGCCGAGGGACTCCAGGTGCTGGATGTTGACCGTGGACACCACGTCGACGCCGGCGGCGAGCAGCTCCTCCACGTCCTGCCAGCGCTTGGCGTTGCGCGAGCCCGGGACGTTGGTGTGGGCGAGTTCGTCCACCAGGGCGACCTGCGGGGCACGGGAGAGGACCGCGTCCACGTCCATCTCGGTGAAGACGCCGCCCCGGTACTGCAGCTCCCGGCGCGGGACCTGTTCCAGGCCGTGCAGCATCACCTCGGTGCGCGGCCGGTCGTGATGTTCGACGAACCCCACCACGCAGTCCGTGCCGCGCTCCACCCGTCGGTGCGCCTCGGACAGCATCGCGTACGTCTTGCCGACGCCCGGTGCCGCACCGAGGTAGATCCGAAGCTTGCCGCGTGCCATGGCCTCATTGTCTTCCAGTAACTGCTGCGTACGCAGCGTCGACCTTACGGCCAACAGTTCCGACATAAGGGACGAGCCGAGGGGCGAGGGGTGCCTTTGACGCAACCCTGACGCGGCGAGACGAACACCCGCGCCCCTCAGCCCTACATCGGACGAGCCCCCCGAATCGGTTCACACGAAGGTCACGCGAATCGGTTCAGGCACTTCGGCTCAGACACTTCAGCTCAGGCACTTCGGCTCAGACACTTCAGCTCACGCTGGATTGTCTCCGTGGGTCAGCGTCTCCCAGGCGACGAAGAGGTTGTTGCTGCCGGCCGGGCGGCCCTGCAGGGTCAGCGTCTGCGTGTTGGTCATCGCGATGCCCAGCCGGTTGTGCAGCGCGTTGTATCCGACCTCGGTGACCGGGCCGAGCCCCGTGTTCAGGGAGCCGCCGCACAGCCAGCTCGGGACGGCCGCGCCGAGCTGGTACCTGGCCTGGAAGCCGAGCGCCTGCCGCAGCCGTTCGCCGACGTCGGTGCCGTACAGGTCCTGACCCTGGATCCGGCTGGTCTCGGCGACGTGCGAGATCGCGGAGATGCCGTAGCCGGTGTGGGTGAGGTCCCGGCAGGTCTCCTGGGTCAGCCCGGTGACGAAGGTGCCCTGCCCCTGCCAGTAGGCGACGATCTTGTCCCGGGTGTTCAGGTTCTGGCTCGGCACGGTCTTGGGCAGCTCACCGTCGGAGGCCAGGTAGACATAGGCGGCCGTGCGGGTGCGGAACGTCGCCATGGCCTTGTCGTACGACGCCCGGTCCTCGAGGAAGACGGAGATGCCGAGCGCGGCCTCCGTCATCGACAGCTCCCAGTTCCCGTTGGAGTGGGAACCATTGATGATCTCGGGCAGGTAGACGTCCCGCAGCATGCTCGCGAAGCGGCCCGAGCCGGCCCAGCCGCCGGTGTACGTGTACTTGATGATCTCGGCGGCCCGCGGCCAGGACGAGCCCGCCCAGCCGGTCTGCAGGGGCGCGTTGCTGTTGGTGTGGTCCTTGATCACGCCGGACCAGGCGTCCATCAGCTCGATGGCCTTCTTCGCGTACCGCTCGTCCCGCGTGACGTACCAGGCGAGCGCGTCGGTGTAGGCCGCGAGGGCGTCCTCGCGCTCGTCCGTGCAGCCGTTGTTGGGGTTGGAGTAGGGCCCGCACTCGACGATCGCCCGGGGCTTGGGGGTGCGGCTCAGATTGGCGTACTTGCTCGCCAACAGCTGATCGAAGGCGCCTTTCCAGGGCTGGGCCGCGGAGTCGACCTTGCCCCGGACGAAGTCCAGTTGCGCCCGGGAGACGGTCACCCCGGGATGGGCGAAGACGGTCGGCGCGGCTTGGGCCCGGGGAGCGTTCGGGGACGTGAGAGCGCCCAGGACGAGGGCGGTGACGGTCACAAGGAATGCGGTTCGACGCACAGCGGCTCCGTTTCTTGTTCGTGTATGTGAACACAGAGCGCCCTTATGAACTCAGGCGTTGAGCGGAGACCGTAGGTCCAGACCAATAGGCCGTCAAGAGTTCGCGCGGGAAGGGACTCGAGACGAGACCCGGGACGAGACATGCCAAAGGGCCGCACCCCATGAGGGGTACGGCCCATTCAGTTCATTCGCACGGTCCGCCGCCGAACCAGGCAGCCCGGTCGGGCCGCCTGATCCACCAGCCGACCAGCCGACCAGCCGACCAGCCGACTATCGAACCTCGGTGATCTCCGGTCCGCGCTGCAGCTGGCCCATGCCGCCGGAGAAGCGGGAGCCCTCCTCCTGCTGCTGGACGCCCTCGGGCACCATCTGCGCGTCGTTCGGCAGCTTGAGGACGATCGGGTCCCGAGGCGCCATCGGGCCCTCGCCGCGGACCACGACCGTGTCCCGGAAGATGTTCTCGAGCAGACCGGCCGCCTGCGGCTGCACCGCGCCCTGGCCCGAGATCACCCCGCGCAGGAACCAGCGGGGACCGTCCACGCCGACGAACCGCACGACGTGGAAGCCGCTCTTGCCGTCCGGCAGCTGCACCGGCACCTGGGCCCGCAGCTCCCAGCCCAGCGGACCCTCGACCTCGTCGACGATGCCGCCCTGCTGGGTGATGCCGGAGCCGATCTCCTCGCGCACCTCGCCCCAGATGCCCTCGCGCTTGGGAGCGGCGAAGGCCTGCAGCTGAATGGCGCTGTCGCGCAGCACGACGGTCGCCGCGACGATCGCGTCACCGGCGACCTCGACCCGCAGTTCCATGCCGTCGACCCCGGGCACGAAGATCCCGCCGAGGTCCACGCGGCCGTCGGCCGGGTCGCGCACCTCCGAGTCGTCCCAGGGCCCGTCGGGCCGCGGCTCGGGCTCGAGCCGCACACGCTCGCGTGCGCCCTCGTCCTCGCCCTCTACGTCGTCCGCCTCAGTGTCGACACTGTCGACGACCTGCTCGGCCTCGCCGGCCGCGTCCTCGGCGGCACCCTTCTTCTTGCGACGTCCGAACACGTCACTGTCCTTCCCGGTCGGATACGACCGAAGCGTATCGATTCCCACCCGTCGCGCCGCCCTCGGCGGCCGAACCGCTTGTACCGCTTGCGCCGCCCACGGCGGCATGCCCGCCGGTGGACCCGAAGCCCCCTGCGGCCCGCGCCGAGTCGGGAAGTTCCGCCGCCTCCTGGAAGCGGACCCTCTCGACCTGCTGGACGACCAGTTGGGCAATCCGGTCGAAGCGCTCGAACCGCACGGACTCGCGCGGGTCGAGATTCACCACGATCACCTTGATCTCCCCACGGTACCCGGCATCAACCGTCCCCGGGGCATTCACGAGGGCGACGCCGCACCGTGCGGCGAGCCCCGAACGCGGGTGCACGAAGGCCGCGTACCCCTCCGGCAGGGCGATGCACACACCCGTGGGCAGGACGGCCCGCTCCCCCGGCGCGAGTTCCCGGCTCTCCGTGGTGCGCAGATCGGCTCCCGCGTCCCCCGGGTGCTCGTACGTCGGAAGCGGTACGTCGGGGTCGACACGCCGGATCAGGACGTTCAGGGAGTCACGGCTCACGGGTTCACCTCGAAGGCACGGCTGCGCCTGATCTGGTCCGGGTCGCTCATGGCGGCCTGGATCTCCTGCTCGCGGCCGTGGCTGACGAAGTGCTCGACCGCGACCTCGACGAAGAGCGCGTCGGCGCGGACGGCGACCGGACCGTCGGGGCCGCCGATCCGTCCGGTGGCGGTCGAGTAGATCTTGCGCCTGGCCACCGCGGTCACCTCGGCCTCCAGATGGAGCGTGGTGCCGACGGGCACGGGCCGTACGAAGTCGGTCTCCAGCCGTCCGGTCACGGCGATCGTCCGCAGCAGCCAGTTCAGCGAGCCCAGCGTCTCGTCCAGGGCGGTGGCCAGGATCCCGCCGTGCGCGAGACCGGGCGCGCCCTGGTGGGCGGGCTGGACGGTGAACTCGGCCGTGACGGTCACCCCCTCGCCGGCCCGCGCCTCCAGATGCAGCCCATGGGTCTGCTCGCCGCCACATCCGAAACAGTGTTCGTAGTGGGCACCGAGCAGCTCGCCGGGCGCCGGAGCGTCGGGGTGCCGAACGGGTTTCACGGCATCGGCCGGAGGCTCAAGAGCTGGGGAAGTACCACTCACAGCCGCAGACCTTACCCGCGCGTCCGGCGTATCCGGACACCGTGCCAAGCTTGGCTCCATGCAGCTCTCCGCCACCCCGTACGAAGAACGCCTCACCGCCCCCCGCTCCTGGTGGTTCGTCTCGTTCCTCGTGGGCGTCTCCATGGCCCTGATCCTGCTGCCCTTCGGCACCCTGCCGTTGCTCGGCGGCCTGGTCGGCGGCACCGCGGCCGCAGCGGTCGTGGCCAGTTCCTACGGCTCCCTCCGCATCCGCGTGGTGGGCGACTCCCTCATCGCGGGCGAGGCGAAGATCCCGGTCACGGCCCTGGGTGAGGCGGAGATCCTGGACCCGGAGGAGGCGCGCGCCTGGCGCACGTACAAGGCCGACACCCGGGCCTTCCTGCTGCTGCGCGCCTACATCCCGACGGCGCTGAAGGTGGAGGTCACCGACCCGGCCGACCCCACGCCGTATCTGTACCTGTCGACGCGGGAGCCGGAGCGCCTGGCGCAGGCCCTGAAGGCGGCGCGGGAGACGGCCGCGTAGCCGGAGCGCTCAGCGGCCCCCTCGGCCTCAGCCCCCGAGCTCTCCGGGGTTCTCGGGGTTCAAGGGGTTCTCGGGGATCTCCCCGACGGCCAGTGGATCCGCCGGTCTCTCCAGCGGCGGCAGTTCGGGCAGCTGGTCCCACGGCACCTGGATCTTCCTCAGGTCGGCCCGGACCTTCGCGGCCACGCGCCTGGTGTCCCGCCGGTTCATGACCGCTCCGACGGCGGCGCCGACCATGAACGGCATCAGGTTCGGCAGGTCGCGGACCATGCGCTTCATGATCTGCTGGCGCAGCTCGCGCTTCATCTGGCCGCCGAGCGCCGAGTTCACCGACGCCGGTTTCATGACGTCGATCCCGCGTTCGCCCGACCAGGAGCGCAGGTACGCGGTACTGCGGTCCTTGAGGTTGCCAGGAGGTCGCACGCCGTAGACCTCGTGGAGTTCGGCGATCAGTTTCAGTTCGACCGCCGCGACCCCGGTGATCTCCGCGGCCAGTTCGGTCGGCATCGCGGGCGGCACGGGAAGCATCGCCGCCGCCCCGATGCCCGCTCCGACGGTGGACGTGGCGTTCGCCGCGCCCGTCACGAGCTTGTCCGCGAGTTGCTCGGGGCCGAGGCCCGGGAACTGTCTGCGGAGCGTCTGAAGGTCCCGTACGGGGATCCGCGGGGCGATCTCGATGACCCGGTCGGCCAGGTGCGCCAGCCCCGCCCTGGCGCGGTCACCGCCCTTGCGGACGCCTTCCCGGGCCAGGCCGGTGGCCTTCTCCCGGATGACCGCCGCCCGTCGCCTGGCGACGGGGGCGGCATTCCGCGTCGGCACCGGGCGGTCACCCCGGTCGGTCGCGGGTTCGAGCGAGGCCGATCCTGCAGGGACCGCTCCCGTACCGGATGAGCCTCGCTCGTCGTCACGCACGCCGTGAGGGCCGCGGGAGGGCCCTTTGTCCGTTCCCCCCAGGGGGAAGCGGCGCTTCCGAGGAGGGGTCGAGCCAGTCACGGCCGACCCGTCCTCAGTCGCAGTCGCGGCAGATCGGCTGGCCGTTCTTCTCCCGGGCCAGCTGGCTGCGGTGGTGCACCAGGAAGCAGCTCATGCAGGTGAACTCGTCCTGCTGCTTCGGCAGCACCCGGACAGCCAACTCCTCATTGGAGAGGTCTGCACCGGGCAGCTCGAGCCCCTCTGCGGCCTCGAACTCGTCGACGTCGACTGCGGAGGCGGACTTGTCGTTCCGCCTGGCCTTCAGCTCTTCAAGGCTGTCGGAATCCACGTCGTCATCGGTCTTGCGTGGGGTGTCGTAATCGGTAGCCATTTCGCCTCTCCCCCTCTGGGTGTCTGCGGTGTCTCCAGCGCACGTAACGCGTGAGAGGCCGGACTTGTGCCCGCCTCGAGGCGGAGATTTTGCCTCACATCAAGGTCTGTTACTCAATCGACACCCAACCGAACTCCTCACGAGTGATCGGCGTGGATGGCGATCGGGACCGTACACGGTCCGAATGCCGCACTTCAAAGGCGTCTCACCGTGTACTTCCCGTGATCAGGACCCCCGAAAACCCGGATTTTCCGGGCCTTACGGCGACATTCATGATCACGGAGAGTAGATGGCCGGAAATTCGCCCTTGTGATCGATCACACACGGGAAAGCCGAGTAGGAGCCCAGAAAATTCCGCGCAAAGCGAACATCCCCGCGGGTGTCGGCGCAATGATCTCAGACAGGCAAGGTGACTCGCATCACCAGCCCACCCCCTTCACGCGGCTGGGCCGCGATATGGCCGCCGTGCGCCCGCGCCACGGACCGCACGATGGACAGGCCGAGCCCGACACCCTTGTCGCTGCCCGTCCGCTCCGTACGAAGCCGACGGAAGGGTTCGAACAGGTTATCGATCTCATAGGCCGGCACAACCGGCCCGGTGTTCGACACGACCAGGACTGCCTGGCCGTGCTGGACCTCGGTGGTCACCTCGACCCAGCCGCCCTCGGGCACGTTGTACCGTACGGCGTTCTGCAGGAGGTTCAGGGCGATCCGCTCCAACAGCACGCCATTGCCCTGGACGACCGCGGGCTTCTGCTCGCCCCGGATCACCACGCCCTTGGCCGCTGCTTCCCCGTGCACCTGGTCGATGGCCTGCTCGGCGACCTCGGCCAGGTCGACCGGCTTGCGCTCGACGATCTGGTTGTCGCTGCGGGCCAGCAGCAGCAGACCCTCGACAAGCTGTTCGCTGCGCTCGTTGGTGGCCAGCAGCGTCTTGCCGAGCTGCTGCAGCTCCACCGGCGCACCCGGGTCGGAGAGGTGCACTTCGAGCAGGGTGCGGTTGATCGCGAGCGGCGTGCGCAGTTCGTGCGAGGCGTTGCCCACGAAGCGCTGCTGGGCGGTGAAGGCGCGCTGCAGCCGCTCCAGCATGTCGTCGAAGGTGTCCGCCAGCTCCTTCAGCTCGTCGTCCGGGCCGTCCAGCTCGATCCGGCGGGACAGGTCCGAGCCCGCCACCGCGCGCGCGGTGCGGGTGATCCGGCCGAGCGGCGACAGGACGCGTCCGGCCATCGCGTAGCCGAAGGCGAAGGCGATGATCGCGAGACCGAGGAGAGCGAGCAGGGAGCGGCTGAGGAGGTTGTCCAGCGCGTGCTGGCGCTGCTCGTTGACGCAGGCGCTCATCGCGCTGTTGAAGACCTCGGGCGTGGCCTTCGTGGGCAGATCGCAGGTGCCGCTGGTGACGCTGCCCTCGGTGATCTTGAAGGGTAGGTCGCTGCCCACGTTCAGCGCCTGGGCCGCGAGCAGATAGATGATCGACAGCAGCACGATGCCGGCGATCAGAAACATCCCGCCGTACAGAAGCGTGAGACGTATCCGGATGGTCGGACGCAGCCACGGGAGCGATGGCTGCGGGCCCCTGGGATCCCATGTGGGTTTCGGGGGCGCCTTGGGCGGCGCAGGTGTCGCGGCCATGTCGCATCAGATCCGGTAGCCGGAACCGGGCACGGTGACGATCACCGGAGGTTCGCCCAGCTTGCGGCGCAGCGTCATCACGGTCACGCGGACGACGTTGGTAAAAGGATCGGTGTTCTCGTCCCAGGCCTTCTCGAGAAGCTGCTCCGCGGAGACCACCGCGCCCTCGCTGCGCATCAGCACCTCCAGCACGGCGAACTCCTTGGGCGCGAGCTGGACCTCCTTGCCGTCGCGGAAGACCTCGCGACGGTTGGGGTCGAGCTTGATGCCGGCGCGCTCCAGGACGGGCGGCAGCGGCACACTGGTGCGCCGGCCGAGCGCACGCACGCGTGCGATCAGCTCGCTGAAGGCGAAGGGCTTGGGGAGGTAGTCGTCGGCGCCGATCTCCAGGCCCTCCACACGGTCGCTGACGTCGCCGGAGGCGGTGAGCATCAGCACGCGCGTGGGCATGCCGAGCTCGACGATCTTGCGGCAGACGTCGTCGCCGTGCACGAGGGGGAGGTCGCGGTCGAGGACGACCACGTCGTAGTCGTTCACGCCGATGCGTTCCAGGGCGGCCGCACCGTCGTACACGACGTCGACGGCCATGGCCTCCCGGCGCAGTCCGGTGGCCACCGCATCGGCGAGCAGTTGCTCGTCCTCGACGACGAGTACGCGCACGTCGCTTGTCCTTCCTGTGTCCACCCGCGTAGCGCTCCGTGAGCGCACGCGAGCAGGGGCCTTGGTGAGTGTGGGCTTCCATCCTGCCCTTTTCGGCCATAAGTCGGCGGTAAGGCGGTGGGAGCGAGATGAAGGACGGGTGTGAAGCCCGGGAATGCGAGATTTTCTCGTCGGGTTGAGGTTTCCGTGGAAGGGAGCGGGGGGAGGACGGCTTTACACCCCGCGATCACGCTCTGCATGTGCCGCAGCACCATGCGGCACGCTGCGATCCACTTGCCGCAGAGTGGGCGTGGGTGTCCGGCACCGTCGCCGCCCGGCAGGGCAGCGCTGGGCACCTGTTGGAGACGTGATCGCCCCTTCCCGACCCGGCACACCCCCGTGCCATCGACCCATGACCCACGACCCAGGACGAGGGGGCGCAGCATGGACGCATTCACCGCAGGACTTCTGCAGCGCATAAGGGCGACCGAGTCCGACCTGACGCGGGCTCGCGACGAGGGCGACGACTTCCTCGTCGAGGTGGAGCAGGCCGAGCTCGACGACCTGCGCCGCCTAGCCGCCGAGCACGGTGTGGAGGTCGGCGCGACAAGCGTCTGAAGCAGTTCGCATGACGAAGGGGCCCCGGCGAATCCAGCGCCGGGGCCCCTTCGCGTGTCCGGGCGAGGGCGGCTCAGTCGTGCCAGGCGCCGAAGTCCTCCAGCAGCCGCTGGAGGGGCTCGAAGACACCGGGGGTGGCAGCGATCGCAAGGTCGTGTGCGGGGCGCTCTCCGGGCCGTCCACCGGTCAGCGCGCCCGCCTCCCGGGCGATCAGGTCGCCCGCCGCGAGGTCCCAGGGGTGCAGCCCGCGCTCGTAGTAGCCGTCGAGGCGGCCCGCGGCCACGTCGCACAGGTCGACCGCGGCCGAGCCGCTGCGCCGGATGTCGCGCACCAGCGGGATCAGCCGCTGGGCGACGTCGGCCTGGTGGACGCGGACCTCGGTCACGTAGTTGAAGCCGGTGGAGACCAGTGCCTGTTCCAGGGGCGCCGTCGGACGGCAGGACAGGACCCGCTCGCCCGCCCAGCCGCCTCTCCCCCGCGCCCCTCCGCCGCGCACGGCGTGGAACGTCTCGCCCCGCATCGGGATCTCGACGACCCCGACGACGGTGTCGCCGTCCTGCTCGGCGGCGATGGAGACGGCCCAGGTGGGCAGGCCGTAGAGGTAGTTGACCGTGCCGTCGAGGGGGTCGATCACCCAGCGGATGCCGCTGGTGCCCTCGTTGGAGGCGCCCTCCTCGCCGAGGAAGCCGTCCTCGGGACGGTGTTCCGAGATCAGGCCCGTGATCAGTTTCTCGGCCGCGATGTCCATCTCGGTGACCACGTCGATGGGGCTCGACTTGGTGGCGGCGACCGCGAGGTCGGCCGGACGGCCGTCCCGCAGCAGCTCACCGGCCCGGCGGGCGGCTTCCCGGGCGAGTTCGAGCAGTTCCGTGTGCAGGGGGTCGGTCACGCCGTTCCTCACGCGTAGGGGCTGTCGGCGCCCGCGGCGGCGGGCTTGGGGGCGCGGGCGGGGCAGCAGCCGACCGGGCACAGGTGGTGGCTCGCGCCGAGCTCTCCGAGGGCGCACGGAGCGACCTTCACGCCGCTCTCCGCCTGGGCGCGTTCCAGGACGAGCTCGCGGATCGCGGCGGCGAAGCGCGGATCGGCGCCGACGGTGGCCGAGCGGCGCACCGGCAGGCCGAGCTCCTCCGCCTTGGCCTTGGCCTCCGTGTCGAGGTCGTAGAGGACCTCCATGTGGTCGGAGACGAAGCCGATCGGGGCCATCACGACGGCCGGGACGCCGGCCGCGTGCCGCTCCTCGAGGTGGTCGCAGATGTCCGGCTCAAGCCAGGGGATGTGCGGGGCGCCGGAGCGGGACTGGTAGACGAGCTGCCAGGGGTGGTCGACGCCCGTGCGCTCGCGGACGGCGTCGGCGACGAGCCGCGCGGTGTCCAGGTGCTGCTTCACGTACGCGCCGCCGTCGCCGTGGTCCTCCACGGGGCCGGAGGCGTCCGCGGCCGCGTTCGGGATCGAGTGGGTCGAGAAGGCGAGGTGCGCGCCGTCGCGGACGTCCTCGGGAAGGTCGGCCAGCGAGCGCAGCACGCCCTCGATCATGGGTTCCAGGAAGCCTGGGTGGTTGAAGTAGTGCCGCAGCTTGTCGACCTTCGGCAGGGCGAGGCCCTCGGCCTCCAGCGCGGCCAGCGATTCGGCGAGGTTCTCGCGGTACTGACGGCAGCCGGAGTACGAGGCGTACGCGCTGGTGGCGAGGACGAGGATGCGGCGGCGGCCGTCGGCGACCATCTCGCGCAGGGTGTCCGTGAGGTACGGGGCCCAGTTGCGGTTGCCCCAGTAGATCGGCAGGTCCAGGCCGTGGTCGGCGAAGTCCTTGCGCAGAGCGTCCAGCAGGGCGCGGTTCTGGTCGTTGATGGGGCTGACCCCGCCGAAGAGGAAGTAGTGCTGCCCGACTTCCTTGAGGCGTTCCTTGGGGATGCCGCGCCCGCGCGTCACGTTCTCCAGGAACGGGACCACGTCGTCCGGGCCTTCCGGGCCGCCGAAGGAGAGCAGGAGCAGGGCGTCGTAGGGGGTGGCGTCGAGCACGTCTCGCATGAGTCGATCCTGCCACCCGCCCCTGACAGCCGGAAAACGGCGGGGGACGGACAGGAGGACGGACGGCAGGACAGACGGCAGGACAGACGGCAGGGCGGACGGGAGGACGGACGGGAGGGCGCGCCTCGCACACCAGTGCGTTAGGGTTGCCTAAGTTCGTAAGCTGTATGAGCCGCATTCACGCCTTACCGGTTCCGCCGGACTCACCGCACGCGTCAACGGGTCCCGACGAACCGCCTTCCCTCACGCCACGCCGAGCCGCCACGCGCGCGTGAGCCGGACCACCGGAGACCACCGTGCCCAGCCCGTACCGCGCCCTGTTCGCCGCACCCGGCTCGAAGGGCTTCTCCGCCGCGGGGTTCCTCGGCAGGATGCCGCTGTCGATGATGGGCATCGGCGTGGTCACGATGGTCTCCCAGCTCACGGGCCGCTACGGGTTGGCGGGTGCGCTGTCGGCGACCATCGCGCTGGCGGCCGCCGCCTTCGGACCGCAGATCTCGCGTCTGGTGGACCTGCACGGTCAGCGCCGGGTGCTGCGCCCGGCGACGCTGGTCGCGCTCGCCGCCTCGGCCGGGCTGCTGCTGGCCGCGCGCTTCGAGTGGCCGGACTGGGCGCTGTTCGTGTGCGCCGCCGGCATCGGCACCGTGCCCAGCCTCGGCGCCATGATCCGGGCCCGCTGGGCGGCCGTCTACCGGGGCACCCCGCAACTGCACACGGCGTACTCCTTCGAGTCCGTGGTGGACGAGGTGTGCTTCATCTTCGGGCCGATCATCTCCATCGGTCTGTCCACCGTCTGGTTCCCGGAGGCCGGACCGCTGCTGGCGGGGTGCTTCCTGGCCGTCGGCGTCTTCTGGCTGACCGCCCAGCGGGCCACCGAGCCCGAGCCGCACCCGCGCGAGCAGCGTGCCGACGGTTCGGCACTGCGCTCGCCGGGCCTGCAGGTCCTGGTGGCCACCTTCGTGGCGACCGGAGCGATCTTCGGGGCGGTCGACGTGGTCACCATCGCCTTCGCCGACGAGCAGGGCCACAAGGGCGCCGCCAGCATCGTCCTGGCGGTGTACGCGGCCGGTTCGTGCGCGGCCGGGCTCGTGTTCGGCCTGCTGCATCTCAAGGGGGCCCCGGAACGTCGCTGGCTGCTGGGCGTGTTCATGATGGGCGTGAGTATGATCCCCCTCCTACTGGTCGGAAACTTGCCGTTTCTGGCTGTGGCGCTGTTCGTTGCGGGTCTGGCCATCGCTCCCACGATGATCACCACGATGTCCCTCATCGAAGAGCACGTACCACGTGCACAACTGACCGAGGGCATGACCTGGATCAGCACCGGGCTCGCGGTCGGGGTCGCGCTCGGCTCCGCCATCGCCGGCTGGGTCATCGACGCGGCCGGGGCGCGAGCCGGGTACGGGGTTCCGGCGGTGTCCGGAGCCGTCGCGGTCGCGGTCGGTTTCCTGGGGTACCGCCGGCTGAGCAGGCCGGCTCCGGGTCGGGGAGGCACCGTTGGGCAGCACAGCGAGCGGGAAGAACGGCACGTGGCGTAACTGGGGCGGCAACGTCGTCGCCCGCCCCGCGCGGGAGGTCACGCCCGCCTCCGTCGACGAACTGGCGGAGGCCGTGCGCCGGGCCGCCGAGGACGGCCTGAGGGTGAAGGCCGTCGGCAGCGGCCACTCCTTCACGTCGATCGCCGCGACGGACGGCGTGTTGATCCGCCCTCAACTGTTGACGGGTATCCGCAACATCGACCGTGACGACCTGACCGTCACGGTGGAGGCCGGCACACCGCTCAAGAGACTCAACATGGCCCTCGCGCGCGAGGGTCTGTCGCTCACGAACATGGGCGACATCATGGAACAGACGGTCTCCGGGGCCACCAGCACCGGCACCCACGGCACCGGCCGCGACTCGGCGTCGATAGCCGCCCAGATCAAGGGCCTGGAACTGGTCACGGCCGACGGCTCGGTGCTCACCTGCTCCGAGAAGGAGAACCCCGAGGTCTTCGCGGCCGCCCGGATCGGCCTGGGCGCGCTCGGCATCGTCACCGCCATCACCTTCGCCGTGGAGCCGATCTTCCTGCTCACCGCGCGCGAGGAGCCGATGCCGTTCGACAAGGTCCTCGCCGACTTCGACGAACTGTGGGCGGAGAACGAGCACTTCGAGTTCTACTGGTTCCCGCACACCGGCAGCACCAACACCAAGCGCAACAACCGCAGCGCCGGCCCGCGCAAGCCGGTGAGCCAGGTCGCGGGCTGGATCGAGGACGAGTTCCTCTCCAACGGCGTCTTCCAGGTGGCCCAGTGGGTGGGGCGCGCGGCGCCCGCGACGATCCCGACGATCGCCCAGGTCTCCAGCAAGGCCCTCTCCGCGCGCACCTACACCGACATCCCCTACAAGGTCTTCACCTCTCCGCGCCGGGTGCGGTTCGTGGAGATGGAGTACGCGGTCCCGCGCGAGGCGGTCACCGAGACGCTGCGCGAGCTCAAGTCCATGGTCGAACGCTCGCGCCTGCGGGTCAGCTTCCCCGTGGAGGTGCGCACCGCGCCCGCCGACGACATCGCCCTGTCCACCGCCTCCGGCCGCGACAGCGCGTACATCGCCGTCCACATGGTCAAGGGCACGCCCTATCAGGGGTACTTCACCGCCGCGGAGCGCATCTTTGCCGCGCACGAGGGCCGGCCGCACTGGGGCAAGGTGAACACCCGGGACGCGGAGTACTTCGCCGGTGTCTACCCGCGCTTCGGCGAGTTCACGGCGCTGCGGGACCGGCTGGATCCCGACCGCCGGTTCCAGAACGACTACTTGCGGAGGGTCCTGGGGGCGTAGCGCACTCCGGGCGCGGACTCCGCGGCCGGTCGGCACCCGCCACTTCGCTCGAATCAGGCCATTCGCGCATATCGGGAACCTTCGGGAGATTGCGTGAAGTACGCCGCCTTCAAGATCGCAAAAAGTCCGCAAGGGGCGGCCAAGTCCCACCTCTTGCCAGAAGTTGAGTGGCGCGCCAATCCACGCACGTGGCCCAAATGGAGTACTGTTGCGAGCCCTGGGCCCGGTCTCCCGCCAGGATGTCCGGAGCCTCGCCGGACCGCCTGAAGGGAAGCCAGTTGCACAGGGTGATGGTGTTGGTGACTCAGCGTGGCGAATAGGTAACCGTGCCATAACGGCGAGGCAGGGCCTGTGCCCGACACGCCGGGCAACTCGGCAAGGTTGTGGCAGGCTGCACCCGGGCAGGCCACACTCGACTAGCGGAAGCAGCGACGCACGTGACGTCGGCAGGCACCACCCGGGAGGTCCCCATGCCCGAACTGCGTGTCGTGGCCGTCTCGAATGACGGCACACGGCTGGTGCTGAAGGCTGCGGACAGCACGGAGTACACGCTTCCGATCGACGAGCGTCTGCGCGCCGCCGTACGCGGCGACCGTCCCCGCCTCGGCCAGATCGAGATCGAGGTGGAGAGCCATCTCCGCCCCCGCGACATCCAGGCACGTATACGTGCCGGTGCGACCGCGGAAGAAGTCGCGCAGATGGCCGGCATCCCTGTCGACCGTGTGCGCCGCTTCGAGGGCCCCGTGCTGGCCGAGCGTGCCTTCATGGCCGAGCGGGCCCGGAAGACTCCGGTCCGTCGGCCCGGAGAGAACGCCGGGCCACAGCTCGGCGAGGCCGTCCAGGAACGGCTGTTGCTCCGCGGCGCCGAGAAGGACACCGTCCAGTGGGACTCGTGGCGCCGCGACGACGGCACCTGGGAGGTCCTGCTGGTCTACCTGGTCGCGGGCGAACCGCACTCGGCGAGCTGGACGTACGACCCGCCCCGGCGGCTCGTCCAGGCCGTCGACGACGAGGCGCGTTCGCTCATCGGCGAGTCCGACGACCTGGCCGCCCCCGAGCCCAGCTTTCCCTTCGTCCCGCGTATCGCCCGGCTGCCCCGCGACCGTCCGCTGGACCGCACCCTCGACCGGCCGAGCCTGCCCGCGCTGCCGTCCGAGCCGACCGAGGAGAGCGCGGCCGAGCGGGAACGCGACTCGCTGACCAGCCTGTTGGAGGCGGTGCCGAGTTTCCGGGGCGACATGGTCGTCCCGGAGCGCCCGGCCGAGCCCGTCGCGGAGGAGCCAGACGAGCAGGAGCCCGTCACCGAGGAGCCCCCGGCACCCGCCGCCTCCGCCGGTTCCGCCTACGCGGACGTCCTCATGCCGCGTTCCGTCGGAAGCCATCGCGACCGTCTCATCGGCGCCACCGACCGCCAGGCCGAGGCGGACGGCGTCCGTCCGGGCCGCCGGGCCGCGGTGCCGAGCTGGGACGAGATCGTGTTCGGCACCCGGCGGAAGAAGCAGGAGTAAGCGGCCCTCGCGCAACTCGCCCGGGGCGTCCGCCGGTTCGCGGGTTTCGGTTCGCACGACGGTACATACGTGAGGGAGGGCCGCACCTGTTCGGTGCGGCCCTCCTTTACGTGTCGGCTCACTGGGGGTCGGGGCCCACGGCGACCGGCCGGGACGGGTCCGAGGACCACTCCGACCAGGACCCGACGTACAGGGCCGCCGGGATCCCCGCGACCGCCAGCGCCAGCACCTCGTGGGCGCCGGAGACGCCCGATCCGCAGTACACCCCGACCTCGCTGCCGTCCGACGCCCCCAGGGCCTTGAAGCGGTCCCTCAGGTCCTCGACGGGCAGAAAACGGCCGTCCGGCCCCACATTGTCGTTCGTGGGCGCGGACACGGCGCCCGGGATGTGCCCGCCGACCCGGTCGATCGGCTCGACCTCACCCCGGTACCGCTCCCCCGCGCGGGCGTCGAACAGCACTCCGGAACGGGCGAGGGCCGCGGCCCCGTCCGCGTCGAGGAGGCCCGCGGCGCCCGGCGCGGGCTCGAAGTCGCCCTCCACACGCGTGTGGACGTCGACCGAGAGGTCGCCGCGCCACGACGGCAACCCCCCGTCGAGGACCCGCACGTCCGGGTGACCCGTCCAGCGCAGCAGCCACCACGCGCGTGCCGCCGCCCAGCCCTGTCCGCCGTCGTACACGACCACCGGACGGCCGGCCGAGACACCCGCCCGGCGCATCGCCGCGCCGAACTCCGCGAGGTCCGGCAGCGGGTGCCGGCCACCCCCGCCGGGCGCTCCCGCGAGCTCCCGGTCCAGGTCCACGTAGGCGGCGCCCGGCACATGTCCGGCCTCGTAGGCGGCCCGGCCGTCGAACGGCGGCTCCCCGGTCGCCTTGGCCACGCTGAGCTGCCAGCGGACGTCGAGGACGACGGGCGGGTGGTCCCCCGCCAGGTCGCCGGCCAGTTCCGATGCGGTGATGATGGCGTTCATGGCCACCATCCTGGCGCACGGGGTGGCCCCATCGCTCATGTCCGGCTACTCTGCTCGGCCGGACAGGCCCGATCACGAGGCGTGCGGAGTCGAGTACATGCCGTACATGCGATCGACATACGGCGACAACCGCGCGTAAACCGTTGAGAAACCCCCCATCAGGCATCCTCCGAGGGCGAAGCGAAGCGGCCACCTGGAGTGGCCGAGGAGAGAGTGACGATGACCGAGGCAGGCGGGTCGACCGGCCCGATCGGCGCAGCACACGCTCGGTATGCGCCCGGTACACCCTGCTGGGTGAGTCTCATGGCGCACGGATTGACCGCGACGCAGGAGTTCTACGGCGGGCTGTTCGGTTGGGAGTTCCAGCCCGGTCCGCATCAGCTCGGCCCCTACATGCGGGCGCTGCTCGACGGCCAGGAGGTGGCCGGGATCGGCCAACTGGCCCCGGACCGCCATCTGCCCGTCGCCTGGACGCCCTATCTCGCCTCGGACGACGTGGACACGACCGCCGAAACGGTCCGGCTGTGCGGCGGCACGATCGGGGTCGGCCCCCTGGACGCCTCCGCCGCCGGACGCCTGGCGATCGGCTCCGACCCCTCCGGCGCCGTCTTCGGCGTCTGGCAGGCCGCGGCCCACATCGGCACCGGCATCCACGGCGTGCCCGGCACCCCCGCCTGGTACGAGCTGACGACCTTCGAGACCGCGGGCGTCCGCAAGTTCTACGAGACGGTGTTCGGCTACGACGAGGAGGCGGCCGTGTCCGCCGACTTCGACTACGTGACGCTGAACGTCGCCGGCCGCCCGGTCGCCGGCATCCACGGCGTGGGGCCCACACTGCCCCGGGACCAGGGGCCGCACTGGACGACGTACTTCGAGGTGGCCGACACTGACGCGGCGCTCGCCCAGGTCGTCGACCTCGGCGGGCGCGTCCTCGAACCGGCCCGGGACAGCGCGCACGGGCGCGTGGCGACCGTGGCCGACCCCGAGGGTGCCCGGTTCTCCCTGCTCCAGGGAGTGCGGTGAGGGGCGGTTCCCGGAGCCGGTCCTAGACCTGCTGCACCGGCAGCACGTCCGGCGACAGGGCTGCCGCCCGGGCCGATGCCGAGGTCATACGGCGCCGGTGGTGGCGTCGGCACAGCACCTCGTAGCCGACCGTGTCCGCCTGGTCGACGTCGCCGACGACGACCTGCGCGCCCTCGACGACCATCACCCCGCCCACCGTGCGGGCGTTGTGCGTGGCGCGGGCGCCGCACCAGCACAGGGCCTCGACCTGGAGGACCTCCACGCGGTCGGCGAGCTCGACGAGCCGCTGGGAGCCGGGGAACAGCTTGGAGCGGAAGTCGGTGGTGATACCGAAGGCGTAGACGTCGATGTCCAGGTCGTCGACCACGCGCGCGAGCTGGTCGATCTGCTCCTCGGCGAGGAACTGCGCCTCGTCCGCGATCACGTAGTCCGCGCGGCCGCCCTGCGAGAGGTGGTCGACGAGGGAGGCGTACAGGTCCTGGCCGTCCTCGACCTCGACCGCGTCGGTGACCAGGCCGAGCCGGGAGGACAGCTTGCCCTCGCCCGCCCGGTCGTCGCGGGTGAAGATCATGCCCTGCAGCCCGCGCGCGGAGCGGTTGTGCTCTATCTGGAGAGCCAGCGTCGACTTCCCGCAGTCCATGGTTCCGGAGAAGAACACGAGCTCGGGCATGGGGAGTCGAACGCCTTTCGGTGAAGGTGGAGCAGAAACGGTTCTGGGAGGGTTCCGGGACGTCAGGAGCGTACTTCGAGCAGGGGCACCAGCTGCTCGGCAGGGGTCATCGAACCGTGGTTGCCGACCATCGCCGACTCCTTGGGCTCCCGCTCGGAAGCGATGATCAGGACGTCGTCCCGGGCGGCCGCGATCACATCGCCGAGGCGGGCGTGCACCCGCTCGTCGATCTGCGGTCCGAACCAGCCCGCGGCGATCGCCTCGTCCCGGGAGGCCACCCAGAACTGTTCGCCGAGCACCTCGCGCCAGCAGGTCAGGACGTCGTTCTCGGCGCCCGGCACGGCGTAGACATGGCGGGCGCGGCCCTCGCCGCCCAGCAGGGCGACCCCGGCGCGCAGTTCCCAGTCCGCGTCGAAGTCGATGCGGTGCTCGTCGTCGAAGGGCACGTCGACCATGCCGTGGTCGGCGGTGACGTAGAGCGCGCTGCGCGGCGGCAGTTGCTCGGCGAGGCGCTGGACGAGCCGGTCGACGTACATGAGCTGACCGCGCCAGGTGTCGGAGGCGACGCCGTAGCGGTGCCCGGCGCCGTCGAGTTCGGCGTAGTACGTGTAGACGAGGGAGCGGTCGCCGGCGGCGAGCTGCTCGGCGGCGAGGTCCATGCGCTCCTCGCCGGTCAGCCGCCCGTGAAACGTTCCGCCGCTGAGCGCGACCTTGGTCAGCGGGGTGTTCTGGAACGCGGGGGACGACACCTGGGCGGCGTGCACGCCCGCCTCATGGGCGAGCTGGAAGACCGTGGGATACGGCTGCCAGACGGTCGGCGAGGTCCACGGCTGCCAGCGGAGCTGGTTCATCAGCGCGCCGGTGTCCGGGTTGCGCACGGTGTAGCCCGGCAGGCCGTGCGCGCCGGGCGGGAGACCGGTGCCGACGGAGGCGAGGGAGGTCGCGGTGGTCGCCGGGTAGCCGGCGGTGAGCGGACGTCCGGTGCCGCCGCGCGAGCTGCCGAGGAGCGCGTGCAGATACGGCGCCTCTTCGGGGTGGTCCTTGATCTGCTCCCAGCCGAGGCCGTCGATCAGGAAGACGCAGTTGCGGTCGGCCGGGGCCAGCTCGCCGATCGCCGCGGTCGTGCCGGGTACGCCCATGCCGGCGGCCAGCGTGGGCAGCAGGTCGGCGAGGGAGCCGGAGCCGTACTCGGGGACGGGGGCGGAGCCGACGGCGAGGGGTTCGGGGAAGTCCCAGTGGGTGGACTGCGCCATCAGCGGGTTACGTCCGCGGTGGCCTCGGAGAGCGACTGTGCGAAGGCGAGCGTCTGGCGCACCGTCTCCGGGCCGTCCCCCGCCTCGCTGACGCGCAGGCTGAGGTCGTCCGCCGTCGAGTTGCCGGTGTAGCCGTGATCGGCGTCGCAGTTCGGGTCGCCGCAGGCGGCCGGTTCCAGGTCGATGCGGGAGACGGCGCCCCAGCCGATGGTCAGCACGACCTCGCGCGGCAGGGTGCCCGGGGCGTACGACTCCGGGTTGGCGACCACGCGGCTGAGGACGACCGAGGAGATCCGGCCGAGCTTCACCGACTCGGTGGACGTCGTGGCGTACGGCGTCGGGGAGGTGGTGTCGGCGGCCTGCTCGTCGGTGTGGCTGACGATGAAGCGGTTGCCGGTGAGGACCAGCACGGTCACATGCCGGCGCACCTCGTTCTGGTCGAACGTGGTCTCCTGGTGGACCAGGTACGACCGGATCGGCTCGCCGCCCACGGCGGCCTCCACCGCCTCGGCCACGAGGGCCGGGTAGTAGCCGCTGCGCTCGATCGCCGCGCGCAGCCCCTGGGTCGTCGTACTGGTCTTGGCCATGCCCTCCATCCTACGGGGACCCACTGACTGCGAGGCACCGGTCACGACCGCTTCGGTGGGCCGGCGGCGTCCGCGGGCCGATCCGTCACCGCTGTGGAGGCCGCGCGCGCGGAGCGAGACGCCGCCCGGGTTTCGGGCCCCGCGCGCGCGTCCGGAGAACGTGCTCCCTGACGATCTCCGGCCGGTCCGCCGCCACGAGGCAGGAGACGGGTTCCGGCCCGCCCGTGTCCGCCTCGAACGCGACCACTGCGGAAGGGCGTTCGCCGGGGGGCATTTCCGGGGCGCCCTTGCCGGGAGCCTTTGCCCGGGAGCCGGCCCAGCGGCGACAGCCCGTCGGGCGTGGGCTCCCGGAGCAACGGAAAGCGGCGAGGCCGGTCCCGGACGACGCCGACCGGAACGCTCGCCTCAGTACGTCGGCAGGGTCCTCGGTCCGAGGTCGTCGCGCGCGGGCGGGGGCGCGAGGCGTATGGACGCGCCCAGGACGCTCAGTCCGTGCGGGGCGACGACGACCGGCTCCAGTGTGACCGCGACGACCTCGGGGTGATCGTCGACCAGCCGGGACACCCGCAGCAGCAGCTCCTCCAGGGCGGGGGTGTCGACGGGCGTCGAGCCGCGCCAGCCGAAGAGGAGCGGGGCGGTCCGGATCGAGCGGATCAACGAGGCCGCGTCGCGGTCGGTGACCGGAACCAGCCGGTGCGCCATGTCCCCGAGCAGCTGCGAGGCGGCCCCGGCGAGCCCGAAGGAGAGCACGGCGCCGGCCGCCGGGTCGATGACCGCGCGGACGACCGTGTCGACCCCGCGCGGTGCCATCGCCTGGACGACCGGGCGGAGCTCCTCCGGCCTGCCGAAGAGCTCGGTCAACTCGGCGTACGCCCTGCGCAGTTGTTCCTCGTCGGCCAGGTCGAGGCGGACGCCGCCCAGGTCGGCGCGGTGGCGCAGATGCGGGGCGGTCGCCTTGAGGGCGACCGGGTAGCCCAGGGCGCCTGCGGCCCGCGCGGCCTCGTCGGGGGTGGGCGCGGGGATCGCCCGGCGGGTGCGGATGCCGTAGCGGCCGAGCAGCTCGCAGGTCTCCTCGGTGCCGAGGGTGAGGCCCTGCCCGCGCGCGAGGAGCCCGCCGATCAGTTCGGCGGCGCCCTTCTCGTCGATGTCCTCGTACTCGGGCACCTTGCCGGGGTCGGCCGCCTCGCGCCGCCACTGGGCGTACTTCACGGCTTCGGCGAGGGCGCGGACAGCGCGTTCGGCGGCGGGGTAGGCGGGGATGAGGTGGGCTCCCTCGGGTGCCTCGACGGCGGCGGGCTGCGATGTCCCGCCGTTTCCCGTCGCGGCACGCGCGCGTGGGGCGGCCTCCGCGGCGCGCGGTGCGGTGCTCGTCGCGGCGGACAGCGCCGCCGCGAGGCCGCCGAGTTCCACGTGCACGACGAGCACCGGTTTGGCGGGCGCCGCGGCCGCGGCCGAGCGAAGGGCCTGGGCGAGTTCCCCGTCCCCGGGCGACACCTCGCCGATCGCCGGGATCGCCGTCACGACCACCGCGTCGCACGTCTCGTCGGCCAGCGCCCGCGCCAGTGCGGCGTGGAAGTCCTCCGCCGACGCCTCCGTCGTCAGGTCCAGCGGGGTCAGCGGACGCAGCCCCTCGGAGAGGCAGGCGTCGTACGTCAGCTGCCCCAGCGATTCGGAGTTGCCGAGGATCGCGACCCGCGGTCCCGTCGGCAGCGGCTGGCGGGCCAGCAGCAGGCCGGCGTCGACCAGTTCGGTGATGGTGTCCACCCGGATCACGCCGGCCTGCCGCAGAAGCGCCGACACCGTCGCGTGGGGCAGGCGCGTCGCCCGCACGGTGTGCCCCTGGGGGGCGGAACCGGCGCCCTGGACGACCACCAGGGGCTTGGCGGCCGCCGTGCGCCGTGCGAGGCGGGTGAACTTGCGCGGGTTGCCGATGGACTCCAGGTACATCAGGGCGACGTCGGTGTCGGGATCGTCGTACCAGTACTGAAGGACGTCGTTTCCGGAGACGTCCGCGCGGTTGCCGGAGGAGACGAAGGTCGACA
The DNA here is from genome assembly GCF_053592635.1 of Streptomyces sp. NPDC002623. Classification (NCBI taxonomy): domain Bacteria; kingdom Bacillati; phylum Actinomycetota; class Actinomycetes; order Kitasatosporales; family Streptomycetaceae; genus Streptomyces; species Streptomyces sp. NPDC002623. The sequence continues at coordinate 129,751 of NZ_JBSFWB010000001.1, read as the reverse complement.
CTCCGGTGACTCCGGTGACACCGCCGCCGCGCCGGTGGAGCCGGGAGAGCAGGGCGATGCCGATGGCCCCGGACTGGGCGAACAGGCCGATCCGGCCGGGCCTGGGCATCTCCGGGGCGAGTGAGGCGTTGAGCCGGACCTGGGGGGAGGTGTTGATCACCCCGAACGCATTGGGGCCGATGATCCGCATACCGTACGCGCGCGCGTGCCGGACGAGTTCGCGCTGGCGCTCGCGCCCTTCGGGACCGCTCTCCGCGTAACCGGCGGAGAGGACGACGAGTCCCTGCACGCCGTGTTCGCCGCACTCGGCGACGGCCTCGGGCACCTGCTCGGCCGGGACGGCGACGACCGCGAGGTCGACGGGTTCCGCTATGTCGCGCACCGAGCGGTGCGCGGGCACTGAGTCGAGTTCCTTCAGGTCCTCGGGGAATGCCTTGTTCACGGCGTACAGGCGTCCGGTGAAGCCGGCTTCCCGGAGGTTGCCGAGGACGCTCCGGCCGACGCCGCCCGGGGTGCGGCCGGCGCCGACGACGGCCACCGAGCCGGGCGTCAGCAGCCGTCGCACGGAGTGGGCCTCGGCGCGCTGCTCCCGCGCGCGCTGCACGGCGACGGAGCGCTCGGTGGGTTCGAGGTCGAACTCCAGGCGGACGACGCCGTCCTCGAAGTGGCGCTGCTGGGTGTAGCCGGCGTCCGTGAACACCTTGATCATCTTGGTGTTGGCGGGGAGCACCTCGGCGGCGAAGCGGCGGATGTCACGCTCGCGCGCCACGGCCGCGATGTGTTCGAGGAGCGCGGAGGCGACACCGCGTCCCTGGTGGGCGTCCTGCACGAGGAAGGCGACCTCGGCCTCGTCGGCGGGCGCGGAGGCGGCCATGCCGTCGGTGCCAATCCGGTCATAGCGTACGGTTGCGATGAACTCGCCGCCGATGGTGGCCGCGAGTCCCACCCTGTCCACAAAGTCGTGGTGCGTGAAGCGGTGGACGTCCTTTGCGGACAGGCGCGGGTAGGGCGCGAAGAAGCGGTAGTACTTCGACTCGTCCGAGACCTGCTCGTAGAAGCTGACCAGGCGCTCGGCGTCATCAACGGTGATGGGGCGGATGCGTGCGGTGCCGCCGTCGCGCAGCACCACGTCGGCCTCCCAGTGGGCGGGGTACTCGTGCCGGTCCGACGCGCTCTGCATGGGGCCCAGAGTACGGCTCGCGTACGACAACGGCGCGAGGCAGTCTGTGGAGGACGCACGTCGGATCGAGGCCGCGATCCGACGACCACGTCGGGACGGGACGCATGGACCGCCCCTCCCGGGCTTCACGTGTGGAACACTGGTCTAGACAACCTGAGACACTGAAGGGCAGCATCACATGGCTGAGCGCCGCGTCAACGTCGGCTGGGCCGAGGGCCTTCACGCCCGCCCCGCTTCCATCTTCGTCCGGGCCGCCACGGCCGCAGGTATCCCCGTGACGATCGCCAAGGCCGACGGCAACCCCGTCAACGCGGCCTCCATGCTGGCCGTTCTCGGCCTGGGCGCCAAGGGCGGCGAGGAGATCGTCCTCGCGTCCGAGGCCGAGGGCGCGGACACTGCCCTCGACCGGCTCGCGAAGCTGGTCGCCGAGGGTCTCGAGGAACTCCCCGAGACCGTCTGAAAACCCTGACGGCGCGCTGCCTTAAAGTCGTCGTCCCGCAACACCGAAGGGCTCGTCCGAATTGTCGGGCGAGCCCTTTGAATTTCCCGCTCATGGGCAGCAGAAATAGTGCCCCGCGAATTAACTCCTCTTTGTATACGGCCCCCGTGTTAATGCCGCAGACCCGTCATGTTTACGGGAGGTTGCGAAGTCCTCACACGGTCGACGCGCTCCACGCCGCCGGAAAAGCGCAGCCGGTGCACGGCCGTCGCGCGCTCGGTGTGCAGCGCCGTGACCGCACGCGCGCGCTCCCCGTCGCCGCGCGCCACCGCGTCCACGATCGCGCCGTGCTCCCCCCAGGACTCCACCGGGTCCGCCGGGGCGTCCACGATGTACATCCAGGCGATCTTGTGGCGCAGCTGGGTGAGCATCGAGGTCAGGGCCTGGCTTCCGGAGGCCTGGGCGAGCGTCTCGTGGAACCAGCCGCCCAGGGAGCGCAGATCCTCGCTGTTGCCCCTCCTGGCCCGCTCCTGGCCCAGCCGGACGAGACCGCGCAGCACCTTCAGATGGGCCTCGGTGCGCCGCTGGGCGGCCCGGGAGGCGCCGAGCGGCTCCAGCAGCATGCGCATCTCCAGCAGGTCCGCAGCCTCCTGCTCGGTCGGCTCGGCGACGCACGCGCCCGCGTGCCGCCGTGTGACCACGAAGCCCTCCGCCTCCAGCGTGCGCAGCGCCTCCCGGACGGGCACACGGGAAACGCCGTAGCGGCGGGCGAGGAGTTCCTCCGTGAGGCGGCTGCCGCGCTCGTAGACACCCGCGACGATGTCGTCCCGGATGGCCGTGCACACCGAGTGCGCCGGAATACGCATGACGGACCTCCGCCTTAATCCCCGTGAAACGTCGACGATTGACGTGTGTTCCGTGACTCTATTGCAATCAGCGGGAATTTCCGATGGCGGACTGGAATCCGTGGATATTTTTTGGACAACAGGATCTCGAAAACGACGAAAGCCCCGGCCGGGAGGGCCGGGGCCGAACGATCTGTCGCCGTGCGTCGTCAGACGTTCACGCCGTGCGCGCGGAGGTAGGCGACCGGGTCGATGTCCGAGCCGTACTCGGCGGTGGTGCGGGCCTCGAAGTGCAGATGCGCGCCGGTGACGTTGCCGGTCGCGCCGGACAGCGCGATCCGCTGGCCCGGGGTGACCTGCTGCCCCACCGACACCTCGATGGACGACAGGTGACCGTACTGGGTGTACGTGCCGTCGTTCATCTTGATCACGACCTGGTAGCCGTACGACCCGCCCCAGCCGGCCTCGACGACGGTGCCCAGGCCGACCGCGTGCACGGTGGTGCCGCTGGCCGCGTGGAAGTCGACGCCGGTGTGGCTGCCGGAGGACCACAGGGAGCTGCTGGCCTGGTAGCCGGTGGACACGTAGGAGCCGGTGATCGGCAGCACGAAGGCGTTGAGGCGCTTGCGCTCGGCCTCGCGGGCGGCACGCACGCGTGCCTCGCGCTCCTCCACGGCCTTCTTGGCGGCGGCCTCGCGGGCGGCCTGCTCGAAGGCCGCCTGCTTCTGCACGGCGACCTGGTCGTCGAGCTGCTCGGCGACGGACTCGCCGACCGTGACGACGGGGATCAGCCCGGTCTGCTCGGGCGTGGGCTCTGCGGCGAGGGCCGGAGTGGAGGCGACGGTGGCCATGACACCGGTGGTGGTGAGCGCCGCGACGCCCGCCGCGCGAACGGTGGTCCGCTGCATCCGGCTGGGCCGACGGTGCTTCCCGGTGGCGCAGGTGATCGCCATGAAGACAGGGGTATCCTTTCCTTCCCTCTCGCCTACCGGGTTAGCTGACGGGTTCGGAGCAGGAAGGTCTCCTACGGGCCCCCTCGCAACTCGCGCGGGCGTCCGATTCACCCCAGGGACTTCACAAGTGGGTCCCCGGCTCCCCTGGCTCGCGCCGTACGGGGACTCGGCGATGACTGTCCGGTGCCGCGGCTGCGGCGCACTGCCTGACGAACAGCCCGCACGAAGCTAAGCGGGGCAGGTTTCAATCCTCAAACGAATCCCGGTTTTTGTAGCGCATCCCACAGGGCAGACAGGCAACCTCCGCCCCAATTCGGACATTTAGCGGCCCTGGTGACGCTTCCGTCGACCAGGGCCCCTACACGCGCGTGCCGTTGCCGGGTCCGCGCCGTGACCGCGCCGCGGACTACTCCGCGGACACGACCTTCACCTCGCCGATGCCGAGGGCCTCGACCGGCGCCTTGATCTGGGCCGCGTCGCCCACGAGGACGGTCACCAACCGGTCCACCGGGAAAGCGTTCACGGCCGCCGCGGTGGCCTCCACCGTGCCGGTCGCGGCGAGCTGCTGGTACAGCGTCGCCTGGAAGTCGTCGGGCAGGTGCTGCTCGACCTGGTCGGCCAGCGTGCCCGCGACGGCCGCCGCGGTCTCGAACTTCAGCGGCGCCACCCCGACCAGGTTCTGCACGGCGACGTCACGCTCGGCGTCGGTCAGCCCCTCGGCCGCGAGGGTGCGCAGCACCTTCCAGAGGTCCTCGAGGGCGGGACCGGTGTTCGGGGTGTCCACGGAGCCGCTGATGGCGAGCATCGCGGCGCCCGAGCCGTCCGGGGCGGACCGCAGGACCTGCCCGAAGGCGCGGACGCCGTAGGTGTAGCCCTTCTCCTCGCGCAGGACGCGGTCCAGGCGGGAGGTGAGGGTGCCGCCGAGGCAGTACGTGCCGAGCACCTGCGCGGGCCACACGCGGTCGTGCCGGTCGGCGCCGATACGGCCGAGCAGCAACTGCGTCTGGACGGCGCCGGGGCGGTCCACGATGACGACCCGGCCGGTGTCGTCGGCGGTCACCGGCGGCACCGGCCGCGGCTGGGCCGAGGAGCCCGTCCAGGCGCCCAGGGTGTCGCTCAGCAACGCGTCCAGGTCGACGCCGGTGAGGTCGCCGACGACCACGGCGGTGGCCGTGGCGGGGCGCACGTGCTTCTCGTAGAAGGCGCGCACCGCAGCGGAGTCGATCTTCTCGACCGTCTCCGCCGTGCCCTGGCGCGGGCGGGACATGCGCGCGGTGGCCGGGAACAGCTCCTTGGAGAGCTCCTTGGCGGCACGCCGGGAGGGGTTGGCCAGCTCGTGCGGGATCTCGTCCAGCCGGTTGCGAACGAGGCGCTCGACCTCGCTGTCGGCGAACGCGGGTGCCCGCAGGGCGTCGGCGAGGAGGCCGAGGCCCTTGGGCAGGCGCGAGGCCGGCACCTCGAGGCTGAGCCGGACGCCGGGGTGATCGGCGTGCGCGTCCAGGGTGGCGCCGCAGCGCTCCAGCTCGGCGGCGAACTCCTCGGCGGAGTGCTTGTCGGTGCCCTCGGAGAACGCGCGCGCCATGATCGTGGCGACGCCGTCGAGGTCGGCCGGTTCGGCGTCCAGCGGCGCGTCGAGGAGGATCTCGACGGCGACGACCTGCTGGCCGGGGCGGTGGCAGTGCAGGACCGTCAGACCGTTGGCGAGCGCGGCGCGCTCGGGCGCCGGGAACGCCCACGGCTTGGCCTCGCCGGCCCGGGGCTGGGGGTGGAAGTCCATCGTGGCGAGCTCGGTCACCGGGCCGCCTCCTCGTTCTCGTCCTGGTCGGCGGGGGCTTCGGCGGCGGTCGGCTCATAGACGAGCACCGCGCGGTTGTCGGGGCGCAGACGGGCCTTGGCGACCTCCTGCACCTCCTCGGGCGTCACGTCCAGCACCCGCTGGACGGCGGTCAGCGCGAGCTGCGGGTCGCCGAACAGGACGGCGAACCGGCACAGTTCGTCCGCGCGGCCGGCGACCGTGCCGAGCCGGTCGAGCCACTCGCGCTCCAACTGGGCCTGGGCGCGCTCCATTTCCTCGTCCGTGGGGCCCTCCGCGGCGAACCGGGCGAGCTCCTCGTCGATGGCGGCCTCGATGACGGGCACCTCGACGTCCCCGGACGTCTTCACGTCCAGCCAGCCCAGGGAGGGGGCCCCGGCGAGCCGCAACAGGCCGAAACCGGCCGCCACCGCCGTGCGGTCACGGCGCACGAGGCGGTTGTAGAGCCGGGAGGACTCGCCGCCGCCGAGGACGGTGAGCGCCAGGTCGACGGCGTCGCACGCACGCGTGCCGTCCTGCGGCAGACGGTAGGCGGCCATCAGGGCGCGGGCCGGCACCTCCTCCTCGACGATCTCGCGCAGCTGCTCGCCGATGACCTCGGGCAGCGCGCCGTCACGCGGAGCGGGCTTGCCGTCGTGGCCGGGGATGGAGCCGAAGTACTTCTCGACCCAGGCGAGGGTCTGCACCGGGTCGATGTCGCCGACCACGGACAGGACCGCGTTGTTGGGCGCGTAGTACGTGCGGAAGAACGCCCGCGCGTCCTCCAGGGTCGCCGCGTCCAGATCGGCCATCGAGCCGATCGGCGTGTGGTGGTAGGGGTGGCCCTCCGGGTAGGCGAGAGCGGTCAGCTTCTCGAACGCGGTGCCGTAGGGGACGTTGTCGTAGCGCTGGCGGCGCTCGTTCTTGACGACGTCGCGCTGGTTCTCCATCGACTCGTCGTCGAGCGCGGTGAGCAGGGAGCCCATGCGGTCGGCCTCCAGCCAGAGAGCGAGCTCCAGCTGGTGGGTGGGCATGGTCTCGAAGTAGTTGGTGCGCTCGAAGCTGGTGGTGCCGTTGAGCGAGCCGCCCGCGCCCTGGACCAGTTCGAAGTGGCCGTTGCCCTTGACCTGGCCGGAGCCCTGGAACATCAGGTGCTCGAAAAGGTGAGCAAGGCCGGTACGCCCCTTGACTTCGTGGCGCGAGCCCACGTCGTACCAGAGGCACACCGCCGCGACGGGGGTCAGGTGGTCCTCCGAGAGCACCACGCGCAGGCCGTTGGCCAGGCGGTGCTCGGTCGCTGTCAGGCCCCCGGAGCCTGCCTGGGCTGTGGCGGTGTGACCCATGGGCATGTACGTCCCTTCCGATCGCGGACGCGGTCGTCGAAACCGCGGTTTTCCTGCCGGTCCTGCCACTGTATGCAAGCGTGCGGACGGTCCGCGAAGTTCCCGGGCGACATACGCCGAGAGCGAGATCGCGTAGCCTGCGGGCAGCCGTGGAGGAGGTGCCTCTGCGTGCGGGGCCGGACCGCCCACGCCGGGTCCACGCCCGCGCTGTCAGTGCCACGGTCCACAATGGTCCGCGTCAGATCCCGTCACACGCCCCAGCAAGGAGCCGGCAGCGATGGCCCGCCGCAGCACGAAGACCCCGCCGCCCGACGAGTCGTACGAGGAGCGGATCCTCGACATCGACGTCGTCGACGAGATGCAGGGCTCCTTCCTCGAGTACGCGTACTCGGTCATCTACTCCCGCGCCCTACCGGACGCCCGTGACGGCCTCAAGCCGGTGCATCGCCGCATCGTCTACCAGATGAACGAGATGGGCCTGCGCCCGGAGCGCGGCTATGTGAAGTGCGCCCGTGTCGTCGGCGAGGTCATGGGCAAGCTGCACCCGCACGGCGACGCGTCGATCTACGACGCCCTGGTGCGCATGGCCCAGCCCTTCTCCATGCGCGTGCCGCTGGTCGACGGCCACGGTAACTTCGGTTCGCTGGGCAACGACGACCCGCCGGCCGCCATGCGGTACACCGAGTGCCGCCAGGCCCAGGCGACGAGCCTGATGACGGAGTCGATCGACGAGGACACGGTCGACTTCACACCCAACTACGACGGCCAGGAGCAGGAGCCGGTGGCACTGCCCGCCGCCTTCCCGAACCTGCTGGTCAACGGCGCGTCAGGGATCGCGGTCGGCATGGCCACGAACATGCCGCCGCACAACCTGGGCGAGGTCATCGCGGCCGCCCGCCACCTGATCCGCTACCCCGGCGCGGATCTGGACACCCTGATGAAGTTCGTCCCGGGACCCGACCTGCCGACCGGCGGCCGGATCGTCGGCCTCTCCGGCATCCGGGACGCCTACGAGAACGGCCGCGGCACCTTCAAGATCCGCGCCACGGTCGCGGTGGAGACGGTGACGGCCCGCCGCAAGGGTCTGGTCATCACCGAACTGCCGTTCACCGTCGGTCCCGAGAAGGTCATCGCCAAGATCAAGGACCTGGTCGGCTCGAAGAAGATCCAGGGCATCGCCGACGTCAAGGACCTCACCGACCGCGCGCACGGCCTGCGCCTGGTCATCGAGATCAAGAACGGCTTCGTGCCGGAGGCGGTCCTGGAGCAGCTGTACAAGCTGACGCCCATGGAGGAGTCCTTCGGCATCAACAACGTGGCGCTGGTCGACGGCCAGCCGCTCACGCTGGGCCTCAAGGAGCTCCTGGAGGTCTACCTCGACCACCGCTTCAACGTGGTGCGCCGCCGCAGCGAGTTCCGGCGCACCAAGCGCCGTGACCGGCTGCACCTGGTGGAGGGCCTGCTGACGGCGCTCGTCGACATCGACGAGGTCATCCGGCTGATCCGTTCCAGCGAGAACAGCGCGCAGGCGAAGGAGCGCCTGATGGAGCACTTCTCGCTGTCGGAGATCCAGACCCAGTACATCCTGGACACCCCGCTGCGCCGGCTCACCAAGTTCGACCGCATCGAGCTGGAGGCGGAGAAGGAGAGGCTCAACGCGGAGATCGCGGAGCTGACCCGGATCCTGGACTCGGACACGGAGCTGCGCAAGCTGGTCTCGGCGGAACTCGCCGCGGTGGCGAAGAAGTTCGGCACCGAGCGCCGTACGGTCCTGCTGGAGTCCTCGGGCGCCACGGCCACCGCGGTGCCCCTCCAGGTCGCGGACGACCCGTGCCGCGTCCTGCTGTCCTCCACGGGCCTGCTGGCCCGCACGGCGAACGGCGAGCCCTTCGCCCAGGACGAGGACGACCGGCGCACCAAGCACGATGTGATCGTCTCGGCGGTGTCGGCCACCGCGCGCGGGGAGATCGGCGCGGTCACGTCCTCGGGCCGGCTGCTGCGGATCAACGTCGTCGACCTTCCGCAGCTCCCGGACACGGCGTCGGCGCCGAACCTCTCGGGCGGCGCCCCGCTGGCGGAGTTCGTCTCCCTGGAGGGCGACGAGACGCTGGTCTGTCTGACCACGCTGGACGAATCGTCCCCGGGTCTGGCGCTGGGCACGGAACAGGGTGTGGTCAAGCGGGTCGTGCCCGACTACCCGACCAACAAGGACGAGCTGGAGGTCATCGCCCTCAAGGACGGCGACCGGATCGTCGGCGCCGTCGAGCTGCGCACCGGTGAGGAGGATCTGATCTTCATCACCGACGACGCCCAACTGCTTCGCTTCCAGGCGGCGCAGGTGCGCCCGCAGGGCCGTCCGGCGGGCGGTATGGCGGGCATCAAGCTGATCGAGGGCGCGAAGGTGATCTCGTTCACGGCCGTGGACCCCGCGGTGGACGCGGTGGTCTTCACCATCGCGGGCTCACGCGGAACCCTGGACGACTCCGTCCAGACGACCGCCAAGCTCACCCCCTTCGACCAGTATCCGCGCAAGGGGCGCGCGACCGGCGGTGTGCGCTGTCAGCGGTTCCTGAAGGGCGAGGACTGCCTGTCGCTGGCCTGGGCGGGCCCCGTCCCGGCCAAGGCGGCACAGAAGAACGGCCTGCCGGCCGACCTCCCGGAGATGGACCCGCGCCGTGACGGTTCGGGCGTGTCGCTGGCGAAGACGGTGTCGGTGGTGGCCGGGCCGGTCTAGGCCTCGTCCGGAGGATCCATCAGGTCCCCGTCCTCGACGGGGGCCTGTACGTAGCGCAGGACGCCCCACATGCCGTGCTCGTCGGCGTGCGGGGCGTCGCTCGTGCACGCGTCGAGTTCCTTGGCGAGGGCGGCGGTGTCGATGCCGGAGCCGATGAGGACGAGCTGGGTGAGACGGGCGTCGGCGGCCGCCCAGGGCTCCGGGTAGAAGCGCAGGAACGGCCCGACGGCGTGCACGGCGTACCGGTTGGCCGGGTCGTGCGGGCCGAAGTCGACGTACCCCTTGATCCGGTAGAGCCCCTCGGGCCTGCTGTCGAGGAACTCCATCGACCGGCGCGGGTCGAGGGGGACTTCGGAGCGGAAGGAGAGGCTGTCGTAGGCGGTGTGGAGGTGGTCGGCGTGACCGTCCCCGGCATGGTCGTGCAGGTCGTCGAAGGAGAGCTGTCCGACGCGCTCCTCGCTCGGCCGGCAGTCGAAGAGGAGTTCGGCGTCGATACGGCCGTAGGTGGCGGGGACGACGGCGGCCCGGTCGGTGAGCGAGCGGACCCGCGCGAGGACGCGGTCGGCGTCGGGCGCGCGGTCGAGCTTGTTCACCACGACGAGGTCGGCGAGGGCGAGATGCCGATCGATCTCGGGGTGCTTCGCGCGGGTCTCGTCGAACTCGGCGGCGTCGACGACCTCGACGAGCCCGCCGTAGACGATCCCCTGGTGGTCGCTGGCCAGGACCATCCGCACCAGTTCCTGCGGCTCGGCGAGGCCGCTGGCCTCGATGACGATGACGTCGATGCCGGCGGAGGGCCTGGCCAGCCGTTCGAGGTAGACGTCCAGTTCACTGGCGTCGACGGCGCAGCACAGGCAGCCGTTGCCGAGGGAGACGGTGGAGTCGCCGAGCGCGCCGGCCACGGCCATGGCGTCGATCTCGATGGCGCCGAAGTCGTTCACGATCGCCCCGATGCGGCTGCCTCCGCTGCGGTGCAGGAGATGGTTGAGCAGGGTCGTCTTGCCGGAGCCCAGGAATCCGGCGAGCACGACGACCGGGATCTGCTGCGGACTGCGGCTGTGCGACACGTGCGACCTCTCTGAACGCCGCGCGTGCACCGGCTCGCGGCCGGGCGCGCGTGCGAGGAATGAATGCGGTCCCAGGATACGAGCCGGAGGAAACCCCGCGAAGTGAACGCTTGTTAGCAGCATTTGCGGGGCAGACCTTGGGCAAGGCGCCCTGGCGTGCGACCCTCGCTTCCCTCTGTGCGCCTCCCCTCCGCCTCCCCCGCCGATCAGAGCCGCTCGGCACTCTGGGAGGCGGCAAGCGCCGCCCACCGCTCGCCGGTCCCCGTCACGCCCACCCGCACCCCGACGACCGGCGCACGGCCGCCCGATCGGGAGTTTTTGACATGGCCACACAGAGGTTTGGGGTACGCGGACTCGGTGCAGCCGCCGCGGCGGCCGTCGGCATGGCCGCCGGTGCTCTGATCACCATGGCGGCACAACGTCATGCACTGGAGGCATTCCGCGTGCGCCTGGAACACCTGGAACGCACCGCCCACTCCCAGCAGCACACCAACCTGGCCAACCAGCAACGTCTGCACTGGGAATTGCTGAGCAAGGCCATCGACGACCCCGAACTGGCAGAAGTGCTGGACCTCTTCGAGGCGCCCGTTTCCACCAAGCAGCGGCGTCAGTACATCTACGCCAACGCCCTCTACACGAACACGCTGTTTTATTACCGGATCGGCAATATCTCCCGCGAAGAGTTCTTCGGGTACATCCGGGGCATTCTGCAGAATCCCGTCGTACGGGAGTACTGGTACGCGACCAGACATCAACGGGCCACCATTGCGGACGGCTCGGACGAAGCGGAACTCGGCCGTATGGTGGACGAACTCCTGACACAACTCGAGGAGTCGGACACCGACGAATGGTGGGTGGTGGGCGAGCCGCCGACTCCGTGAAAGCAGCGCGGTCTCGACACGCTCGGCGCACTTCGGAGGCCGAGGGCTCACGCGCGCGGCCGCGCTCCCCGCTTCCGGAGTTCACACCCACGGCCCATAACGAACCGATGAAGTTGAGAGTTGAGTGGGACGTCAGGGAGTTGACTCGCGCTTGATCGCGTAGAGGACCCCACCAGATCGTCGCCTACGCCGCCGGATGACGAGCGCACCCCACAGGGCCCGCCTTGCACCGCGTAGTCGTCGTGCGAAAGCCAACGGACCCAAGGGAAGCAACAGTGAGTCAGATCATCCGTCGGATCGGTGCATCTCCGCACGCTCGAGGAAGCACGAGCGGAGCGAATTGCCCCGATATTTTTGAACTTGCCGACGGCAATTTCGCGGTTATCGGCACGGACGCCACGGATTCACTGGACCCCGGCCTTCCCTCCGACGCCTCACGCGGTGAGCACGAGCGCATCGTGGTCATCACGCGTGAGACCCTCCTGCGCGCAAAGGCCGATATTCCGGACCTCTAGCCCTCCCGAGAAACCGGCCCGGCTCGCCCCGTCGCGAGGCCGGGCCTTCCTCGTAGGGGTGGATACGGTGACCCCCATGCGCGATCAAGAACCCGGCCCCGGCCACCCCGAACGACGGCTGAGCACCAAGGAGGCCGCCGAGGCGCTCGGGGTGAAACCCGAGACCGTGTACGCGTACGTCAGCCGCGGTCAGTTGAGCAGCAGGCGCACGCCCGGCGGGCGGGGCAGCACCTTCGACCCCGAGGAGGTCGGCGCGCTGGCGCGCCGCAACAGGCGGGAGAGCAGCGGGAGTCCGGGATCCGGGGCGGAGCTGTCCGTACGCACACACATCACGTTCATCGACAAGGACCGCTACTACTTCCGAGGCGTGGACGCGGTCGACCTGGCCTCCGGGCATTCCTACGAAGAGGTCGCCGAGTGGCTGTGGACGGGCCGGCTGCGCCCCGGGGTCACGTTCACCGCGCCCGAGGCGTCCGCGGTGGCCGCCCGCCGTGTGGTCGAGGCGCTGCCCGAACACACCGGCCCCACCGACCGGTTGCGGGTCGCCGCCGTCGCCGCGGCGGCCGTCGACCCCCTGCGGTTCGACCTGTCCGAGGACGCGGTGCTCGGCACCGCGCGCATCCTGATCCCCACCCTCGTCGCCGCCCTGCCCCCGAAGCGGCCCACCCACCGCGACGAAGGCTCCCTCGCCCGGCGCCTGTGGGGCCGGCTCAGCGGACGCCCCGCCGAACCGGCGCACCTGCGTGTCCTCGACACGGCGCTCGGCCTGCTCGTCGACCACGATCTGGCCGCGTCGACGCTCGCGGTGCGCGTCGCCGCCTCGGCCCGCGCACACGCCTACGCGGCCGTCTCCGCCGGGCTCGGCGTGCTCGAGGGACCCCTGCACGGTGCGGCGAGCGGGCTCGCCCACCGGATGCTTCTCGAGGTGCTCGACCTCGGCAGCGCGGTCCCGGTGATCGCGGAGGAGTTGCGGGCCGGCCGTCGCGTTCCCGGTCTCGGCCACCCGCTCTACCCCGGCGAGGACCCACGCGCGCGTGCCCTCTTCGCCCTCCTGGAGGACATTCCCGAAGCCGCACCCGCCCTCGCCGCCGCCCGGGACGTCGTCGCCACGACCGCCCGCCATGCGCCGCTGCACGCCAATGTGGACCTGGCGCTCGCCGTCCTCACCGCGTCCAGCGGCATGGAGTCCTCGGCCGGCGAGACGATCTTCGCCGTCGCCCGTACGGCGGGCTGGATCGCCCACGCCCTGGAGGAGTACGGCGAGCGCCCCCTGCGGATGCGGCCCAGCGGCCACTACGTGGGCCCGAAGCCGCCACAGCCCCTGCCGGAGTAGGCATCCGGCGGCGGCCGGACCGCGCGCGGCATGACCTCGGGCGCGGCATGACCTCGGGCGCGGCCGCACGCACAGCCTGGGCCCGGCGACTCCACAGCGTTCCACAGGCGTGCTGGGAAGTCGCCGGCCGTCAAGTCAGGTTAGGCTCACCTCTGTGAGTACGTGCGCGACCGTCTCGCGGAACCTCGACGAGCCCATTTCCGGCACCGCGGCCACCGCCAGGACCTGGCTCCTGCTGGAGCAGCCCGGTCCGTGGGGAGCCGATGCACTCACTTCGAGCCACCTCGACCCGGCGCTGGGCCGCGCCCTGGAGGCGGCGGCGAAGGACACGGGCGTGCGTATCGCGCTCATCCGCCGCCCCGGCCGGCACGCCGACCCGGGGATGCCGCCGCCCGTACGGCACGTGTACGCGGCCCACACGACGCCGGGCAACATCTGGCTGCACAGCGCCACGACCACCGACCCCGGGCGGCTGCTCGACCTCGACATGGCCGCGCTCGGCCGGGGCGAGCACCACACCTTCGACAGCGCGCTCCGGGGCCGGCCCCACACCGGCGACCCCCTCGCCCTCGTCTGCACCAACGGCAAGCGCGACCGCTGCTGCGCGCTCCTCGGCCGTCCGCTGGCCGCGGAGCTCGCCGCCTCGGGGGTACAGGGCGCCTGGGAGGTCACCCATCTGGGGGGTCATCGCTTCTCCCCCACCCTGCTCGTCCTGCCGCACGGGTACGCGTACGGCCGCGCCGAGGCCCACACCGTCAAGGAGGTCCTGCACGGGGTCCAGGAGGGGCGGATCGTCGTGGAGGGGTGCCGCGGGAGCTCGGCCTGGGAACGGCCCGGTCAGGCGGCGGAGCTGGCGGTGCGGGCGGCGACCGGCGAGGACGCGGCGGAGGTGCTGAGCGTCGTGCGGACCACCGGCGGCGCTCCGCGCTGGGAGGTGACCGTCGCGCACACGGACGGACGTCACTGGCAGGTCGTCGTGGCCCAGGGCGCCGCGCAGCCGCCCCGGCCGGAAAGCTGCGGCACATCGGTGCTCGGTTCACCCGCGCGGATGGACGTGGTGGCCCTGCACGAACTGGCGGGCGCGGCAGCGGCGGGCTGAGCCGCCCTCGCACACGGTTCGATCACGCCCCGCGCGGACACGGCCGAACCGTTTCCTCTTGACCCGGTCAAGAGATCCACCTCACCCACCCCTACGGCTGCGCCCTCCCACCCACGTACCTTCTTGGGTATGAGCCCCACTCCCCCCGCCCGTCGCCTGCGTCTCGGAATGCCGAGGCGCATGTTCTCGCAGCTCCTGCTCATGCAGCTGGCGATCGCCGCGGGCGTCGTGGTGCTCGCGACCGGGCTGTTCCTCGCCCCGCTCAGCGCTCAGCTGGACGACCAGGCGATGCGTCGCGCGCTCGCCATCGCGCAGACCACCGCGGCGGTGCCGCAGATCGCCGAGGACCTCCAGAGCACGCAGCCGTCGGTCGACGGACCCGTGCAGCGGGAGGCCGAGCGGATCCGCAAGGCCAGCGGCGCCGAGTACGTCGTGGTGATGGACCTGCACGGCACGCGCTGGTCGCACACCGACACCGCGCAGGTCGGCGGCCATGTCTCGACTGACCCCAGCCAGGCCCTGGCCGGCAAGGAGGTCATGGAGATCGACAGCGGCACGCTGGGCCGCTCGGCCCGCGGCAAGGTGCCTCTGCGCGACGCCGACGACAAGATCATCGGAGCGGTCTCGGTCGGTATCGAGTACGACAGCGTGCGGGCCCGCCTCATCCACGCGATCCCCGGGCTGTTCGCCTACGCCGGAGGCGCCCTCGCCGTGGGCGCACTGGCCGCCTGGCTGATCTCCCGGCGGGTCCAGCGCCAGACCCGCGACCTGGCCTTCTCCGACATCTCCGCGCTGCTCGCCGAGCGCGAGGCGATGCTGCACGGCATCCGCGAGGGGGTCGTCGCCCTGGACCGCGCGGGCCGCGTCCGGCTGCTCAACGACGAGGCGCAGCGCCTGCTCGGCATCGGGGACGAGGTGGTGGGCGAGGCGCCCGACGAGGCGCTGGGCGAGGGACGCACGGCCGACGTCCTGGCCGGCCGGGTGACCGGCACCGACCTGATCGCCGTCCGCGGACAGCGGGTCCTGGTCGTCAACCGCATGCCGACCGACGACGGCGGCGCCGTGGCCACCCTGCGCGACCGCACGGAACTGGAACAGCTGGGCCGCGAACTCGACTCGACGCACGGACTCATCGACGCGCTGCGCGCCCAGGACCACGAGCACGCCAACCGCATGCACACGCTGCTGGGGCTGCTCGAACTGGAGATGTACGACGACGCCGTGGAGTTCGTCGGGGAGGTGGTCGGCGATCACCGGGCCACGTCGGAGCAGGTGACCGAGAAGATCGAGGACCCGCTGCTCGCCGCCCTGCTGGTCGGCAAGGCGACCGTCGCGGCGGAGCGCGGTGTCGCCCTCTGGGTCTCCGACCGGACCCGGCTGCCCGACCGTCTGATCGACCCACGCGGACTGGTCACGGTCGTCGGCAACCTGGTGGACAACGCGCTCGACGCCGTCGCGGGCACACCGCACGCGCGCGTGGAGATCGAATTGCGTGCGGACGGCCGGGCCGCGGTACTGCGGGTGTGGGACACCGGCCCCGGCGTCCCGGCGGAGCAGCGCGAGCTGGTCTTCACCGAGGGCTGGTCCACGAAGAAGCCGCCCGCGCACGGCAAGCGCGGCATCGGGCTCTCCCTGGTGCGCAGGCTCGCCGAGCGGCAGGGCGGCAGCGCCACGGTCGGCGAGGCCGCCGGCGGAGGCGCCGAGTTCACCGTCGTCCTGCCCGAGGCGCTGACCGAGCCCGAACTGGAACCCGCCCTCGCCGCACCGGCGCAGGGCGCCGTCGAGGAGGAGTCCCGATGATCGAGGTCCTGGTCGTGGACGACGACACCAGGGTCGCCCGGGTCAACGCCGCCTACGTCGGGAAGGTGCCCGGCTTCCACGTCGCCGGCGAGGCCCACAACGCCGCCGACGCGCTGCGTCAGCTGGAGCTGCTGCCGCACCTGGACCTCGTCCTGCTGGACCACTACCTGCCCGACGAGACGGGCCTGGAGATGGTCCAGGAGATGCGCCGGCGCGGCCACCAGACCGACGTGATCATGGTGACGGCCGCCCGGGACGTCTCGACCGTGCAGGCCGCGATGCGCCAGGGCGCCCTGCAGTACCTGGTGAAACCGTTCGCCTTCGCCGGGCTGCGCGCCAAGCTGGAGGCGTACGCCGATCTGCGCCGCACCCTCGACGGCGGCGGCGAGGCCGAACAGGCCGACGTCGACCGCATCTTCGGCGCGTTGTCCGCCTCCTCGGAGCCCGGTCTGCCCAAAGGGCACTCCCCCACCACCGCCGAACTCGTGCGGCAGTCCCTGATGAACGCCGAGGGGCCCCTGTCGGCCCAGGAGATCGCCGACCGGACCGGGGTGAGCCGCCAGACCGCCCAGCGCTATCTGAAGCTCCTGGAGCGCACCGGACGGGCCCGTCTGACCCTGAAATACGGCGACGCGGGCCGCCCGGAACACCGTTACGTGTGGGCGACCCGCGCCTGAGGGCACGGTTCTTGGGGGCGGGGGAAGGAACCGTGCCCCTTCCTGGGATACGGATGCGGGGCCGCCGCCTACTCGACCGTCAGCCCGTCGCCTTGTCCACGAACTCGGTCGTGTAGGTCTTGCTCAGGTCGACGTCCGCGTTCTGGATGTTCGGGTTGAACGCCTTGAGGACCTTCTCGACGGTCTCGGGGCCGTTCTGGGGCATCACACCGTCCTTGGTGAACATGGGCAGGGTGTTCTGGATGGCCACCGAGTACAGCATGCTGTTGCCCTGCGAGTAGTCGGCCGGCATCTTGTCGGCGATCTCGCTCGCGCTATGTGTGGACATCCACTTGAGCGTCTTGACGAATGCATTGGCCAACTTCTGGACGGTGTCCTTGTGACCGTTGACCCAGTCCGTCTGCATGTACAGACTTGACGACGGATACGGTCCGCCGAGCGCCTCCTCGGAGCCCTTCGGCGTCCGCATGTCGAGGAGGATCTTGCCCGCCTTCTTGTCCAGAATCGTCGCCACGGTCGGGTCGGTCGTCATACCGCCGTCGATGGCGCCCTGCTGGAGCGCCGCGATGAAGGTCGGCCCCGCGCCGACGGCGACCGGGGTGAACTCGCTGACCTTCACCCCGTTCTTCACGGCGAGGTACTTGGTGAGGAAGTCGGTCGAGGAGCCGAGCCCGGTGACGCCGAGCTTCTTCCCCTTGAAGTCCTTGGGCGAGGTGATGTCGCCCTCCGCCTTGGTGGAGACGATCTCCACCTCGCCGGGCGCGTGCGAGAACTGGACGACGGACTCCACCTCCTTGCCCTTCACCTGGAGGTCGAGGGTGTGGTCGTAGAAGCCGACGGCGCCCTGGACCTGACCGGAGACGAGCGCGGTCTCGGCCTGCACACCGGCCGGTTCGCTCAGCAGTTCCACGTCGAGTCCCTCGGCGTCGAAGTAGCCGAGGCGCTGGGTGAGCATGGCGGGCAGGTAGATGACCTTGTCCAGGCCACCGACCATGATCTTGACCTTCGTGCCCTTGCCGTCGCCCTTGCTGTCGGAGCCGGTGGAGGCGGTGCCGGCCGCGTCGTTGGCGCAGGCGGTGAGGGAGGCGAGGGCGAGCAGGCCGGCGGCTGCCAGGGCGGTGTATCTGGCGGTTGTGCGCATGGCGGGTTCACGTCCTTGTGAGAGGCGCTGCGGGGAGAGGAGGAGAGGGGGTCGTTCAACGACGGGTCAGCTGTCGGAGGCCGACGGCTTCCAGCGGAAGATGCGGCGCTCGGCGAAGGTCAGCAGCCCCTCGGCGGCCAGCGCGACGACGGCGAGGATGACCATCGCGGCGTACACGCCGGCCGCGTTGAACGTGCCCTGCGACTGTGCGACGAGCAGGCCGATGCCCTTGGTCGCGCCGATGTACTCGCCGACGATGGCGCCGATCAGGGCGAAGCCGAAGCTGACGTGGAGGCTGGTGAAGATCCAGGAGGTGGCGGACGGGATGACCACCTGGAGCGTCACCCTGCGGTCGCTCGCGCCGAGAATGCGGGCGTTGGCGACAAGGTTGCGGTCGACCTCACGGGCGCCCTGGAAGGCGTTGAAGAAGACCGGGAAGAACACCAGGACGACGGCCGAGGCGACCTTCGAGGCCGGGCCGAGACCGAACCAGATCACGAAGATCGGGGCCAGCACGATCCTGGGTATGGAGTTGAGCACCTTGATGTATGGACCAAGGATGTCGGCGAGAAAGGTGATCCGCCCGAGCGCGATACCGCACACGACTCCGGTGACCACTCCGATGATCCAGCCGAGCAGCGCCTCGTAGAGCGTGTACCAGATCTGCTCGCCCAGGGAACCGAGCGCGGTCCCGTGCGTCACCCAGGTGTAGATCTGGTCCCAGATCTTCGTGGGCATCGAGAAGTTGAACGGATCGATGACCTTGGCTCGGGCGAGCGCCTCCCACAGGGCGAGCACGGCCACCAGCAGCAGAACGCGGGACGCTGCGACGACGACCTTGCGCTTGCGTGCGGCACGCGCGCGCGAGTGGGCACGGTCCGCCGTCTTGACCGTGTCGACCAGCGGCGGCTCGAGAACGTCAGGCGACATGGGCGGCACCTCTTTCACGGGTGATGCGGACCTCTTCACCGAGGGACTCCCAGATCTCGCGGTAGATCTCGATGAACCGTGGCTCCAGACGCACCGACTCGACCTTGCGCGGCCGCGGCAGGTCGATGTCGAAGACGTGCTTCACGGTGGCGGGGCCGGCAGTCATCACGACGACCTTGTCGGCCAGCGCGATGGACTCCTCCAGGTCATGGGTGACGAAGACGACGGACGCGCCCGTGCCCTCCCACAGCTCGAGGAGCTCGTCCGACATCAGAGCCCTGGTCTGCACGTCGAGCGCGGAGAACGGCTCGTCCATGAGCAGGATCTCGGGGTCGTTGACGAAGGTCGCGGCGAGTGCGACGCGTTTACGCTGGCCGCCGGAGAGCTGGTGCGGGTAGCGGTCCTCGAACGCGGTGAGTCCGACCCGGGCCAGCCACTCGCGGGCCCTGCGCCTGGCCTCCGCCTTGGGCACACCGCGGAAACGGGGGCCGGCCATGACGTTGGACAGGACCGTCCGCCACGGGAACGTCGCATCCTGCTGGAAGACGAAACCGACCTTGTCGCCGACGCCACGCACGGGCTGCCCGGCGACCAGCACCTCGCCCTGGGTGGGCTCTTCCAATCCGCTGACCAGGGTCAACGTGGTCGACTTTCCGCAGCCGGTCGGTCCGACGACGGCCACGAACTCGCCCTGTCGGACGGTGAGGTCGAGTTCCCGCACAGCGGTGTGCGGGGCTCCCGACGGGGTCTTGAAGACCTTGCTCGCACCCCGCAGCTCGATGGCGGGGCTGGTGTGTGCGCTCATGGCCGGGGACCGTAGAGGTGACCGGCGAGACAGCATCAGTCTTGTGGGCGCATGCGCTTCTTTTGCTTGCAAAAGCCTGTTGTGCTCGTTCTGCGCGCGCTACAACAGCGAAGCCGAAACACAGGCTTAACGCCCGCCTGGCCGCCACGGAGAGAGGCCCCATGATTGACGTCCTGGTGGTGGACGACGACTTCCGTGTCGCCGAGATCAACGCCAAGTACGTGGGAAAGGTTCCCGGTTACCGGGTGGCCGCCCGCGCGCACAGTGCCGCCCAGGCGCTCGCCGCCGTGCAGCGCGGAAACATCGACCTGGTCCTGCTCGACCACTACCTTCCCGACGGGACCGGACTCGAACTCGTGCACCGCATGAGAGAGCAGGGCCACGGCACCGACGTCATCATGATCACAGCGGCCGGCGACGTCACCACGGTGCAGACCGCCATGCGGCTGGGCGCCCTGCACTACCTGGTCAAACCGTTCACCTTCACCGCGCTGCGCACGCGCCTCGACTCGTACGCCGCCCTGCGCCGCACGGTCGACCGGGTCGGGGGCCATGGCATCGCCGGCCAGGAGCAGGTCGACCGCATCTTCGGCGCCCTGCGCACCGCGCCGGCGCCGTCCTCGCCCGGCCTGCCGAGCGGCCACTCGGAACCGACCACGGACCTGATCTGCACCGTCCTGCATCGAGCCAACCACCCTCTGTCGGCCCATGAGGTCGCCGCCGAGACCGGCCTGAGCCGCTCCACCGCCCAGCGCTACCTCCGCCACCTGGAACAGGCCGGCCGCCTGCACCTCTCCCTCAAGTACGGCGACACGGGCCGCCCGGAACACCGCTATGCCTGGGTGGCGCCGTAGCCGCGAGCCAGGACCCGATACGTGGTACAGCGGCGAAGCCGCCCTCTACGCGGCACCCGCCCCCGTCAATGACCGCACCTCGGTCTCCGCGTACTTGGCCTCGTCGGCGACCTCGGCCGAGGTGACCGTGCCGAGCCAGCCTGCCAGGAAGCCCAACGGAATCGAGACCAGGCCCGGGTTCTGCAGCGGGAAGTACTGGAAGTCCACGTCCGGGAAGAGCGACTCGGGGCTGCCCGACACCACCGGCGACAGCACGACGAGCGCCAGGGCCGGGAGCAGCCCGCCGTACACCGCCCACACCGCGCCCCGTGTGGTGAAGCCCCGCCAGAACAGCGAGTACAGCAGGACCGGCAGGTTCGCTGACGCCGCGACGGCGAAGGCGAGCCCGACGAGGAAGGCGACGTTCAGGTCGCGGGCCAGCAGGCCGAGAGCGATCGCGACCACGCCGATGCCCACGGCAGCCACCCGTGCCACCGCGACCTCGCTGCGGGGCTTGGCATGGCGGCGACGCAATGAGGCGTACAGGTCGTGCGCCACCGACGCCGAGGAAGCGAGCGTGATTCCGGCGACGACGGCGAGGATAGTGGCGAAGGCGACGGCCGCCACGACCGCGAACAAGACCGTTCCGCCCGTGGAGTCGGCGCCGCCCCCGAGGTCGAGTGCCAGCAGTGGAACCGCCGTGTTCCCGGCCGCGTTCGACCCGCGCACGGCCTCCGGGCCGACGATCGCCGCAGCGCCGAAGCCCAGGACGATGGTCATCAGGTAGAAACCGCCGATGAGTCCGATCGACCAGACGACCGAGCGCCGGGCAGCCTGCGCGGTCGGCACGGTGTAGAAGCGGGACAGGATGTGCGGCAGCCCTGCGGTACCCAGCACCAGGGCGAGCCCCAGGCTCATGAAGTCGAAGCGGGCGGTCCAGTCCCCGCCGTACTTCAACCCGGGCGCCAGGAACGCGGCGCCGTGCCCGCTGCGCTCGGCCGCCGTGCGCAACAACTGGTCGAAGTCACCGTGGAAGCGCACCAGGACGAGCACCGTGAGCGTGATCGTGCCGCCCAGCAGCAGAACCGCCTTGACGATCTGAATCCACGTGGTGGCCCGCATCCCTCCCAACGACACGTAGATGACCATGAGCGCGCCGACGCCGATGACCGCCCAGGACTGCGCCGCCTCTCCCGTGTTCCCGAGGAGCAGCGCGACCAGGCTGCCCGCACCCACCATCTGCGCCACCAGATAGAGAACGGACACGGTGACCGAGGAAGTTCCCGCGGCGATCCGTACCGGCCGTTCGCTCATCCTTGCGGCGACCACGTCGGCGAGTGTGAACCGCCCGCAGTTGCGCACCAGTTCGGCGACCAGGAACAGCACCACCAGCCAGGCCACGAGGAAGCCCACCGAGTACAGCAGGCCGTCGTACCCGAAGAGCGCGATGAGCCCGGAGATGCCCAGGAAGGAGGCGGCCGACATGTAGTCGCCCGCGATGGCAAAACCATTTTCCATCGGGGAGAACAGCCGCCCGCCGACGTAGAACTCCTCCTCCGAACCGTGCCGGTTGCGGCTCACCCAGGTCGTGATGCCCAACGTGACCGCGACGAAGACACTGAACAGCAGCAACGCCGGGGTCTGGTGATCGCCGGTCATGACGCACCACCCGTCGCCCCACGCGTCAACTCCTGGGTGTCCCAGCGCAGATCGAGCGCGGCGCGGTCCCGCCGCAGCCGTGCGTGCCGGGCGTAGGCCCAGGTGAGCAGGAACGTGCTGAGGAACTGTCCGAGCCCGGCGAGCAACGCCACGTTCACCGCGCCCGCCACCGGCCGCGCCATGAAGTCGGGCGCGGTCGTCGCGGTCACGACGTACGCCACGTACCAGACGAAGAACCCCGCGACGGCGGGCACCACGAACCGCCGGTACCGGCTGCGCACCTCCTGGAACGCGGCGCTGCGCTGCACTTCGAGGTAGACCTGCGCCGCCGCCACGGCTCCGGTCTCCCGCTCCCGACGCGCCTCCGAAACCTCGGCCACGGGCGCACCTACACCGGCCGACTCGCCCCAACCCGAGGCCAGCGCGTCGTACCACGGGTCCTCGTAGCGCACGTCTCCTGGTGTGTCGAGGAACGTCCGACCCTGGCCTCGGTGGTATTCGCGGGCATGTGGCGTGGGGCCGCCGTTCTCGGGAACGTCCCCGTCAACGCGGACACGACCGTTGCTTGACTGCATGCCCAAGGATGGACAGAACGGGAAGATCCCCGGCTCTTCTTCCCCGCGCACTTCACCCCTTCAGGTGACCGACGGGCCGATTCACCCCCTGGGTGGCCGTACCAGCCCCTTCCCGTACGCGTAACGCACCGCCTGGGCACGGCCATTGAGTCCCGTCTTGGAGAAGATGTTGTTGATGTGGGTCTTCACCGTCGCGGTGGACACGCTCAGCCGGCGCGCGATCTCCGGGTTGCTGAGCCCGTCGGCGATCAGCACCAGTACCTCCACCTCCCGTGTCGTCAGCCCGTCGGGCGGGGCAGCAGGCTCCGCCGGCTCCGGTTCGGGCGCCGACAGACGCTCCAGCAGCCTGCGCTGGACGCTCGGAGACAGCCCCGCGTCCCCGGACAGCACGCTGTGCACGGCCCGTACGATCTCCTCCCCGCCCGCGTCCTTGGTGAGGTATCCACGCGCGCCGGCTTTCAGCGCCGGGAACAGGGACTCGTCGTCCGCGTAGGTCGTGAGCACCACGACCTGCGTCCCGGGGTGCTCGGTACGGATGCGTCGAGTCGCCTCCACTCCGTCGCAGCGGGGCATGCGCAGGTCCATCAGCACCACATCGGGAGCGAGTTCGCCGACCAGCCGTACCGCCTCGTCCCCGTCCCCTGCGGCTCCCACGACCTCGACTCCCGGCAGGAGACCGAGCAGCATCACGATGCCTTCCCGGACGACCGTCTGATCGTCCGCGACCACCACCCTGGCCGGCTTCTGCTCCGGCTCCTCCGTCACAGCGGCACCTTCAGCGTCACCACGAAGCCTTCCTTCTCCGGTCCGGCAGCGAGCGATCCGCCCAGCAGTTCGGCGCGCTCCCGCATGCCCAGCAGACCGTACCCGCCTCCCGCCTCGGCAAGTTCGCCCGGCGAACCCCCCGAGTCCCGCACGTCCAGGGTGACTTCACGCGGGCTGTACTCCAACCGCACGCAGACCATCGCACCCGGTGCGTGCTTGCGGGCGTTCGTCAGGGCTTCCTGGGCGACCCTGCGCACTGCTTGCGAGGCCTCGACCGGCAGCGGTCTGCGTTCACCCTTCACGGTGACCTCCGCACCGTCGGACGCACGGACGAGGTCGGTCAGGAAGTCCTCCAGCGGCGTCAGTTCACCGCGCAGCGCGGACAGCGACTGTCTGGTCTCCTCAAGACCGTCGCGGGCCATTCCGCGTGCCGCCACCACGCGTTCGAGGACCTGTTCGCGGTCCGCCCCCCGCTCGATCAGCAGCCGGGCCGCTTCCAGGTGCACGAGTTGCGCCGAGAGGCTGTGGGCCAGGACGTCGTGGATCTCCCGGGCGATGCGGGCACGCTCGGCGAGTGCGGCCGACTCTGCCTCGGCCGCGCGCGCCGCCCGCTCCTGGGCGAGCAGTCGCTGTGCATGGCCTCTGGCCTCGGCGTCCAGACGCAGTGCGTATCCGGCCAGCGCCAGGCCTCCGATGATGGCGGCCGAGGTCGGCCCCGGGTCGTCGTTGACCACAGCGAAGGCGGCGAATCCGACCGAGGCCGTCGGCACCGCTGCTCCCAGAGGCAGTCGCTCCAGTGCTGCGATGGCGCACCCGCACCACAGGACTATGGCTGCTGAGCGAAATCCGACGCTCTCCACCCCGGCCGCCAGTCCCAGCAGCATGAGGGCGAGTGCCAGCGACGCCCACAGCCGATGTTCGAGCGTGGTCCGGAACAAGGCCCAGGCCAGCCCGCCTGCCGCGAGTACTCCGCCGACCCCGGCGAGCGCGACCCACCCGTGGACGCGGCTGTCGTGGAAGGCACCCCACAGCAGCGCGCCCAGCACCAGGAGCCTTACGGCCCAGGCCAGCAGCCGCCTGGGCCGCGAGAGGTCTTTGGGGCCCAGTGCTTCCCGTGAGGGCCAGCGGGTCCAGAGGTTCTCCGTCACACGCGCTCCTTCCACGTGGACCGGGGCACGTGGTCACCGTACGCCGTGGCGTGGACGGGAGCCTGGGACAGGGACTGCGCACGCCAGATCAGCACGCCGGAGCGGACCAGGAGGGTGGCCGCGAGCGCCAGCAGCAGGGCCGAGCTGTCCTGGTGGATGCCCAGCAGCGCACCGACCGCGAAGAGGCCCAGCCGCACACCGATGCCGACGCCCCAGACGGCCGCGCTCGCTTTGGTGCTCTTGCTCCACACCGAGCCGTCCGGCTCCACCCAGATGCGGGTGGTCCAGGCCCAGGCGGCTCCCATGGCCAGGCCGACGATCAGTTCGGCGCCGAGGACCAGGGCCGCCGGGGTGTGGTGACGGGCGTCGAGCAGGCCGGGCTCACGCAGTGCTATGACGGCCAGGATCCCGGGCAGGAGCCACCATCGCCGGTCCGTGTCGATACGGCTTGCACGAAACTGCCGCGCGATCACAAGGCCGGCCACGGCCACGATCACCAGTGCGTTGACGAGCCCGGACATCACAGCCTCCATGTGCGGGAAGGGGATGCCGACAGCGAGCGCTGCCGACGCCTTCGACGCTACGGAAACGGGCCGCTCCGCAGATCGGAGCTGGGGTGGATCATGGGTGGATCTCCGCAGGCCGGGGTTCTCCACCCACGGGTGGAGAACCCCGCCGAACACCAGTGCGCGCACGCCAACGAAGAGCCCTCCGGACCGGACGGCGAAGGCCAGAGGCCGGAAACCCGGGCCGCCGCACCGCCCCTACCCCCGGATCGCCGGATCGCCGGATCGCCGGATCGCCGGATCGCCGGATCGCCGGATCGCCGGATCGCCGGATCGCCGGATCGCCGGATCGCCGGATCGCCGGATCGC
>NZ_JBSFWB010000001.1:0-104264 GCF_053592635.1 Streptomyces sp. NPDC002623 | reverse complement strand
GCCGGAGACGTAACGACCCGACCTCGGGGTCGACCGGCCCATCCGTCACCCAGGCCATTGCGCACCCAGGCCATTCCGCCGTCCCGGCCCCTCCACCGAACCGACACGCTCACCGAACCCTACGGATCCGGCGCCAGCCTCGGCCCGGACGTCCTGCCCAGGCCGAGCGCAGCGGCTACGCGTCGATGCGGGACCGGTCCAGCGTCGCCGCCGAGCTGGAGATGAACTCCTTGCGCGGCGCCACGTCGTTGCCCATCAGCAGATCGAAGACCTGCTCGGCGGAGTCCAGGTCGGAGAGGTTGATGCGACGCAGGGTGCGATGGCGCGGGTCCATCGTCGTCTCGGCCAGCTGGTCGGCGTCCATCTCGCCGAGACCCTTGTAGCGCTGGATCGAGTCCTTGTGCCGGATGCCCTTGCTCTTGAACTCCATGAGCCTGTCGCGCAGCTCGCGGTCCGAGTACGTGTACACGTACTTGTCCTGGCCCTTCTTGGGCTGGACGAGCTCGATGCGGTGCAGCGGCGGCACCGCGGCGAACACCCGGCCGGCCTCGACCATGGGCCGCATGTAGCGATGGAACAGCGTCAGGAGCAGCGTGCGGATGTGGGAGCCGTCCACATCGGCGTCGGTCATCATGATGATCTTGCCGTAGCGGGCCGCGTCGATGTCGAAGGTCCGGCCCGAGCCGGCTCCTATGACCTGGATGATCGCGCCGCACTCGGCGTTCTTGAGCATGTCGGTCACGGACGACTTCTGGACGTTGAGGATCTTGCCCCGGATCGGCAGCAGTGCCTGGAACTCGGAGTTCCGGGCGAGCTTCGCCGTGCCGAGCGCCGAGTCTCCCTCGACGATGAACAGCTCGCTGCGCTCGACGTCGTCGCTGCGGCAGTCGGCCAGCTTCGCGGGCAGGGAGGAGGACTCCAGTGCCGTCTTGCGGCGCTGCGCGTCCTTGTGCTGCCGGGCCGCGATACGCGTGCGTGCGGCGGCGACCGCCTTCTCCATGACGACCCGCGCCTGAGCCGCGTCATCGCGCTTGGTGGAGGTCAGGAACACCTTGAGCTCCTTGGAGATCACGGTGTTCACGATGCGCCGGGCCGCCGAGGTGCCGAGGACCTCCTTGGTCTGGCCCTCGAACTGGGGCTCGGCCAGCCGGACGGTGACGACGGCGGTCAGGCCCTCCAGGGCGTCGTCCTTGACGATGTCGTCCTCGGCGACGCGCAGCATCTTCTTGGCGCGCAGCACCTCGTTCATCGTCTTGGCGACCGCCTGCTCATAGCCCGCGACGTGCGTGCCGCCCTTGGGCGTGGCGATGATGTTGACGAACGACCGGAGGGTCGTGTCGTAGCCGGTGCCCCAGCGCATCGCCACGTCGACGCCGAGCTCACGGGTGACCTCGGTCGGGGTCATCTGCCCGTGGTCGTCCAGGACCGGGACCGTCTCCTTGAACGTGCCCTGCCCGGTGAAGCGGAGGACGTCGCAGACGGGCTTGTCGGTGGCCAGGTACTCGCAGAACTCGCTGATGCCGCCGTCGAAGCGGAAGGACTCCTCGCCCTTGCTGCCGCCCTCGCCGAGACCGTACTCGTCACGGACGACGATGGTCAGGCCGGGCACCAGGAACGCGGTCTGGCGGGCGCGCTGGTGGAGGTGCTCCAGGGAGAGCTTGGCGTCCTTGAGGAAGATCTGGCGATCGGCCCAGTACCGCACGCGCGTGCCGGTGCGGTTCCTGGCGATCCTCTTGATCTTGCGCAGGCCGCCCGTCTCGAACTTGGCGTCGGGGCCGTCCGCAGCGAAGGCGCCCGGGACTCCTCGCCGGAAGCTGATCGCGTGCGTGTTGCCGCTTCGGTCCACTTCGACGTCGAGTCGGGCGGACAGGGCGTTGACCACGGAGGCGCCGACGCCGTGCAGACCGCCGGAGGCGGCGTAGGACCCGCCGCCGAACTTGCCGCCGGCGTGCAGTTTGGTCATGACGACCTCGACGCCGGACAGTCCGGTCTTGGGCTCGACGTCGACGGGGATGCCACGGCCGTTGTCACGGACCTCGACCGAGGCGTCGTCGTGGAGGATCACCTCGATGTGGTCGCAATAACCGCCCAGGGCCTCGTCGACTGAGTTGTCGATGATCTCCCACAGGCAGTGCATCAGACCACGGCTGTCGGTCGAGCCGATGTACATACCCGGGCGCTTCCGCACGGCCTCGAGGCCCTCGAGGACGAGCAGGTGCCGCGCGGTGTAGTTGGAACCGTCCCGGTCTGCTCCTGCCAGCAGCGCTGTGGACGGCACGGACGTTTCGGCGGTCACGCGGTTCGCTCCTCGCTGAATTTCAGTTGGGGCCCTTCTGGGTAAGGGCGCGGCTTGGGTTGCCGCCAAGAGGGTACCGAGGCCTGGTAGAGCCGTTGTAACGCCACCCTCGTCTGAACTCACCCTAGTCGAGCGTCGCATGCATGTTCGATCCCTCGATGGAGTGAAGTACATATCACGTTCCCTTCGAGGCATGAACCATTTAGGCTCCGGGCACGTCCTCATGAACAAACCGGCAATCCAGCCGGGAGGATCGAACCATGACCGACAGCGCGAAACCGTAAGCCATAGACCACGCAATACGGCACATTCGCCGCCAAACCGGCAGCAGACGGCCACCTCGGGAAAGATTTTTTCGAGGAGAAGCCACGAGCGGGAACGTTTTGGGGCTGGTTGGATGTTGACCCTGGTACGACAGCTCGTCGAGCTAGAGAAGAGGCGACGTGACTACTGTTCTGACCCCCGCGAGCCCGCTGACGGCCGCTGACCGCTGCGACCGCTGCGGCGCCCAGGCGTACGTGCGCGTCGTCCTGCTCAGCGGCGGAGAACTGCTCTTCTGCGCCCACCACGGCCGCAAGTTCGAGCCGGAACTCAAGAAGATCGCCGCTGAGATACAGGACGAGACGGAGCGGCTGACGACCGTGCCGGCGTCCTCGTCCGAAGAAGAGCGCTGATCCGACGCGTCTACGACGAGCCAGAACCGGCACAGGCCGGTACACGGGCGGCCGTCCCTGCTTCCAAGGGGCGGCCGCCCGCTCTTGCGGGCTCTAAGGCCCGATTGACGGCGTCAGCCTCGCCGAGGGAAGACCCGCTCAGGCCCCACCAGGGGCCTGGCGGGACCCTCGGGTGGCGACGTCCCACTTCAGCGTCCGTACGGCGTCGGACACCCGCGTGTAGACACCCGGGCTCCCCGGCCGCCCACAGCCGCTGCCCCACGACACGAGACCGATGAGCCGACCCTGCGCGACCAGCGGTCCCCCGCTGTCCCCCTGGCAGGCGTCACGGCCGCCCCGTACCTCTCCGGCGCACACCATGCTCCGTGCGACGTACATGCCGTCGGCCGAAGCGGGATAGGCCTGCTCGCAGAGCGCGTCGGCCAGTACATGGACGCGAGCCGCCCTCAGGCTGTGGGCGTACGCGCCGAAGCCTGTGATGTCCCCCCAGCCGTAGACGACGGCGTCCGCGCCGGGCTCGTAGGCCGCATCTCCCTCCGCGGCCATGCCGATGACCGCCGCCGCCGGGAGCGACCCCGCCAGGGTGAGTACGGCGAAGTCCCCGGCATTGCTGGCACTGTCGTAGCCCGGGTTCACCCAGACACTGCGCACGGAGACTTCCTGGCCCGCGTCCGAGTACAGGTCCGTGCGGCCCGCGACGACCTTCAGGTCGCCCACCTGCCCCGGCGGCCCTCCCAGGACGTCCTCGCCCAGGCAGTGGGCCGCCGTGAGCACGGTGGACGGGCCGACCGCCACGCCTCCGCAGAACTGCCCCGAGCGCATACCTCCGAACCGGTCACGGCTGGACAGCGCGACCGCCCACGGGCTCTGGGAGACGTCGACCGGGAAACCGCCCACGACGACGCCGTCGGAGGCCGCCGGGGCGGCGGAGGCCAACGGTATGGCCACCAACGCGGCCACCAGGATCAACGGCCGGGACAAGGCCCGGACAAGGGGACGACGCATGCGCGCTCCTCACTCTGGAGAGGTCGATGAACACCCAGAGTGATTCAGCGTCCGATGCCCCGCACCCGCGCGCCCACGCCGAAGGCCCGGTTCCCCTCGGGGAGCCGGGCCTTCGGCGTCGTACGACTACGACCTAGTCGAGGTAGTCGCGCAGCACCTGCGAACGGGACGGGTGGCGCAGCTTCGACATGGTCTTGGACTCGATCTGGCGGATGCGCTCGCGCGTCACGCCGTACACCTTGCCGATCTCGTCGAGGGTCTTCGGCTGACCGTCGGTGAGACCGAAGCGCATCGAGACGACGCCCGCCTCGCGCTCGGACAGGGTGTCGAGGACGGAGTGCAGCTGCTCCTGGAGGAGCGTGAAGCTGACCGCGTCGGCCGGGACGACGGCCTCGGAGTCCTCGATGAGGTCACCGAACTCGCTGTCGCCGTCCTCGCCCAGAGGGGTGTGCAGCGAGATGGGCTCGCGGCCGTACTTCTGGACCTCGATGACCTTCTCCGGGGTCATGTCGAGTTCCTTGGCCAGCTCCTCCGGGGTGGGCTCGCGGCCCAGGTCCTGGAGCATCTGGCGCTGCACGCGCGCGAGCTTGTTGATGACCTCGACCATGTGCACCGGGATACGGATGGTGCGGGCCTGGTCGGCCATCGCGCGGGTGATCGCCTGACGGATCCACCAGGTGGCGTACGTGGAGAACTTGTAGCCCTTGGTGTAGTCGAACTTCTCGACCGCGCGGATCAGACCGAGGTTGCCCTCCTGGATGAGGTCCAGGAAGAGCATGCCGCGGCCGGTGTAGCGCTTGGCCAGGGAGACCACCAGACGGAGGTTGGCCTCCAGGAGGTGGTTCTTGGCGCGGCGACCGTCCTCGGCGATGATCTCCAGCTCGCGCTTGAGCTTCGGCGCGAGCTTGTCGGCGTTGGCCAGCTTGTCCTCGGCGAACAGACCGGCCTCGATGCGCTTGGCGAGCTCGACCTCCTGCTCGGCGTTGAGCAGCGGGACCTTGCCGATCTGCTTGAGGTAGTCCTTGACCGGGTCCGCGGTGGCGCCGGCAGCGGCGACCTGCTGCGCGGGCGCGTCGTCCTCGTCCTCGTCGGACAGCACGAAGCCGGCGCTCTCGGTGCCCTCGGGCTCGTCGCCCTTGGGAGCGTCCTCGAGGGCCTCTTCCTCGACCAGCTCGGCGTCGTCCTTCTTGGCGGTGGTCTTCTTGGCCGCCACCGTCTTCTTGGTGGCGACGGTCTTCTTCGCGACCGCCTTCTTGGCGGTCGTCGTCTTCTTGGCGACCGCCTTCTTGGCGGGGGCGGCTTCGTCTGCGGGGTCGTCCACAGCGGGTACGGCAGGGGCGGCCGTGGTACTGGCGGTGGCCTTCCTCGTCGTCACCGTCTTCGCCGCGACCGTCTTGGTGGCGGTGCGCTTGGCCGGACTCTTCGCTGCGACGCTCTTTCGGGTGCGCTTGGGCTCCGCGGCACTGACCATCAGCGTCACACCCTCTTCCTCGAGGATCTGGTTGAGGCTGCGCAGTACGTTCTTCCACTGAGTGGCCGGAATCTGGTCAGCTTCGAAGGCCCGACGCACATCGTCGCCGGCGATCTGCCCCTCAGCCTTTCCCCGCTCAATGAGCGCCATGACAGAGACGGACTCGGCGATCTCCGGCGGGAGCGTACGGGATGTGCTGGCCGACACGAACAACCTCTCGGAACGTTGGAAAACGGCTTCCGGCCCCGTCCAAGCGGACGAGAGCCGACCACCGGCCTCGGGGTGGGCCGACGGCGCGGGCGGGGGCCGGGAGGATGCACAGCGCCTTGAACGGCGTCCGTATTCCCTCTGCGGCTGTTGCCTCTTAGGTCATCGCGTTGTTTCCACAAGCGTTACGCCCAATCTTCGTGGCCCGAGTCACACCCCGTAAGCGCCCAAAAACGGTCAGACACGAGCATATGAGGTCACCCGTGACACCTACCCGGACCTTCGCGACCGAATCCCGCCACGTCGACCGTCGGACCCCGCAGACCCGGGACGGGTGCTGCGGGGTCCGACGGGAGTGCGGGCGAAACGGCCGAGAACGGCGCGGGAGGGGGAAGGCATCCCCGGACCGTCCCCCCACGAGGTGCGGTCAGTGTTCGCGCGGCGCCGGCACGACGCGCTCGACCTCGGGATGCACCATGAGCAGCTGCCGCATGGCCGTCTCGGCCGCCGTGCCGTCGCCCGCGGCGAGGGCGTCGACGATCCTGCCGTGATGCCCCAGCGCCGCGTCGTTCGGCCGGTCACAGCCCGTGACCGGGCCGCCTGAGACCTGCAGGGCGGACGACACGATCCCGGAAAGGTGCTCCAGCATGCGGTTGCCCGCGAGCTGGATCAGCAGCGAGTGGAACTCGGCATCGGCGCGGGAGTAGGTGAGCGCGTCACCCTGCCCCATGGCGTGCGCCATGATCTCCACCATGTCGGACAGTCGCTGCTGGACGTCGGCCCGCCCGTGCCCGGCGGCGAGGCGGGCGGCGAGCGGCTCGATCGTCCAGCGCAGCTCGCTCAGCTCGCGCCGCTGATCGTCACGCTGGGGACCGAAGGCCCGCCACTCGATGATGTCCGGGTCGAGCAGGTTCCAGTCGCTCACGGGACGCACGCGTGTGCCGACGTTCGGCCGGGCGCTGACCAGGCCCTTGGCCTCGAGGACACGCAGCGACTCACGGACGACGGTGCGGGACACCTCGAACCGCTGGCCGATCTCCTCGGGAACCAGTGGCCGGTCGGCGCCGAGGTCGCCCGAGACGATCATCTGACCCAGTTGCTGGACGAGTTGGCCGTGCAGTCCGCGTCCACGGCTGCCTGCGGCACGGCGGCCCACGCGGCCCAGCTCCGGGTCCGCGGCCTCCCAGACGGGGGCTCCTACGCGGTCGGCCGCCGGGGCCTCGGCGTAGGGATAGCGATCGAGTTCGCCCGGGCCGGCCAGACCGGAGTCGGCGGAGCGGGCGGCGGTCATCATGGTGTGCGCAAGGGTACTCACGGATCCTTTGTCGGCGCTGCCTCCAACTCCCTTGAGGTCTTTGGTGAAAAGCACACGAAAGGGTGATCGCTCACCCCGTCGCAATTGACGCCTTATCGGAAAGAAATGGGCTTTCTCCGGGGAGTTGTGCACATGCCGAGGCGGGAAGGGTCCTGGACGGTCGTCATCGAACCCTGCTTCGCAGGGTCGTGAGCAGGTACGCGCACAGCAGAGCCGCCAGGGACAACGCCATTGCCCCGCCGACGGGATGGGCGATCACACGCGTCGCGCCGACCAGATAGCGCTCTCCCCCGAAGGGCCACTGCACCAGGAGCGTCTCGCGGAGCCGCATCGAGAATCCGGCCGCGGCCCGCACTGACGTGCTCTCCAATGCCTTCTGCACGCCGGGTACGACGACGACGGGCACGGCGACCACCGCCGCCAGCCCTGCCGTGGTGGACCGGAACACGCCTGCGGCCAGCACGCCGGCCCAGGCACAGCCGACCACGAGACCCAGCCAACTCGCACTCATGGAAAGCCAGTCCGCGGGAACTTGCGCGAGCTCCCGTCCGTAGACGAGATAGAGCATTTCGGCGTCGCAGCCCACCGTAAGGAAGGCCAGCATCAAGGCGGTGAGAGCGGCGACGAAAAGTTTGGCGACGAGCACCCCCAGCCGCCGGGGCACGGTGCCGCGGTCCGCCGCCAGGGCAGGGTGGCGGAACTCGTCCCCGAAGGCCAACGCGCCGAGCAGTCCCGCGCCGAGCGCCGCGGGCGGCAGCGGCAGCTCCACGGGCCACGCCGCCAACAGCCGCGCCTGTGAGGTGTGGCCCATGCGGGCAAGGAGTACGGCGGTGAGGGCGGAGACGAGCAGCACGACGGCACCGGCGACGAACCCGGTGCTGATCCCGGCGGCCCGGCGGAGTTCGTAGCGGAGGGGGCGCAGCGGGCTGGGGGCGGAGCGGACGGCGATGGGGGGTGGCAGGGCCGGCAGGGTGTCGAAGTTGCGGGCAGCGGAGCGACGGGGGGCGTGCCGGGCGGAGGGTACGGCGGCCGACTCGGTGGTGGAGCGGCGTTCCTCCACGGTGAGGGCCGCGGTCACGCGTGGGGGGTCCGATGCAGCGCCGCCACCGGCCGGTGCGGCGGCAGCGGAGCGGGCGTCCCCATCGGCGGCCCTGGGGCCGTCGGAAGGACGCGCATCGGCCGCCTGGGGCGTCGCCGGGGAAAGCGATGGGGCGTCGTCGGGGCTGCGCGGCGCGACAGCTGCGTCGGCCTCCCGAGCGCTGATTTCCATACGTGCGTCATCGGAGCCCTTCGCGCGTTCGACGCTCGCCTCGGGTACGCCGACGGCGACCGTCGCCGCACCCGAGGGGTCCGGCCCTGCTTCGCCCGAGGGGTCCGGGGCGGCTTCGGCGCGTGTCCGACGCCGCGTCTCTGCTCCCGCTCCCGCACCCGGTCCCATGTCTCCGGTCTCGTCGGCGAGTTGGTGGACGAGGATGCTGTGCCGGAACGCCGTCTCGCCGACGTGGGCGCAGCTACTGCCGTACACGGAGAGCCGGTTGCCGTCCTCCTGCACGACCTCGACGGAGCGTTGTGCGGCTCGGGCCTCCTTGGTGAGCAGGGCGGCCAGTCGGACGGCGTGGGGGCTGCGGACGGCCACCCGGGGGCGCAGCCGGGTGCGGGCGAAGTCGGCGGCCCTCTGGTCGGCGACGAGTCTGCCCTGCTCCAGGGTGAGGACGTGGTCGGCGGTGCGGGCGGCCTCCTTGGGATCGGCCGTGGTCATCAGGACCGTGCCGCCCTGGTCCGCGTGGGCGCGCAGCATGCCGTACAGCCAGCGGTTCTCGCGCCCCGAGAGCCCGTCGGCCGGATCGTCGAGGACGAGGGTGTGCGGGTCCGCGAGAAGAGCACAGGCCAGGCCGAGGCGTCGGTCCATGCCTCGGGAGAGGGTGCTCAGGCGTTCGTCGCCCAGGCTGACCAGCCCGACCACTTCAAGTACTTCGTCGGCCCGCCGGACCGGCACGCCGGCGGCCGCGCACAGCATGCGCAGGTGGCCGCGGGCCGTGCGGGCCGGGTGCCCCGGCACGTCGCCCAGAAGGACGCCGACCTCGCGCGAGGGATGGGCGATGCGGTGCAGGGGGCGACCTCTGAAGTAGGCGAGGCCGCGGCCCTGTTGGAGTTCGAGCATCAGTCTCAGCGCTGTGGTCTTGCCCGCGCCCGGCGCTCCGAGCAGGACGGTGACGCGGCCCGCGCGCGCCTCGAAGGAGACATCGTCGACGGCGGGCGGAAGCGCCTTGCGGGAGTTGCTGGTCAGTCCGAAGGCCTGGATCACCTGCAGGAACATAGCGCGCTATATCCTGTTTTTCCGGACACCGCACGGCCAGGCGTGCGAGCGTGGTCGATCTGGCCCATCCGCCAGGGCCACTGCCCGTGCATATCAGCGGCAGCGGCGGGCCGGTGTCAGATCTCGGGCCGCAGCATCGGCGGGTTGAGCAAGGTCGCGCCGCCCGCCCGGAACAGCTGGGCCGGCCGGCCGCCCTGCCGAGTGGTGGTGCCGCCGGTGGGGACCAGAAAGCCGGGCGTGCCCGTCACCTTGCGGTGGAAGTTGCGCGGGTCGAGCGCCACGCCCCATACCGCCTCGTAGACGCGGCGCAGTTCGCCGACCGTGAACTCGGTGGGGCAGAACGCCGTCGCGAGGGACGAGTACTCGATCTTGGAGCGGGCTCGCTCCACGCCGTCCGCGAGGATCTGGGCGTGGTCGAAAGCGAGCGGTGCCACCGGTTCGCCGTCCCGGCCGTAGCCGCCGTGCTGCAGCAGTTCCTCGACCGGCGCCCAGCGCGCGTTGCTGGCGTCGCCGCCCGCTCGCGGCGCCGGCAGGTCCGGGGCGAGCGCCAGGTGGGCGACGCTGACGACGCGCATCCGGGGATCGCGCTTGGGATCGCCGTACGTGGCGAGCTGCTCCAAGTGGGCGCCGTTGTCCGGGGCCGGGGCCGAGGCAGGGGCCACGGGATCGTGGGCGCGCAGTCCGGTCTCCTCGGCCAGTTCGCGCGCCGCCGCCTGCGTGAGGTCCTCGTCGGCCCGCACGAAGCCGCCCGGGAGCGCCCACCGCCCCTGGAACGGCGCCTCGCCTCTGCGCACCGCCAGCGCACACAGGGCATGGCGGCGCACGGTCAGCACGACCAGGTCCACGGTGACGGCGAAGGGCGGAAAGGCTGACGGGTCGTAGGGCATGCGGCGATCATAGTCGTCTTCCTGACGATAAACACTCCCTTCGTCGACCGCTTCGGCGGCTGATCCACTTCGGTTCCGCACACCTGCCGTCGTCCGCCCCGACGCCTTCCGGCACTGCGTCACACGAGGTCACACGCCCAGTTGGAGCCCGTCGGCCGCTTCCTCCACCATCGCGAGTCCGAGCCGACTGACCCGTACGGAGAAGGGAGCGCCCGCGACCCGCAGCCCGGTCAGGCCGATCTCTCCCTGGGGTGCGCTGTGGACCGGGCGCAGGGTGACGGTTCCGGCCGGGGCGTCGGGCCGGATGCCGACGAGAGCGGTCAGCAGCAGGACCCCGGCCGCCGCCGCGGTGGCCGCGGGACGACAGGCGGCCGGATGGGGAAGGGGTGCGCTCCCGTCGCCGCGCTGCTCCCCCGCGTACATCTCCGGGAGGCGCTGACCGAAGGCTTCGGCCGCCGCCAGCACACCGCGCAGCAGCGCCGCGCTCTCCTTCTCGTAGCCCGCCGCGGCCAGTCCCGCGACGGCGATCGCCGTTTCGTGGACCCGCACGGCACCGCTGCGGTGGCCGAAGGGGTTGTAGCCGACCTCCTTCGCGCCGAGGCCGCGAAGTCCCCAGCCCGAGTCCATGACGGGGCTGCCGAGCAGCCGGGCGAGCTGTTCGGTCTGCACCTTGTCCAGCAGCCCGGCGGCATGGGCGCCACCGCCGAGCAAGCCGGTGTCGAGGAGGTGGACGGTCGTTGCGCAGAGGTGGGACAGCGGCCGCCCGTCCGGGGCGAGAGCGGCGGCGGGTCGGCCGCCGCCCAGGTCGTCGATCCAGAAGTCCCGCCGGAAAACGGCACGCGTTGCCCGAGCCCACTGCCGCAGCCCGTCGCCGCCGGGTCTGGAGCAGGCGTCGAGCAGATCGGCGCCGAGCAGGGCCGCCCGGTGGGCGTGGGCCTGTGTCTCGCAGCGGACGGGCCCGTTGGGCTGGGGGTCGCTCAGGTAGGGCCCGTCGCCGACCGCGGTGCGCAGCCAGGTGAGGCAGCGCTCGGCCGCCGGCAACAGTTCCTCCGTCTCCTGGTCGGGCAGACCCCATCGGCGGGCCTCCGCGAGGAGTACCGGGAAGAGCAGCGTGGCCTCGGTACCCGTACAGCCCGGCGGCAGGTGCGCGCCCGTGTCCCGCCGGGGGCCGGGGATCATGCCGCATCGGGGTCCGCTGCCCGTGACCTGGGTGCGGGCGAGGATGCGCAAGGTGCCTGAGGCGAGACGGGTCCCGAGCGGCAGCGTCATGCGGGCCGCGGCAAGCGCCTCGGCCGGGGCCAGGCCGCAGCGCCACGGCGCCCCCGCCGCCAGGTGGGTGTCGGCCGGGTGCGTGGGGTCTCGCACCAGCAGTGCCTGCAGATCCTCGACGCTGGTCGCGAGAAGCGCCTGGACGCGCGCGTCGTCGCCCGTGGCGTGCGCCGGAGCGAGCGGGCTCGTGGCCGCGCGGCCCACGGCTCGGACCGGGCCCGCACCTTCCAGGCGCACTCTCAGCTCCACGCGGACGCTGCCGCCGGGAGGCACGTCGAAGTCCCAGCGCAGCAGGCCCGCGGAGGCGATCGCGTCGGCGGGCGGCGGGTCGGCTGTGACACAGGACGTCCCGGCGGGGCAGGACCAGCGCAGACCGGAGTCGTGGACGCTGGCGGGCAGTTCGGGGCCCACGGTGCCGGACGCGATGGCACCCAGGTCCGCCAGATCGGTGCCGAGGGCCACCTCCACCGGGAGGCGCAGTGGCCGGGCCGCGGCGCTGTGCAGTGTGATCCGCTCCGTGCCGTCGGCGGAGCGGGTCCGCTCGACGACGACGTCCGGGTCCGGGCCGCCGTGCGGAGTGACACGGAGGGTGCCGACGAATCGGGCCCGGTCGGCCGACGTCATGCGGGCCTGGACGACCAGCGGTTCGCGTCCTGCCACCCGCACCTGGCAACGGGACAGGATGCGCCGACCCGCACGGTAGAACCCCTCCAGCCCCCGTCCGGTCAGCTGCCCCTGTTCGGTGGAGATGGCGAGGCCCGGCAGGGCGACGCAGATCATCGCCGTGTGGGCAGGGGGCAGACCGACGGAGCGAGGCGGGGCCGGTGACCCGGGCGGCGGCGCGGCGACTCTGGACGAAGCGGGCGGAGAAGGGCGACGTGACGCGCCTGCGGACCGGAACGGGGACGTGCTGCGGATGCCCTGGTCGGCGCGTGTGCCGGGGGTCGGCACCGGGTTGTCGAGGCTCGAGCGTTCGTCGGCGGAGGAGGGCTGAGTCGGCTGATGCATGCGGTGACTTCTTCTGCTCTCTGTACGCCTCGGGCATGGTCGAGGCCTGGTGGAAGGCTCCGGCAGGGCGGGTGCGCTGCGGCGGCACGACCCATGCAGGCGTTCCGCCACTCAGGTGAACGGGGCGGGGCTCCCCCAGGTCACGCCCCCGGCCGCAGCCCCCACCGAATGGCGGCCGAACGGGGCTCGCCGAGCCACCCTCCGGGCACGGCCGACCGCCGGGGCTCACCGCGCCGGGCGTGGCGGTGTTCGCCCAGCCGCGGCCGTCGGAAGACACCCACGGCAGGAGGCCTCAGGGTGCCGTCGGCAACGCGCCCCTGCACCGGCTGTCCCTGGCCACGGTCGTCGTTCGGCATGGACCTCGTCAGGGCGCGTCGGCAGGGCGTCACGCCTTCCCGACGGTGTGCGTCACGCCTTCCCGACGGTGTCGTCGCCGTCCGGCCGCGCTTCTTCCGGACAGTCGCCACGACGTCGTGCGGATGCCTTTCCGGCCGGGCCCGGACGGGAGCCTCCTCGGCTCGGCCCGGCGGGATGGGTGGTGTGCGCCCTCGCCGTGTGAGCTCCCTCTCCTCCCGCTCCTCCCGCAGTCGGCGGGTGGCCGGTCCCGGCAGCGCCGGGACGAGAGCGGCGGCGCCTTCGGGCGGCCGTGAGCGCGGGCGTCGACACCGATCCTGACGCGCCTGCGGCGGGGCCGTGCGGCCCGGAGTCCGCGACGTCCTTCGCTTGACCAGGGTGGTCCAGCGCCTCGGCTTCGAGGCAGCCGTCCACGTCGTCAGGGTCGTCAGGTTCGCCGGGGCGATTCCCTTCGCCCGGACGGCCCGCCCCCTCCGCTGCAGCGTGACTGTCGCGCTCCTCCCGCCCCTCGCGCCCCTCGCGCTCGGTGCGCAGACAGCGGCGTACCGACTCGGGGTCGAGGCCTTCGTTGCAGGCCTGGTGCAGGAGGCGGGCGAACAGATATTCCGGGTCCGCGCCCAGGGCCATGGCCAGGGCTTCCCTCGCCTCGAGTTCGTCACCGCTGGACCAGGCGACCCAGCCCGCGAGAGTGAGGGGCGCCGCCGCATACTCGGCGTACGGTCCCACGCAGCGGCGGGCCAGAGCCCGCCACAGCCGCAGGGCGGGAGCGGCCTCGTCGCCCTCCATCCACTGCGCCGCCCAGTCGCGTGTCACACGGTCCTGAAGGCCGAGGATCAGCGCCGCGGCCTCGTCGAATCCGAGCAGTTCGTCATCTCGGTGGTCCGCAAGGAGAGCGCCCGACACGAGGGGCGCTTCGGCGAACCGTCGCCTGACCCGTCCGGCCAGTTCGAGCGTCTCGTCGGCCACCGCCGCGCGACTCGTCTCATCGAGAATCCTGGGGATGAGCGCCATGCCGACAGCGTCCAGGGCGACTTCCTGATCCAGCGCGGCACCGGTCTCGAGCGGCAGCAGTCGGGCCCGTAGCTCGCGCAGAGTGCCTCGGACCTGGATCCCCGCGTAGGTCGCGGCGGCCGCCAGCACGGAAGTCCCCGGCAGACCCATCGGGACGCCCTCGACCGGGCAGCAGCCCTCGCCCCCGCAGCAGTACGACCAGAAACGGCCGTCCGAGATGCAGAGCGCCTCGATCACGGGGATGTCGAGGCGACCGCACTCGAGACGTAGCCAGTGGGCAAGCGGCAGCAGTCGTTCCATGACCTGACGGCCCGTCTCGCCCTTCGTCGGCTCCTGGCAGAGGTAGGCGACCATCTGTGCGGGACGGTTGCCCCGGCGCTCGCTGCCCTTCACGAGCCCCTGCGCCAATTGGTGGGCGACGGCTCCCCAGTCGTCCGGGTTCGCGGGAATGCCCAGGCGGGCACGGCCACCGAACCGGCCGCGTCCGCCCTGGTCGTGCAGAGCGACCAGGACGATGCTGTCCTCCGGCCGGTACCCGAGCAGATAGGGCAACGCGTCGGCCAGCTCGGCCGGGGATCGCAGGGTGACCTGGTGGGCGGCGGGGCTTGCGCCGTACTCGGCGTTTCCGTCGTACATCGTGTGACTGACATACGCCGCGTGGCCGCTCGCCAGGGTCTGCCCACTCGCGTCCGGCTGCCCACTCGCCGCCGTCTGTCCGTCACCTGGCGGGGGCCCGTCGTACGGCACGCCTCCGCCCCATCCGTTGTGGCCGGCCTGTCCGGCCTGCCCGGCCCATCGACCCCGTCCGTCGCGTTCGCCCCGTCCGTCGTGTTCGCCACGCTCGCCGCGTCCGTCACATCCGTCACGTCCGGTGATGTCGCTGTTTTCGGAGGATCCAGTGGTTTCGCCGTGATTCGTCATGCGCAGACGATCTCGCGGATCACGAAATCCCGCTGAGCCTGTGGATAAGTCAGATCAGGGACATGTCAGACATACAGGATCGTCGGCCTCGGAGCCCGCCGAGCGCCCTGCTCCCGCACCGGCCGGGACCGGATTGTCAGCGCCGTCCTGTTGTATGGGGGACATGGAGCACACGAGCAACGCGGATCTCCGGGCCGACGCCGACACCGTCCTCGCCCGCCTCGTCGGCGACGCCTCGGGCGGGGCCCGGCTGCGCGAGGACCAGTGGCGGGCGATCGAGGCGCTGGTCGCCGACCGGCGCCGGGCCCTCGTCGTCCAGCGGACGGGATGGGGCAAGTCCGCCGTCTACTTCGTGGCGACCTCCCTGCTCCGAGCACGTGGTTCCGGCCCCACGGTGATCGTCTCTCCGCTGCTCGCCCTGATGCGCAACCAGGTCGAGGCCGCCGCCCGGGCCGGTATCCATGCACGAACCATCAACTCCTCGAACACCGAGGAGTGGGAGACCGTGCGGGGCGAGATCGCCGCCGGCTCGGTCGACGTCCTGCTGGTCAGTCCGGAGCGGCTCAACAACCCGGACTTCCGGGACCAGGTACTGCCCGAACTGGCCGCGGCGACCGGGCTGCTCGTGGTCGACGAGGCCCACTGCATCTCCGACTGGGGCCATGACTTCCGGCCGGACTACCGTCGGCTGCGGACCATGCTCGCCGATCTCCCGCCGGGTGTTCCGGTGCTCGCGACGACCGCGACCGCCAATGCGCGCGTGACCGCCGACGTCGCCGAACAGCTCGGCACCGGCGGCACATCGGACGCCCTGGTGCTGCGCGGTGCGTTGGACCGCGAGAGTCTCAGCCTGAACGTGCTGCGACTGCCCGACGCCGCACACCGGATGGCCTGGCTGGCCGAACACCTCGACGAACTCCCCGGCTCCGGAATCGTCTACACGCTCACCGTGGCCGCCGCGGAGGAGGTCGCCGCCTTCCTCCGGCAGCGCGGCCACATCGTCACCTCGTACACGGGTCGCACGGAGAACGCCGACCGGCAGCAGGCGGAGGAGGATCTGCTGGCCAACAAGGTGAAGGCGCTGGTCGCCACCTCAGCGCTCGGCATGGGCTTCGACAAGCCCGACCTCGGTTTCGTCGTCCACCTCGGCTCGCCTTCGTCCCCCATCGCGTACTACCAGCAGGTGGGCCGCGCGGGACGCGGCGTCAAGCACGCGGAGGTGCTCCTGCTGCCAGGGAGGGAGGACGAGGCGATCTGGGAGTACTTCGCGTCGCTCGCCTTCCCGCCGGAGGAGCTGGTGCGCCGCACGCTGGACGTCCTCGCGCGCGCGGAGCGGCCCGTGTCGCTGCCCGCCCTGGAGCCTTTGGTGGAGCTGCGCCGCTCCCGCCTGGAGACCATGCTCAAAGTCCTCGACGTGGACGGGGCGGTCAAACGGGTCAAGGGCGGCTGGCTCGCGACCGGACAGCCGTGGACGTACGAGACCGAGCGGTACGAGTGGGTCGCGCGACAGCGCAAGGCCGAACAGCAGGCCATGCGGGAGTACGCGTCGACGACGGACTGCCGGATGGAGTTCCTCCAGCGCCAGCTCGACGACGACGGCGCCAAGCCCTGTGGCCGCTGCGACAACTGCGCGGGAGCGCGCTACGCCGCCGAGACGTCCACGGCCGCGCTGGACGCCGCACGCGTCGACCTGGGCCGTGCGGGAGTCGAGGTGGAGCCCCGCCGGATGTGGCCGACCGGTCTCCCGGCGATCGGCATGGAGCTCAAGGGGCGCATTCCCGCGGGCGAACAGGCTGCGAACGGGCGCGCCCTGGGGCGTCTCTCGGACATCGGCTGGGGCAACCGGCTCCGTCCGATGCTCACCGCCCAGGCTTCCGACGGACCGGTTCCGGACGATGTCGCCAAGGCCGTGGTGGGCGTGTTGGCCGACTGGGCGAAGGGTCCGGGCGGTTGGGCCTCCGGAGCGGCCGACGCCACGGCGCGCCCGGTCGGTGTGGTCACCGTCGCCTCACGCACGCGACCACGGCTGATCCACTCGCTGGGCGCGCGCATCGCGGAGGTCGGCCGGCTGCCGCTCCTGGGGTCGGTGGAGTACACCGCCGACGCCTCGCCGATCTCCCGCAGCAACAGCGCCCAACGCCTGAAGGCACTCCACGGCCTGTTGGAGGTGCCTCCCGCGCTCGCCGCCGCGCTCGCCGAGGCCCGGGGCACTGTCCTGCTCGTGGACGACTACACGGAGACCGGTTGGACCCTCGCGGTCGCGGCCCGGATGCTCCGCCGCGCCGGCGCGCAGGGGGTGTTGCCCTTGGTCCTGGCCGTGCAAGGCTGACCTCAGGGGCGGCCGACGAAGCCCGCCCCGGGCTCGGCCGTCGCGGCCAGGGCGTTGCGGCGCGGCCGACTCGCGGCCCGGCGGCGACCCGGTCGGCGGTGCCTCGACAGCGGTGTTCCGTCGAACCTCCTGCCTCAGGGGCACGAACACGGCACGAACACGTCTTGAACGGTGGACGCAGGCGTCGTTCCACGAATCACTGGGTAGGGATATAAGCCATTCACCTCCACATAACGGTCGGTGGCCCCATTTGCTCGTTGCCGCATCCAAGTTCGACAGGAAGAATTGAGGTCTGCTCCCCGCACGGCTCGTCCGTAGTCCGGTAGGGCTCTGCTGCGGTGTGCGCTCTCCCGAATCCGACCCGCCCGCAGTGTGGGCCGTAGCCGAAGGGAGGATCGTGACCTTCGGATTCGCTCCGTCCTCGGCGGCATCGTTGTCGACGTCCACGTCCGCCACCTCCGCCAACCGCTTGCTCGAGCCTGCCGAATGGGCCGCGGCCGGCATCCCGCTGCTGCGCAACCCACGGGAAGTCGTCAGCGGGCTGCACTCGCGGCACCGACCACGGCCGGCCACCGCGATCGTGGCCGTGCTCGACCCGGACGAACGGGTGCGGGCCAGCGCCTCGTTCACCCGACGCCAGACATCGACCGACGGCTGGATGTTCCGCAACGCCCTGCTCGCCCAACTGCGCCGGGTCGTCCCGCACGACCTGAGACGCCGTACACCCGTGCGCACCGCCGTGCTGCTCTACTGCCGCGAGGGCGACGCGAACTGGACCGAGGAGGACGGGGCGTGGATGTGGGGCCTGCGTGACGCCTGCACGCTGCACGGGTTGCGCTGCGGTGCGTACATCACTCTGACCCAGGACGGCTGGCAGGTCCTCGGGGAGGGCCGGGGAGGCCGTCGCCCCAACTCGCACTCGGCTCCGGAACCGTTCGCCCTGTCCGAGGCCCC
This sequence comes from Streptomyces sp. NPDC002623, assembly GCF_053592635.1. Taxonomy (NCBI): domain Bacteria; kingdom Bacillati; phylum Actinomycetota; class Actinomycetes; order Kitasatosporales; family Streptomycetaceae; genus Streptomyces; species Streptomyces sp. NPDC002623. The sequence continues at coordinate 86,246 of NZ_JBSFWB010000001.1, read as the reverse complement.
GCCTCCGCTGCCACGCACCGGCGGCTCCGCCTCAGAGGTACTGCGCCGCGCGGCCGCTCGCTGAAGGGCGCCCGGTGTAACGCCTCGTACCCGACTCATCGGCGTCGGCGCCCGCAACGACGCGGGCGCCATGGCTGCTCGCCTGTGCCGTCGAGCGGTCCCGGCAGCCGCCGAGGACCAGATCCTCCTCGGAGCTGACCCCGTCGGACAACGCCGGGCAGGGCCGGGCCGGATCAGACGTCAGCGGCCCGGGCGCAACGAGACGCGTGCGCCGAGGCCTCCAACGTGCCGCGCACGCGCATCCGCGCACCGGAAGACGTCGTGCGGGCACACCACAGAGGCGCCGCGGCAGCGACGCCTCCATGGTCCCGACGCCTCGCGGCCTGCCGGAACCGGCTCAGACGCCCGCGCCGAGCGCCGCGTTGATCTGCTGCGGGTCACCGCAGACGATCAGCAGGGCAGCGGCCCGAGCGCGGGCCAGCGGCAGAGTGGTCACGGCCGCAGTGTCGGGCCCGCCGTTGACGGCGACCACGACGACCGGACGCACACCCGCTCGGCCCGCTACGGCGGCATCGGCGTAGAAGACGTCGTCCCCCGCGTCGTGCTGCGCCCAGTAGGGCGCTTCGCCGAAGGACAGTTCGTGGGCGGCCCAGGGATGCTGTTCGCCGGTGGTGATCACCAGCACGTCCCCTGGGGCGCGGCCCGATTCCAGGAGGAGGTCCACGGCCTCCTCGGCGGCGTCCAGCGCGCCCTCGGCCGAGGCCGGGATCAACTGGACCTGAGGAGTCACCGACGCGGGCGCGGCGGCGACAGGAGCGGCCGGGGCCGAGGGCCCGGGCTTGGCGGCCACGTCACGCGGTGTGCGTTGCGCCGGCGGCGTGGGCCGAAGGGGTCCGGGACGACCGGGACGCGACGGAGCCGCGGGACGGGGTCCGGGTACAGGTCGAGGGGTCGGCGCTGTGCGGCCGCTGGCCGGAGTGGCGCGGGGACCCTGGGCACTCTCGTGAATCTGAGGCTCCTCGGGAATGAGAGGCATGGGCTGTTTCTTATCAATCGTTGGTGCGACACGCGCCAGCGGGTGGCACACGGTGCGGCCGGAATCGTCAGAAGTCGAAGCCGAGCTGACCTTCGATCTCCGGAACGCTTCCGTTCGCCCAGCTGCGGGCCTTCTTGAGATGCCGCCACTGGGGCAGCGCATCAAGATACGCCCACGACAACCGGTGGTACGGGGTGGGGCCCCGCTCCTCCAGTGCGGCCTTGTGCACGGGCGACGGATACCCGGCATTGTCCGCAAAACCGAAGTCTGCATGGTCGATACCCAGTTCGGCCATCATTTTGTCGCGCTGGACCTTGGCGATCACCGAGGCCGCCGCGACGGCCACGCACGACTGGTCTCCCTTGATCACCGTGCGAACCTGCCACGGGTCGCCGAGATAGTCGTGTTTCCCGTCGAGGATCACCGCGTCCGGGCGGATCGGAAGCGCTTCCAGGGCCCGCCCGGCGGCGAGCCGCAGCGCGGCGGTCATCCCCAGATCGTCGATCTCCTCCGGGGAGGCGTGCCCGAGGGCGTAGGAGGTCACCCACGTCAGCAGCACCTCGGCCAGCTCGGTGCGCCGCTTGATCGTGAGCAGCTTGGAATCGGTGAGACCGGCGGGGGGTCGGCGGAGTCCGGTGACCGCCGCGCAGACGGTGACAGGTCCGGCCCACGCACCGCGGCCCACCTCGTCGACACCGGCAATGACCTTGGCTCCGGTGGTGGCGCGCAGAGAGCGCTCGACGGTGTGAGTGGGTGGTTCGTACGGCATGGCGTCCTTAGATTACGCCGCCCGGATCACCTCGCGACACCCCGGTCCGCACCGGCCCCTCAGGGCTCGAGAGCGACGGCGTCGAAACCGCGGTCAGGGGGCGTCCGGCCGCAGCAACGGCAGCATGAGCCGGTCGATCATCTCATCGAGCTCTCGATCATTCCATTCGCATGCGCACATCTTTGATCGATACATCATCATGGCCGGGATGACATCGAAGACGTATCCGTTCGCCGCGTCGGGTCGCACCTCACCCCTCTTGATTCCGCGGCTGATGACCTCATGAAGGAGCTTGACGGTCGGCTCGACCACACCCTCCAAGATCAGGGTCTGGAAGCGCTCCGCCTGGGACGGATCGCATTCGTGAATCACCGAGCGCAACGCGAAACCAGGGCGGGAGAACATCGCGTCGCGCGCATCGCGGCACAGTGCCGCCAGATCCTCACGCACGCTCCCCAGATCGGCCGCGGCATCCAGTCTGGGCAGTCCGGCCCGCAGCGCGTCCGCGACCAGGTCCTCCTTGGAGGGCCAGCGACGGTAGACGGCGGCCTTGCCGGTCTGGGCGCCGGCCGCGACGCCCTCCATCGTGAGGCCGTTCCAGCCGACGGTGCCCAGCTGCTCCAGTGCGGCGTCGAGAATCGCACGTTCGAGCACGGCGCCGCGCCGGCGGGGGGAGGTCGCCCGAGCGGGGGCGGCCGTCCAGCGCGAAGTAACCATCCGAGTGTCTCCAGCGAGCAGAAGGAGCGGGGATTGCGGGGCGGAGCAAGGCTCCGTAGGACTGCGGCGGGGGACACGCCGAGAGGCGACGCCACAAGTGAACGCTTGCGTTCACTACGGAGAACTCACTACCGTTGACGGGCCAGTGAACGCAAGCGTTCACTAACGCTCTTGTGGGGGACTCATAGTGACAACCTCTCAGTTGATTCAGAACCAGAAGCCGGGCGCCGCCCGCCGGGAGGGACACCCCGGCATCGCACTCACCGTCATCGCTGCCTGCCAACTCATGGTGGTACTCGATGCGACGATTGTGAACATCGCCCTCCCGCACATTCAAGGCGCGCTCAACTTCAGCACCACCGATCTCACCTGGGTGGTCAGCGCCTACACACTCACCTTCGGCGGGCTGCTGCTGCTCGGCGCCCGAGCCGGGGACATCCTCGGGCGACGCCGGGTGTTCATGGCCGGCATCCTGCTCTTCACCTTCGCCTCGCTGCTCGGCGGACTGGCCCAGGAACCCTGGCAGCTGCTGGCCGCGCGTGTCCTGCAGGGCGTGGGAGGCGCCGTCGCCTCGCCCACCTCCCTGGCGCTCATCACGACGACGTTCCCCGAAGGGCCGGAGCGGAACCGGGCCTTCGGCGTCTTCGCCGCGGTCTCCGCGGGCGGCGGCGCCATCGGCCTGCTCGCGGGCGGCATGCTCACCGAGTGGCTCGACTGGCGGTGGGTGCTGTTCGTCAACGTGCCCATCGGCATACTCATCGCCGCCCTCGCGCCGCTGTACATCAGCGAGTCCGAACGCCACCCAGGACGCTTCGACATCGCCGGCGCACTGACCTCGACGGCAGGCATGGCCTCCCTGGTGTATGCCTTCATCCGCGCCGCGGAGGCAGGTTGGCGGGACGGCCTGACCCTCGGCGCCTTCGGTGCCGCGGTGGCCTTGCTGATCGCCTTCGTCTTCACGGAGATGCGGGCGAAAGAGCCGATCACCCCGCTGAAGATGTTCGCCGACCGCAACCGCTCCGGTACGTACGTGATCATGCTGAGCCTCGCTGCGGCCATGTTCGGCATGTTCTTCTACATCGTGCTCTTCGTGCAGAACGTGCTGGGCTACAGCCCGATCAAGGCCGGTCTCGCCTTCCTTCCCGTCACGGTCGCCATCGCGACCGGCGCGGGTCTGTCCCAGCGTTTCCTGCCGGTGCTGGGCCCCAAGCCGTTCATGCTCACCGGATCCACTCTGGTCGCCATCGGCCTCACGTGGCAGGCCTTCATCAGCCCGGACAGCTCCTACGCCGGCGGGGTGCTCGGACCGATGCTGGTCTTCGGCTTCGGCATGGGGTTGAACTTCGTGACGGTGACGGTCACCGCGGTCTCGGGCGTCGCCCCACATGAAGCGGGCGCCGCGTCCGGCCTGCTCAACGCCACGCAACAGGTGGGGGGTTCGCTCGGACTGTCCATCCTGACGACCGTCTTCGGTACGGCGAGCAAGGACGAGGCGGAGAAGCAGCTGCCGAAGTTCCTCGCCGAGGGATCCGCGGAGCAGAAGGCCGAGTTCGCCAAGACGCACCAGCTGCCCGCGCCCTGGGGACACGAGGTACTCGCCCACGGTATCTCGACGGCCTTCATCCCGGCCGCCGCGATGGCCGCACTCGCTCTGGTGACGGCCTGGCTCGTGATCCGCGTCCGCAAGAGCGACCTGGAGGCGCTCTCCGGTACGGCGGGCCCCGCGGTCGGCTGACAGCCCGGGTCCATGGGCCGATCTCGGAGCGGCGCCGCCAGACAGGGCGAAGGCACGCCCGCCGCTCCCCGATCGGCCCGCCCTGCCGCCCGGCACCAACAGCATGATCACGAAAGGTACGAACCGCACGCCCACCCCCTACGCCGCTCCCGCAGCCACCCGCTGCTCCACCCACTCGCCCATGTGTACGCATACGTCACACAGCGGTTGCCAGGAGAACGCGCGCTCGGTCACGCAGAGTTCCCATCGAACACCGTGAGTTCCCACCGGAGGGCGCAAGCGGTGTATCAGACGGAAGCGGGCATCCAGCCCGGCAGCGCTTCGACCTGCCGCGCCCACGCCCGCGGAGGCGCTCCGGCCTTGCCTGCCGCCAGCACCCCGCCCACGATGGCGCAGGTCGTGTCCACGTCCCCGCCGACCTGCGCGGTCGTCCAGAACGCCGTCTCGTAGTCGGTGAGGGCCCGAGCGGCCGACCAGATCGCGAAGGGGACGGTGTCGTGGGCCGAGGTACGCCGTCCGCAGCCCAGCACCGCCGCGACGGTGGCCGCGTCGGCGTAGTCGAGCATGTCCCTGGCGCGGCGCAGGCCGGCGCCGACGGCGCTCTTCGGGACCAGGGCGATGACACCGTCCAGCAGCGCCTCGGCGCTCGGCGGCCCCTCCGGGGCGCCTGCCAGCGAGGCGGCCGCGGCGACGGCCATGGCCCCGACCACGGCCTCACGGTGCTGATGTGTGGGGTAGGCGGAGATCTCCGCCTGGTGGGTCGCCTGCTCGGGATCGTGCGCGTACCAGGCGCCCAGGGGGGCGATCCGCATCGCGGCGCCGTTGCCCCAGGACCCCTGCCCGTTGAAGAGGGCGGCCGACAGCTCACGCCAGTCGGCGCCCTCCCGGACCAGCCTCAGCAGCCGGTTGACCGCAGGGCCGTACCCGCGGTCGAAGTCGTGGTGCTCCGCGAAGGAGTGGGCCAGGGCGTCCTGGTCGATGCGGTCGTGCGTGGCCAGGACGGCCACGACGGAGCAGGCCATCTCGGTGTCGTCGGTCCACTGCCATGGGCCGGGAGGCAGCTCGCGGCGCTGCAGCAGCGGGTAGTTCGCCGGCACGAAGAACTGGGAGCCCAGCGCATCACCCACGGCAAGGCCGCGCAGGCTGGCAAGGGCGCGTTCCAGGCGCCCGTCGGGAGAGGTGTCAACGGTCATCGATCTCCCACTCTAACCGGTGATCCCGTACGGCTCCGGATCTCGCCAGCGGTTGAAGGGCCGGTCAAGGGTGTACCTGCCGTCGTCCCCGAGAACGAGCATGCGCATCTCGGCGTTCCCCGGGTTCGCGAGGGACTCGAATTCGGCGACCGTCCAATGGAACCAGCGCATACAGAACAGGCGCATCGCCAGGCCGTGGGTCACGAGGAGTACGTTCGGCGGGTGGTCGGGGGCCTCGAAGCTGCGGAACAGGCTCTCCAGGAAGCCGCCGACCCGGTCGTAGACGTCGGCTCCGCTCTCGCCCTGCGCGAAGCGGTAGAAGAAGTGCCCGTAGGCGTCCCGGTAGGTCTTCTGCAGCCGTACGTCGTCGCGGTCCTGCCAGTTTCCCCAGTCCTGCTCACGCAGCCGGGGCTCCTCGCGTACCCGTATGAGATCGGGGTCGAGGTGGAAGGCGCGGAGGGTCTCATGCGTCCGCCGATAGGGGGAGACGTACACGCTGACCCGCTCTCGGCCGAACACCTCCCGCAGGTTCTTTCCCGTTTCCTCGGCCTGCCGCCATCCTCGGTCGGTCAGGGCAAGGGCATGATCGGGTTCACGCTCGTAGACGGTGTCATCAACATTGCCCGTTGACTCCCCGTGGCGGACAAGGACGATGCGCCGTGGTCGTGCCATGCCAAAACCCTAGATCGGATGGCGGCCGATCGAGCACTCGTGGGGCCTCCATACGGCGCAGGTCACACAGATCCCGCATCAGAAGGCCCAAAACAGCACACGATCATCGCGCTCCGGGGTGCGTCCGGATTTCAAACCGTCCAGGTCGACTCGAGTTCGACGATGTCGCCGGTGAGGGCGGAGATGTCCGCCTCGGTCTGGGCGCGAAGCGCCAGCCGCTCCACGCGCTCGGTCCGGTACTTGCCGTGTTCGGCCTCCGAGCGCCACATCGACAGGACCATGAACTCGTTCCCGGGCGCCTCGGCGAACATCCCGCGGATCATGCCGGGCGAGCCGGCCATGGCCGGGTTCCACACCTTCTCCTGCATCAGGGTGAAGTGCTCGGCACGTTCCTCGTGCACCCGGCACAGGGCCACCCGCAGCAGGTCGGAGTCGGTGAAGCGGGGCTCGAAGCCGGTCTTCACGTCGAAGCGGTAGTCGAACAGACGCACCTGGGCGTCCTTGAAGGTGCCCGACTGCGCCGCCGCCAGCCGGTCGTGGGAGCGCGCCATGAAGGAGTCGTAGAAGGCCCGGCTCTCCCAGAAGGCGAAGACATGCGCGACCGCGGGGCGCCCCCTGCTCCAGCCCCCGCCCTGTCCCCGAAACCCCGGCTCCCCCAGAAGCCCCGCCCACTTTCGCTGTCCCCGTTCGAAACCGCGGCGGTCCACCACGGTGCAGCGAATCCACTTGACCAGCACCGCGCCATGGTACGGCCAGCAGGCGTGGCGTTGGTCACTCTCGGGCACAGAGCGGTCCTGCGACAGTGCACGCGCGCGTGGCAGGATGGGCAACCAGCCCTGACGGTCGGCCAGTTCGGGGCGACAGCAGACGGGGAAACGGGGAGGGGAAGTCCGGTGAGCGGGCTCAACAAGGGAATCCGCAAGATCGAGATGGCGCTGAAGTGGGACCCGAGTCCTACGGGACAGCCGCCCACCGATCTGGACATTGTGGCCGCGACCTATCTGGCGAGCGATCCGAAGGGCGCCCCTGCCTATGTGGTGCACTTCGACAGTCGCTCCCCTGACGGCACGATCTATCTCAACCGGGACAGCAAGGACGGCAAGGGGTTCGGCTGGGACGAGGTGATGACGCTGGAACTCGACCGCCTGGACGCGCGGTACGCGCGCGTGATCGTCGGTGTCGTCATCCAGCAGAACGCGGAGCACCGGACCTTCGTCAGCGTGCTCAACCCCGCTTTCCGGATACGGGAGGGCTACACCGTCCTGGACGAGGACGAGTTCGGCGAGGTTCTCGGTGCGACCGCGGCGACGGTCGGGGAGTTCGTGCGCGAGCCGTCGGACGGGTGGTCGTTCCACTCCGGCGTCCAGGGCTTCGAGGACGACCCGGCGACGTTCACGCGGATCATGGGCCGACTGCGCCGGTCCTGACCGTGGCGCGGCGGCCCGGAGCCGCAGAACGCCGAGGGCGGTGGAGCCGAGTACCGGCTCCACCGCCCTGATCAGCTAGGTCACACCCAGCAGAGGCGAGACATCAGCTGCAGCCGCTGGTCGACCCGCAGCCCTCGCAGATGTAGCAGGAACCGGCCCGCTGCATCTTCGTACCGCAGGAGAAGCACAGCGGGGCGTCGGCCTGGATGCCCAGCTGCATCTCCACCAGCTCGGCGCTGGTGTGGGCCTGCTGCAAGGCGGGCTTGGCCACCTCGACGTCGGCCTTCGGGGTGGCGACGGCCTTCAGGTCCGTCTGGCGCGGGGCGGACTGGGCGAGCCCCTCGACGTCCACGTCCTCCTCCTCGAGGTTCGGCTCGTACGAGCCGGTCTCCAGGTGGCGCTGACGCTCCTCGGCGGAGTGGATGCCGAGCGCGGAGCGCGTCTCGAAGGGCAGGAAGTCGAGCGCCAGGCGACGGAAGATGTAGTCGACGATCGACTGCGCCATCCGCACGTCCGGGTCGTCGGTCATGCCGGCCGGCTCGAAGCGCATGTTCGTGAACTTCGAGACGTACGTCTCCAGCGGCACGCCGTACTGGAGGCCGACGGAGACCGCGATGGAGAAGGCGTCCATCATGCCGGCGAGGGTCGAACCCTGCTTGGACATCTTCAGGAAGACCTCGCCGAGACCGTCGTCCGGGTAGGAGTTGGCGGTCATGTAGCCCTCGGCGCCGCCGACCGTGAACGAGGTCGTGATGCCGGGACGGCCCTTGGGCAGGCGCTTGCGGACCGGGCGGTACTCGATGACCTTCTCGACCGCGGTGCGGATCGTGTCCTCGGCCTTCGCGGTGACCCCGACCTTCTCCTTCTCCTTGGTCTTCGCGGAGAGGGGCTGGCCGACCTTGCAGTTGTCGCGGTAGATCGCGAGCGCCTTGACGCCGAGCTTCCAGGCCTCGAAGTAGATCTCCTCGACCTCCTCGACGGTCGCCGTCTCCGGCATGTTGACCGTCTTGGAGATGGCGCCGGAGATCCAGGGCTGGATCGCGGCCATCATGCGGACGTGGCCCATCGGGGAGATGGCGCGCTCGCCCATGGCGCAGTCGAAGACCTCGTAGTGCTCGTGCTTGAGGCTCGGCGCGTCGATCACATTGCCGTTCTCGGCGATGTGGGCGACGATCGCCTCGATCTGCTCCTCCTGGTAGCCCAGGCGGCGCAGGGCCTGCGGCACGGTGCCGTTGACGATCTGCATCGAGCCGCCGCCGACCAGCTTCTTGAACTTGACCAGGGCGAGGTCGGGCTCGACGCCGGTGGTGTCGCAGGACATCGCCAGACCGATGGTGCCGGTCGGGGCGAGCACGGACGCCTGGGAGTTACGGAAACCGTTCTTCTCGCCGACGCGCAGCACGTCCTGCCAGGCCTCGGTCGCCGCGGCCCAGACCGGGCTGTCCAGGTCGTCCATGCGGACGGCCGTGCCGTTGGCGTCGGAGTGCTGCTTCATGACGCGGTTGTGGGCGTCGGCGTTGCGGGCGTAGCCGTCGTAGGTGCCGACGACCGAGGCCAGCTCGGCGGAGCGGCGGTAGGCCGTGCCCGTCATCAGGGAGGTGATGGCGCCGGCCAGGGAGCGGCCGCCGTCGGAGTCGTACGCGTGACCGGTGGCCATCAGCAGGGCGCCGAGGTTGGCGTAGCCGATGCCGAGCTGGCGGAACGCGCGCGTGTTCTCGCCGATCTTCTGGGTCGGGAAGTCCGCGAAGCAGATGGAGATGTCCATCGCGGTGATGACGAGCTCGACGACCTGCTGGAAGCGATCGGCCTCGAAGGACTGGTTGCCCTTGCTGTCGTCCTTGAGGAACTTCATCAGGTTCAGCGAGGCGAGGTTGCAGGACGTGTTGTCCAGGTGCATGTACTCGCTGCACGGGTTCGACGCGGTGATCCGGCCGGACTCGGGGCAGGTGTGCCAGTTGTTGATCACACCGTCGTACTGGATGCCCGGGTCGGCGCAGGCCCACGCGGCCTCGGCAAGCTTGCGGAACAGCGCCTTGGCGTCGACCTTCTCGATGATCTCGCCGGTCATCCGCGCGCGGAGGCCGAACTGGCCGCCCTGCTCGACAGCCGTCATGAACTCGTCGTTCACACGGACCGAGTTGTTGGCGTTCTGGTACTGGACGGACGTGATGTCGTCGCCGCCCAGGTCCATGTCGAAGCCCGCGTCGCGCAGAGCGCGGATCTTCTCCTCTTCCTTCACCTTGGTCGCGATGAAGTCCTCGATGTCCGGGTGATCCACGTCGAGGACGACCATCTTGGCCGCCCGGCGGGTGGCGCCACCGGACTTGATGGTGCCGGCGGAGGCGTCGGCGCCACGCATGAAGGAGACCGGGCCGGAGGCGTTGCCGCCGGAGGAGAGGAGCTCCTTGGAGGAGCGGATGCGGGAGAGGTTCAGGCCCGCGCCAGAACCGCCCTTGAAGATCATGCCCTCTTCCTTGTACCAGTCGAGGATCGACTCCATGGAGTCGTCGACGGCAAGGATGAAGCAGGCGGAGACCTGCTGGGGCTGCGGCGTGCCCACGTTGAACCAGACGGGGCTGTTGAAGCTGAAGATCTGGTGCAGGAGGGCGTACGCCAGCTCGTGCTCGAAGATCTCGGCGTCGGCGGGCGAGACGAAGTACTTGTGGTCCTCGCCGGCCTTCCGGTACGTCTTCACGATGCGGTCGATCAGCTGCCGGAGGCTGACCTCGCGCTGCGGGGTGCCGACGGCACCGCGGAAGTACTTGCTGGTGACGATGTTGACCGCGTTCACCGACCAGAAGTCGGGGAACTCGACGCCACGCTGCTCGAAATTGACCGAGCCGTCGCGCCAGTTGGTCATGACGACGTCACGGCGCTCCCAGACCACCTCGTCGTACGGGTGCACGCCCGGGGTGGTGTGGATGCGCTCGATACGCAGGCCCTTGGTGGTCTTGGCGCCCTTAGCTCGGGAACCTCGTGCCGGACCGCTCGCCGTCTCTGTCATGCCGCCTCCCTCTACGGGCGAAAACGCCCTGAAATGCCACGCTGTTCCCGTGACACGGTGTTCTGTCTTGTGCTGTGGGCATACACGCGCTACCGCCCACAGCAGGTGTTGGTCCGCCGCCGCCCGGCCGGTCCCGGAGTGTGAAGTCCCGGTTCCGGCCCGTCGGTCAGTCGGCGGCGTGGGCGGGCTCGGGGACCTGCACAGTCCCCCGGGTCCCGCCGCCGTCCTCCTGGCTCCCCGCGACAGCCCCTGTGTCGTCCTCGCGGTCGTCTTCGTCCGCGGCGGGGTGTCCCGTCTGATCCCTCAGTTCCGCGATGGCGGCCTCGAAGTCCTCGAGCGAGTCGAACGCCCGGTAGACGGAGGCGAATCGCAGATAGGCGACGAGGTCGAGCTCTTGCAACGGGCCGAGTATGGCCAGTCCCACGTCGTGGGTGGTCAACTCGGCGCTTCCGGTGGCCCGCACCGCCTCCTCGACCCGCTGGCCGAGCTGGGCGAGCGCGTCCTCCGTCACCGGCCGCCCCTGGCATGCCTTGCGCACGCCGTTGATGACCTTGGTACGGCTGAAGGGTTCGGTGACTCCGGACCGCTTCACCACCATGAGCGAGCACGTCTCCACGGTCGTGAAACGACGGGAGCAGTCAGGGCACTGGCGGCGCCTGCGGATCGACGTGCCGTCATCCGTCGTACGGCTGTCGACGACACGACTGTCGGGGTGCCTGCAGAAGGGGCAGTGCATGAACTCCAACCCTCCTCGCAGCAGACTCAATGGCCTCGCCGGGCCTCATGGGCCCCTCGAAGCAGCCCCAAGCATAGGGGATCCATGAGCATCCGAAGACACCGGGGACCACAACTTCTGGGCCGCTGATGCAATCCAACCACTAGATATGGGGCTTGGCCCATACATCCAGGCTGTATCGCGTGTCGCGTTCACCGGGCTCACCCCACGCGATCCCGCCGTCACACCGAGCACTCGAAATCCACCCCTGCACGCGCGCGTACGGCCGTATCGCCGCGGCAGTTACGGCGATACCGTGGGCGCCACAAGGAGGAGAGGTGGGACTCTCGCGCGGAGCGGGGTCGGTTCCCGGCCGACGGAAGGCCGGATGGCAGACTGAGGCCGCACCTCACAAGGGCCGCACCTCTACAAGGTCGTCGACCCCGGCGGTGCAGAGTACACAATGAGCCCTTTTGCCTGCCAAGGACCGCGTTAGCCATACACCCAGACACATGATCAAGTCAGGCTATCCACGCTTTTTCACTCGAACGTGTGTTTGGCGCAACCTTTCGAAAGCAACTACCGTTGTCCAGCAGGGAGACAACCGAGAGGGGCCGACGTGACCACCACCGCAGACAGTGCCACCATCACTGCCCAGGACCGCTCCCAGGGCCGACTCGAGCCGGTGCATGCGATGAACGAATCCATGAATCCCGAAGCGCACAAGCGCTCTCTGCCTGGGCGACCTCCAGGCATCCGCGCGGACAGTTCGGGACTCACCGACCGGCAGCGCCGAGTGATCGAGGTCATCAGGGACTCCGTACAGCGGCGCGGCTACCCGCCGTCCATGCGGGAGATCGGTCAGGCGGTCGGCCTGTCCAGCACCTCCTCGGTCGCCCACCAGCTGATGGCACTGGAGCGGAAGGGCTTCCTGCGCCGAGATCCGCACCGCCCGCGCGCGTACGAGGTGCGCGGTTCCGACCAGGCCGCCTCCGTGCAGCCCACGGACACCGCCGGCAAGCCCGCCGCGTCGTACGTCCCGCTGGTCGGCCGCATCGCCGCCGGTGGCCCGATTCTCGCCGAGGAGTCGGTCGAGGACGTCTTCCCGCTGCCGAGGCAGCTGGTGGGCGACGGCGAGCTGTTCGTGCTGAAGGTGGTCGGCGACTCGATGATCGAGGCCGCGATCTGCGACGGCGACTGGGTCACCGTCCGCCGCCAGCCCGTCGCCGAGAACGGCGACATCGTGGCCGCGATGCTGGACGGCGAGGCGACCGTCAAGCGCTTCAAGCGCGAGGACGGCCATGTGTGGCTCCTGCCGCACAACGCCTCCTACGAGCCGATCCCGGGCGACGACGCGACCATCCTCGGCAAGGTGGTGGCCGTACTCCGCCGCATCTGAGCACTGCGGCGGGCGGGCCTTCGCCGTCCACCCCTGACTGGGCCCCGGGATCCCTGCGCCGGTTCCGGGGCCCTGTGCTGTGCCCGACGGTTGCGAAAGCGCCCAAGGGGCGTCCGTGAGGGCCGGGGGCCGTCCCAGTTCCGGGACGGCCCCCGGCCCTCACCGCTCCGCTGCCCTCACCGCTCCGCTGCCTTCACTGCGCCACTGCCTGCTCGGCTGCCTCGGTCTGCTCGGCTGCCTCGGTCTGCTTGGCCGCCTCGGTCTGCTTGGCCGCCGCGTCGATCGCCGTGAGCGACTTCCGGACCTGATCGCGGTCCGTGGTGTACCAGAAGTCCGGCAGGGAGGCCTTCAGGTAGCTGCCGTAGCGGGCCGTCGCGAGCCGCTGGTCCAGAACGGCGACCACGCCACGGTCCCCCGACGCCCGTACGAGGCGGCCCGCGCCCTGGGCCATGAGCAGCGCCGCGTGGGTGGCCGCGACGGCCATGAAGCCATTGCCGCCGGCCTCCTCCACCGCCTTCTGGCGGGCGCTCATCAAGGGGTCGTCCGGCCGCGGGAACGGGATCTTGTCCATGACGACCAGCTGGCAGCTGGGGCCGGGGACATCGACGCCCTGCCAGAGCGACAGCGTGCCGAACAGACAGGTCTGGGGATCCGCCGAGAAGTTCTTGATCAGCTCGCCGAGGGTCTCCTCGCCCTGGAGGAGGATCGGGAACTCGGGGATGCGTGTGCGCAGTTCCTCGGCGGCGAGCTGCGCGGCCCGCATGGAGGAGAAGAGTCCGAGCGTCCGGCCGCCGGCGGCCCGGATCAGTTCGGTCAGTTCGTCCAGCATGTCGCCGCGGTCGCCGTCCCGCGCGGGGCGCGCGAGGTGCTTGGCGACGTAGAGGATGCCCTGCCTGGGGTAGTCGAACGGCGAGCCGACGTCGAGGCCCTTCCACTGCGGGACGTCCTCGCCCTGGGTGCCCTCCGGGGCCAGCCCCATCGAGGCGCCCACCCCGTTGAAGTCCCCGCCCAGCTTCAGCGTCGCCGAGGCCAGGGTCACGGAGCGGTCCGCGAAGAGCTTCTCGCGCAGCAGGCCCGACACGGACATGGGGGCGACCCGCAGGGAGGCGCCGAAGCGGTCGTGCCGCTCGTACCAGACGACGTCCCATTCGGATCCGTTGGTGATCCGCTCCGCGACATCGTGCACCGTCTCCACCGAGGCCAGCGCCTGCTTACGGACCGCGTCCTCGTCCTGGACCGACTTGTCGCGGGTCGCGCCGATGGCCGAGATGACCGTCCGCGCGGCGTCGCGCAGGGCCATGAGGGCGTAGCCGAGGTCCTCCGGGACCTCCTCCAGACGGCCGGGGAGCGCCAACTCCATGAGCCGCTCGAAGCCCTCGGCGGCGGTCTGCAGCTGGTCGGCCGCCTTCTCGTTGACGAGCTTCGCCGACCGGCGAACGGCCCGGTTGACCTGGCCCGGGGTGAGCTCGCCGGTGGCGACACCGGTGACCCGCGAAACCAGCTCGTGCGCCTCGTCGACGATCAGCACCTCGTGCTGCGGCAGGACCGGGGCGCCCTCGATGGCGTCGATGGCGAGCAGCGCGTGGTTGGTGACGACGACCTCGGCCAGCTTGGCGCGCTCGCGGGCCATCTCCGCGAAGCACTCGGCGCCGTAGGCGCACTTCGTGGCGCCCAGGCACTCCCGGGAGGACACCGACACCTGGGCCCAGGCCCGGTCGGAGACGCCCGGCGTGAGGTCGTCGCGGTCGCCGGACTCGGTGTCGCCCGCCCAGTCCCGCAGCCGCAGCAGGTCCTGGCCCAGCTTGCTGGTGGGTGCGGCCGCCTCGAACTGGTCGAAGAGGCCCTCCTCCTCGTCCTGCGGGACGCCTTCGTTCAGGCGGTGCAGGCACAGGTAGTTCGATCTGCCCTTGAGCATCGCGAACTCCGGACGGCGGCGCAGCAGCGGATGCAGCGCCTCGACCGTGCGCGGCAGGTCCCGCTCGACGAGCTGGCGCTGCAGGGCCAGCGTGGCGGTCGCCACCACGACGCGCTCCCCGTGCGCGAGCGCGGGCACGAGGTAGCCGAGTGACTTGCCGGTGCCGGTGCCGGCCTGGACCAGCAGATGGGATCCGTCGTCGATCGCCTCGGCGACGGCTTCGGCCATGGTCACCTGGCCGGGGCGCTCCGTGCCGCCGACGGCGGTGACGGCGGCGTGCAGGAGTTCAGGGAGTGAGGGCTTCGTCATAGCGCGACCACCCTACGGCGCGGCACTGACAATCGGGTGGTCGAGGCTGACGGGAGGGAAGGGATCAAGACGGCGGGGTTTCTCGGTCGGGTGGTGGAGCAGGGCACGAACGGGAACCGGCTCGGCACGCCGGACGTTACGAAAAGTGACGGCACCACTGCGTGACGTCACGACATATCGGACAGGACTCGGTCTCTGACCATGAGGGCGGCCCGCTTGGCCGGCAGGGCGAGTTCTGCGGAGAACCGGAATCCGGCGCTCAGAAAGGTGGCGATGGACGGGATGTTGCAAAGGTCGGGTTCGGCGACGACGCGGGCACACGCGGATCTTCTGTCGAGGAGAAGTTCGGTGACTCCTCTGAGCAGCGGCCCGCCGAGCCCTCGCCCACGGTCGGCGACACCACCGATGAGGAGATGGATCCCGGTGTCGTGCGGCCGGGCCGGATAGTGGCGTGCCAGCGGGTCGAGGTCCGCCCGGTAGACCTCCCAGTAGCTCATGGGCCGGCCCTCCAGCAGGCCGAGGAACGGAATGCTGCGCCCGTCGGCCAGTTTGCGGCGCAGGTGTCGCTCGGTCACCGGCTCGGGTCCTGACAGCTCCCAGAACGCCGCGACGGCCGGGTCGTTCATCCACCGGCCGACGAGCGGGAGATCCCTGTCGATCCGTACGGGCACGAGCCGGAACGCGCCTGCCGAGGTGGCGATGGGCCCCCAGTCACCGATGCGGTCGAGCAGGCCGGGGACGGCACTGGGCGTAGGCGTACGGGTGTCGGCGTCAGCCTCGACGGGAGGCACGGCAGGCTCCTCTCGGCAGATCGGGTGGGACAGGTGACTCAGAGGCGAAGGGGGTTGGGAATGGTGACATAGACGGACTGTGTGTCCACCGGGCCGACGAGTTCGTCGAGGCCGTGCAACCGGGTCAGCAGATTGGCCTTGCAGCGCAGGACGGGTGAGTCGAGCAGGCGGGAGGGCAGCGAACTGCGCAGCCGGTCCGGGCCGGAGGCGGCGTCGGCGAGAAAGCGACGGAAGGCGGCGAGCAGCAGTTGCTCGTCGGCGAGCCGCTGGGAACCGAACACGCCGATGAGTCCGAGCACGTTGTTGATCCCCAGGTAGTAGGCGAAGCGCTCGTCGGTGACCTCGTCGGAGACGAAGGTGTCGCTCCGCTCGCCGATGCCCGGCAGCTGGGCCTGGAGTTCCGCGTGGCGGGACTCGCGGAAGTAGTAGCCCTGGTTGTCGCGGTAGCGGCCGCCCATGGGCCAGCCGTCGGGGTCCAGGAGGACGAGCGTGTTCTGCTGGTGCGCCTCCAGGGCGATCCCTGCCTCGCTGTCGAGCCACAGGACGGGACGGACGACCTGCTCCAGGTAGCGCAGGAACCACTCGGCGGCGACCGCCCCCAGCGGCCGGCCTGTCCGTACGGCGAGTCGCGCGACGATCGAGGCCAGCCGGGAGCGGTGCGCGGGCGCCGAGTCCGGGGCGGCGGGGGGTGCCGAGTCCGCGGCTGAGGGGTGTGCCGAGGGTGTCGGGGCGTCCGAGCCCGAGGTCCCTCGGGCATGCGGCCGGGGTGCCACGAGTCCGGCGATGCAGCAGACGTCGTCCGCCGGGGTGAACGGGTTGTGCCGGATCATCACGTCGAGGCCCGGCAGCGGGAGGCCGTCCGGTCCGTCGACCGCGAGCCAGGCCGGATCCCGGACGATGTCGAAGCCGGGGTGGGCTGCCTGCCACCGCTTGGACAGGCCCGCGCGCAGGAGGCGGTGTACCTCGACGCCCCGGTGGAGTTCCTTGCGGAGGTTCTCGCGACGGGAGTTGGTGATGCGCAGCCCCAGCGACAGTTTCAGCATCGCGGGGGCGGCGGAGCGGTGGACGGTGCGTACGGAGGAGGTGGGATGCCACCGAGGGCCGTGGGCTCCGAGGTCCTGGAGCAGTCCGGCGTCGAACAGCGCCTCGACCTCGGGCCGGTGCCGCGCCTCGCGCAGTTGCCAGGGATGCACCGGCAGGGCGGTGAAACCGTCGGGCAGTGGCAGTCCGTCCCCGGCGAGACGGGCCGTCAGCCGGGCGGCGGGCACGGGACGGCCGCGTTCGGTCCAGGCGGAGTCGGTGGCGAGCGCGGAAGGAGCGACAGCGAGCCAGCGAAGGAGGAAGGAGCCACGGGACTCGGGTGAGTACAGGCGGGCTTCGCCGTCCGAGAGTCCTTCGCGGCTCTTCGGGGTCGGGTGCAGCGGATGCCCGAGGACGAGTGCCTGCTCAGCGGCGAGGAACAGGTCGGGTTCGTCGGGGGCGGGGTGCTCTCGGCGCTCGCTGATGAAGGCCGCGGTCCGGCGGACGGAGTCCGCGACGCGCGCGACGAGGTCGACGCTTTCGCCGCCTTCGCCGCTGGTGGGGGCGGGACAGGATGCCGGGTCGACAGCGGTGAGCGTCTCACGGGCCAGCAGGGCCGCGACCGTGACGGCGTCCGCGGGCGGGGACTGCTGGGGTGCGTCGGCCAGGCGCGGGAGGCCGAAGCGATGCCAGCCCGTCGAGGACCAGTAGTGGACGGGGGCGAGGAGAGTGACACCGCTCGCGGGCAGCGGCACGCGCAGGATGCCGTCGCCCGGTGCAGGCAGACCGGCCTCGCGCACCCAGCAGCGCAGCAGGTTCTCCACGGCCGCTGCCTGAGCGGCCGTGTGCGGATCGGGGTGGTCGAGGAGGTCGGCGGCGGGGGCGTCTGCTCGCCCACGCGGCACGGGAACCTGGATCACGGGCGTACCCGGGATGGACGCCGACGCGGGAGCTGCGACGGACGCGGGGGCAACAGTGTCGGTGTCGGCGGGCTGCTGGGAGGTGGTCAAGGTCGTTCCTCGTGAAGTGGTGGGGCCGACCGGGTCTGTGGTCGTGCTGGTGCGGCATCGGCTGCCCGCGCTACCCCGTCCGTTCGGCGCGGCCGCCCTGCCGCGGAACCCGCCCGGGCGGGCGGCCCGGCCTGCTCGGCTCGTTCAGGGGGTTCGGCCGGGGGTGATCCCTGCGCCCCTGACCGCGGACGTGGTTGCCGGCCGCGGCCGCCACGGCGTCCGCCAGTCGGTCCAGTACTGCGGCGGCCTGCTCGTCGGTGATGGTCAGGGGCGGAAGCAGTCGTACGACGCTGGCGTGCCGTCCGCCGAGTTCGACGATCAGGCCGCGCCGCAGGCACTCTCGCTGGACGGCGACGGCCAGGGCGGGGGCGGCGGGGCAGGGTGCGGTCACCGGGGCCGACTGCGGCTCCGTGCGGTGCTTGGCGGCACGGGCACGGGCACCGACGGCGACACCGTCATCGTCGTCATCGTCGGCGGTCGCATCGAGTCCGGCATCGGTGTGGGCGTCGACCAGCGGGGCATCCATCCCGCCGGTCTCGCCGGCCCCGCATGCCCCCTCGGGGTCCACCATCTCGACCCCGATCATCAACCCACGCCCCCGCACGTCTCCGATGCACGGGAAGTCCCGGGCCAGGTCCCGGAGTCGGCCCAGCATGCGGGCTCCGAGGACGGCCGCGCGTTCGGCGAGGCGGTGCTCGCGGACGTAGGCGAGGGTGGCCGTGCCGGCGGCCATGGCGAGCTGGTTGCCGCGAAACGTGCCCGCGTGGGCGCCGGGTTGCCAGACGTCGAGGTCTTCGCGGTAGACGACGACGGCGAGCGGCAGGCTGCCGCCGATGGCCTTGGACAGGACCATCACGTCCGGGGTGACCCCGCTGTGCTCCACCGCCCAGAAGGCGCCGGTCCGTCCGACGCCCGTCTGGACCTCGTCGGCGATCAGCGGGATCGACCGGTCCGCGGTGATCTGTCGCATGCGGCGCATCCAGGCGTCAGGGGCGGGAATCACACCGCCCTCGCCCTGGACGGGTTCGAGGATCATTCCTGCGGGTTGCCGTACGCCCGACTTGGGGTCGTCGAGGACGGACTCGGTCCAGCGGGCGGCGAGTTCGGCGCCGCGTGCCCCGCCGACGCCGAACGGACAGCGGTAGTCCTGCGGATAGGGCAGGCGCGCCACCCGTACGTCGTAGGCGCCCCCGGAGGCTTCGAGGGATCCGGCGGTCATCCCGTGGTAGGCGCCGGTGAAGGCCAGGACGCCCGTGCGGCCGGTGGCGGCCCGGACCAGTTTGAGCGCGGCCTCCACGGCGTCCGTGCCGGCCGGTCCGCAGAACTGCACGCGCGCGTGGTCGGCGAGACGGGGCGGCAGGGTCCGGAACAGCTCGGTGATGAAGGCGTCCTTGACGGGGGTCGCGAGATCGAGGACGTGCAGGGGCGCGCCCGAGTCGAGAACCCCGCGGATGGCCTCCAGCACGACGGGGTGGTTGTGGCCGAGCGCAAGGGTGCCGGCGCCCGAGAGACAGTCGAGATAGCGGCGTCCGTCCGCGCCCTCGATGGTCAGCCCGCGTGCCCGTACCGGGACGATCGGCAGGGCGCGCGCATAGGTGCGCGCCGCCGACTCGCGTGCCGACTGACGTCTCAGGATGCCCTCGGGCACTGGCTCGGTGACGGCCACGGCTCCCTGTCCTCCCGCAGTTCAGGGGGCCGAGCGCAGACAGCAGGCCCCCCACCGCTATCAACCCCGGACGGCCTTCCTGGTTACGGGTTGCTTCAAGATCCTTGCTGTGACCGAACAGTTGCCATTCCGTCGGGAGTCCCCCACAGCGACCGCATATCGTGTGGTGGCATCGCACATGGCCGTGAGACCCGCTTGAACTCGGAATGAGATCACCATGAGTTCCGCTCTGGGGAACGGCCGGTGTTTCAAGTTCGTTGACAGCAGGGGGAGTCAGACCATGCGATCCATACGGCCGTCGTTCACCGCTCGACGGGGGAGGAACGCGCGCCGCAGAACCTCCCCTGTGCTGGGCGTCGTGGCCCTCGCCTCGGTGCTCGCGCTCACCGCGACCGCCTGTGACTCGGGCGACACCAACGCGGACAGCCAGGTCAGCGCCTCGGCATCGACCGGCGACAACACGATCACGATCCCGGACGACATCAAGGACAAGCTCAAAGAGCACGGGATCGATCTCGACAAGTGGAAGAACGGCGCCTGGAAGAACTGGGACAAGGACGACTGGCTGCGCGAGGCGCAGGACTACATCAACCCGATCATCAAGGGCCTGTGGGACCCGGACCGGATGCGGGAGGCCGAGGACCCGGACCGGGCGGTCGACGAGAACGACCTCTCCGGTGACCAGGGCGTGACCGACGCGACGCCGCAGGCGGTGGACGCGAAGGCGGTCTCGCCCTCGTACCACGCCAACGTCCCCGAGGCGGGCAAGGTGTTCTTCGACGCCCCCGAGGGCACGATGGTCTGCTCGGCGACGGTCGTCCAGGACCCGGCCCACCCCGGAAAGTCCAACCTGGTGTGGACGGCGGGCCACTGCGTGCACGCCGGCAAGAACGGCGGCTGGTACCGCAACATCGCGTTCGTGCCGTCGTACAACGACTCCGGGAAGACGTCCGCGGAGCTGGAGACCGCCACCAAGGAGGAAGCGGCTCCGTACGGCGTGTGGTGGGGCGACTGGACGCGGACCTCGGACCAGTGGATCGCGCAGGGCGGGCCGACCGGCGGCGCCGGCGCCTCGTACGACTACGCCGTCATCCATGTGACGCCGGAGGAGGGCGGCTCGGGCAAATCTCTGGAGGAGACGGTCGGTTCCGCGCTGCCGGTGGACTTCAACGCCCCGGCGGTGCCGAAGGTGAGCAGCATCACCGCGACGGGCTACCCGGCGGCGGCTCCGTACGACGGCCAGAAGCTGTACCAGTGCCAGGACAGGCCGGGGCGGTTCTCGCTGAGCTCCGCGGACCCGACGATGTACCGCATCGGCTGCACGATGACCGGCGGTTCGTCGGGCGGCGGCTGGGTCGCCGACGGGTCGGACGGAAAGCCGGCGCTGGTGTCCAACACCTCGATCGGCCCGGCGGATGCGGGCTGGCTGGCGGGACCGCGGCTGGGTGAGGTGGCCAAGGGCGTCTACGACTCGGTGAGCGACAAGTTCGCCGGTCAGTAGCCGGATCTGGGCCGCGTACGCGCGGTGGGACGTCTGACGGGAACCTTCACCGTCCCACCGCCGTTCGTCCCGAATTCCACGGGCATAGTGGGGTGTTGTCTGTGGGCGATCAACGCGCGAACCCGACGGTTCGCCTGTCAGGCGCATGACATTCAGGGGTCATGGCCGAATTCCCGGGTCATGACCCCTGCCAGGTCATGGCCTGTGCCCACGCTCCACCGATCCACACGCTCCAACGGGGGACATCGCACCATGCGTTCCACACGTACGCCCGTCGCACGCGCTCTGCTCGCGGCCGGGCTCGCCACCGCCCTGGCCCTGACGGCGACCGCCTGCAACGGCTCCGACGACGACACGGCGGCTGCCGCCGCCTCCCGGTCCGCGACCGCCTCCGGTGACGGCAAGGCCCAGGTCCCTGCCGAGATCGCCGACAAGCTCAAGAAGCACGGCATCGACGTGGACAAGTGGGCCGACGGCGGCTGGCAGGACTGGGACAAGGACAAGTGGCTCAGTGAAGCCAAGGACTTCGTCAACCCCGTGATCGAGGGGCTGTGGAAGCCGGAGCGGATGCAGTCCGCGAAGGAGGCCGACAAGACGGTCACGACGAAGGACGCCGCCGTCGACCAGGGCGTCAGCGACCCGGAGCCGACGCCCGTCGAGGCGGCGGCCGAGAAGACGCCGTACCATGAGAACGCCGCCTCGGTCGGCAAGGTCTTCTTCGACTCGCCCGAGGGCACGATGGTCTGCTCCGGAACGGTCGTCACGGACGTGAACCACCCCGGCAAGTCCAACCTCGTCTGGACGGCCGGCCATTGTGTGCACGCCGGTGGCGACGGCGGCTGGTACCGCAACCTCGTCTTCGTCCCGGCCTACAACGACCTCGGCAAGTCCGAGGCACAGCTCGGCGACGCCAAGGCGTCGGAGATCGCCCCCTACGGCAACTGGTGGGCCGACTGGGCGTCGACCTCGAAGGAGTGGATCGCCGGCGGCTCGGAGACGGGCGGAGCGGGCGCCGCGTACGACTACGCCGTGCTGCATGTGACGCCGGAAGCGGGCTCCAAGTCGCTGGAGGAGACGGTCGGCGGAGCTCTGGACGTGGACTTCTCCGCGCCGTCCGCGACCGAGGTCGACGCGATGGGCGCCTGGGGCTACCCCGCGGCGGCGCCCTACAACGGGCTGAAGATGTTCAAGTGCATCGACCGGCCGGGGCGGCTCTCGCTGAGCACGTCGCTGCCCACGATGTACCGGATCGGCTGCACGATGACCGGCGGTTCCTCCGGAGGCGGCTGGTTCCGGGTGGTGGACGGCGAGACCAAGCTGGTCTCCAACACCTCCATCGGCCCGGTCGACAACACCTGGCTGGCAGGGCCGCAGCTCGGCCAGGAGGCCGAGGCGCTCTACCAGAACATGAGCAAGACCTACGGCGGGCAGTGAACCGGACACGCCGAAGGCCCGCCCCTGCGGCAAGCAGGGGCGGGCCTTCGGGCGTTCAGCGGGCCGGGACGACCAGGACGGACAGGTCCTAGGCGGCCGGTGCCGGTACGTACGGCGCGAGGTCCGCCGCCAGCTCCTCGTGCACCCGTGCCTTGAGCAGGGTGCCCTCCGGGGTGTGCTCCTCGGAGATCACCTCGCCGTCGGAGTGGGCACGGGCGACCAGCTTGCCGTGGGTGTACGGCACGAGCGCCTCGATCTCGACCGAGGGCCGCGGCAGCTCGTCGTCGATGAGCGCCAGCAGTTCCTCGATGCCCAGGCCGGTACGGGCCGAGATCGCGATGGAGCGCTTCTCGATCCGCATCAGCCGCTGGAGCGTCAGCGGGTCGGCCGCGTCCGCCTTGTTGATCACGACGATCTCGGGCACCTTGGTGGCGCCGACGTCCCGGATCACCTCGCGCACGGCGGCCAGCTGCTCCTCCGGGTTCGGGTGCGAGCCGTCCACCACGTGCAGGATCAGGTCGGACTCGCCGACCTCTTCCATGGTGGAACGGAACGCCTCGACCAGGTGGTGCGGCAGGTGCCGGACGAAGCCGACGGTGTCCGCCAGCGTGTACAGGCGGCCGCTGGGCGTCTCCGCTCGGCGCACGGTCGGGTCGAGGGTCGCGAACAGGGCGTTCTCGACCAGGACGCCCGCGCCCGTGAGTCGGTTGAGCAGCGAGGACTTGCCGGCGTTGGTGTAGCCCGCGATGGCGACGGACGGCACCTTGTGGCGCTTGCGCTCCTGGCGCTTGATCTCGCGGCCGGTCTTCATCTCCGCGATCTCCCGGCGCATCTTCGCCATCTTCTCGCGGATCCGTCGCCGGTCCGTCTCGATCTTGGTCTCACCGGGGCCACGGGTGGCGAGGCCGCCGCCCTTGCCGCCGCCCATCTGACGGGACAGCGACTGACCCCAGCCGCGCAGCCTCGGCAGCATGTACTGCATCTGCGCGAGCGCGACCTGCGCCTTGCCCTCCCGGGACTTGGCGTGCTGGGCGAAGATGTCGAGGATCAGGGCCGTACGGTCGATGACCTTGACCTTGACGACGTCCTCCAGCTGGATCAGCTGGCCGGGGCTGAGCTCACCGTCACAGATGACGGTGTCCGCGCCCGATTCGACGACGATGTCCCGCAGCTCCAGGGCCTTGCCGGAGCCGATGTAGGTGGCCGCGTCCGGCTTGTCACGGCGCTGGATGACGCCGTCGAGCACGAGCGCGCCCGCGGTCTCCGCGAGGGCGGCCAGCTCCGCGAGGGAGTTGTCCGCGTCCTGTGCGGTCCCCGTGGTCCAGACGCCGACGAGCACGACCCGCTCCAGGCGGAGCTGGCGGTACTCGACCTCGGTGACGTCCTCGAGTTCGGTGGAGAGGCCGGCCACGCGGCGCAGGGCCGCGCGCTCGGAGCGGTCGAACTGGTCGCCGTCCCGGTCTCCGTCGATCTCGTGGCTCCAGGCGACGTCCTCTTCCATCAGGGCATCGGCCCGAAGACCTTCGGGGTAGGCGTGCGCCATGCGCTTGGTGTCCTGGGAAGGGGAAGAAGAGGAGGTCATTGGGTCCTTACGTCGTTGGGCATGCCGACACGGCTGTCTTCATGAGGGAGAACGCACGAGCACCCCGGGAGATTCCCGCGGCCCGTGCCGCGCCGACGTCACGATGGTCGCACGGTACGGCCCGTCTCGTCACGGTCTTATTTCGCGGCCGGCGGGGCCTTGGGCGCGGCGTGTGACGTGGTGTGCGGTCCGGTGTGCGGCGCGGCCTGGGGGGTGGCTTGGGGCCCCTTCCCGGCTGTCGGCGCCACCGACTTCCAGTCCGGGTGACCGGGCATGGGCGGGGTCTTCTCGGCGTACAGCCAGTCCTTGAGGAACCCGGACAGGTCGCGGCCGGAGATCTCCTCGGCGAGGCTCTGGAAGTCGGCCGTGGACGCCGTGGAGTCGCGGTGGTTGTGCACCCATGCCCGCTCCAGGTGCTGGAACGCTCGCCGGCCGATCTTCTCGCGCAGGGCGTACAGAACGAGGGCCGCGCCGTCGTAGACGTTGGGCCGGAAGATGCTGATCTTCTGGCCGGGGGCGGGCGCCTTGGGCTGCGCCGGCGGGCCTCCCGCGGCGCGCCAGCGGTCGGAGGCGCCGTACGCCGCCTTCATACGCGCCTCCAGGGTGCGGCCCGCCTTCTCCTCCGCATAGAGCGCCTCGTACCAGGTGGCGTGTCCCTCGTTGAGCCACAGGTCGGACCAGGTGCGCGGGCTGACGCTGTCGCCGAACCACTGGTGGGCCAGCTCATGGACCATGATCGACTCGACGTACCACTTGGGGTAGCCGGGCTCGGTGAAGAGGTCTCTCTCGAAGAGAGAGAGGGTCTGCGTCTCGAGTTCGAACCCGGTGGACGCCTCTGCCATGAGCACGCCGTACGTCTCGAAGGGGTAGGGGCCGACCTTGCCCTCCATCCAGGCGATCTGGTCGGGGGTCTTCTTCAGCCACGGTTCGAGGAGTTCACGGTCCTTGGTGGGCACGACGTCCCGGACGGGCAGTGCGTGCGGCCCTTCACGGTGCACGACGGTGGAACGGCCGACGGACACCTGGGCGAGCTCGGTGGCCATGGGGTGCTGGGTGCGGTACGTCCACGTGGTGGCGTCGCCGACCCGTTCGACGCCGGCCGGCAGCCCGTTGGCGACGGCCGTGTAGTCGTTGGGCGCGGTGATCCGGATGGTGAACATCGCCTTGTCGGACGGATGGTCGTTGCACGGAAAGACCAGGTGGGCGGCGTCCGCCTGGTTGGCCATGGCGAGACCGTCCGCGGTCCTGACCCAGCCGCCGTCGCGGTCGGCGGTGCTCACGGGATCGCTGGTGTGCCGCACGGTGATCCGCACCCAGCTGCCCGGGGTGAGCGAGTCCTCCGGGGTGACCACCAGATCGTCGCCCGCGCTGGTGAAGACGGCGGGCTCGCCGTCGACCTCGACGGAGTCGACCTTGCCGTGGGCGAAGTCCAGGTTGATCCGCTCCAGGGCCGTGGTGGTCCAGGCGTTGACGGTGGTGACCGCCTGGAGGGGCTTGCTGTTGGAGCCGGGATAGGTGAAGGACAGGTCGTACGACGCGACGTCGTACCCGGGGTTGCCCAGATGCGGGAAGAGGCGGTCGCCGACGCCGAGCGGCACCGCCGGTGCGCTCGCCGCGACGAGGCAGACGGAGACGGCCGAGGCGAGCAGCGCGGACTTCAGCCGGACGTGGGGGGTGAGCAGCATGCACCACCGCTACCAGCGCGCGCATGTGCCGCGTGGGCGACGCGCGACCGGCCCACCCGAACGGGTTGCTCACGCGCGTGTGCGTGACGCCCGGGCGGGACGCCTGCGCGGCTCGGGCACACGCGTGTGGCCGGCCTAGACCGGCCCCGTGGAGGCCGGCGCGTGATGCTGCGCGCGGCCGACGTCGTAGACCCCGGGCACGTTCCGCATGGCCCGGATGAGGGTGGGCAGGTGGGCGGCGTCGGGGAGCCGGACGGTGTACGTGTGGCGCACCCGCTGCTGGGTCGGGGGCTCGACGGTCGCGGAGACGATCTCCGCGCCTTCCAGCGCCATGGCCTCGGTGAGGTCGGCGAGCAGATGGGGGCGGCCGAACGATTCGGCGACCAGGGTGACCCGGCATCCCGTGGTGTCGCCCCAGCTCACCTCGACTTCCTCGCGCCCCGCGTCCACCATGCGCGCCACGGCGGCGCACTCGGCGCGGTGCACGGTCACCACTCCCCCGCGCACCGCGAAGCCGGTGACCTCGTCGAGGGGTACGGGCGTGCAGCATCCGGCGAGCCGGACGCTCGCCTCGGGCCGGTCGACGACGGTGATCGCGGCGCCGGGCCGCGGGGCGGGCTCGTCGGCCGTGGTCGCGTCGGCAGCGGACCGTGCGGTCGTCTCGGCGGCCTTGGCGGTACCGGAGGCCGCGGGGTCGGCCGCCGGTGCGGAGCCCTCGGGCTCGGCCGGGGTCGGGTGCGTCGCCAGCCATCGCTGGATGGCGATCCGGGCGGCGGGGGTGTGGGCGTGCTCCAGCCACTCCCTGGAGGGCTCCGAGGCGGGGTCCTGGCCCATGAGGAGCTGAACGGTGTCGCCGTCCCGCAGGACGGTGCTGAGGGTCGCCAGGCGGCCGTTGACGCGGGCGCCCATGCAGGCGTGGGCGTCCTCGCCGTACTGCTCGTAGGCGGCGTCCACGCAGGTGGCGCCCTCGGGCAGGCCGAGGGTGCCGCCGTCGGGGCGGAAGACGGTGATCTCGCGGTCCTGGGCGAGGTCCTCGCGCAGGGTGGACCAGAAGGTGTCGGGGTCGGGAGCGCCTTCCTGCCAGTCCAGCAGGCGGGAGAGCCAGCCGGGCCGGGTGGGGTCGACGCGTTCCTCGTCGGCCGGGACTCTCTGTCGGTTCTGCTCCTCCGCGGTCCCCGTGTACGGGTTGCCCAGTGCGACGACGCCGGCCTCGGCGACCTTGTGCATCTGGTGCGTGCGGATGAGGACTTCGGCGACCTGGCCGTCCTCGCGGGCGACGGCGGTGTGCAGCGACTGGTACAGGTTGAACTTGGGGACGGCGATGAAGTCCTTGAACTCCGAGACCACCGGCGTCATACAGGTGTGCAGTTCGCCCAGGACGGCGTAACAGTCGGCGTCCTCGTTCACGAGCACCAGCAGGCGGCCGAAGTCCGCGCCCCGCATCCGGCCGCGCTTGCGCGAGACGCGGTGCACGGAGACGAAGTGCCGTGGCCGGATGAGGACTTCGGCCTGGATGTCGGCGTCGCGCAGGACGACGCGCATCGCGTCGGAGAACTCGGCGAGGGGGTCGTCCGCGCGGGAGGCGTTGTCGACGATCAGCTCGCGCGTGTGCTCGTACTCCTCGGGGTGCAGGATCGCGAAGACGAGGTCTTCCAGTTCGGTCTTGAGGGCCTGGACGCCGAGGCGTTCGGCGAGCGGGATGAGGACGTCCCGGGTCACCTTGGCGATGCGTTCCTGCTTCTCGGGGCGCATCACGCCGAGGGTGCGCATGTTGTGCAGCCGGTCGGCGAGTTTGATCGACATCACGCGGACGTCGTTGCCGGTGGCGACGAGCATCTTGCGGAAGGTCTCGGGTTCGGCGGCCGCCCCGTAGTCGACCTTCTCCAACTTCGTGACGCCGTCGACGATATAGCGCACCTCGGCGCCGAACTGCTCGCCGACCTGATCGAGGGTCACATCGGTGTCCTCGACGGTGTCGTGGAGCAGAGACGCCGTCAAGGTCGTGGTCTCTGCGCCGAGTTCGGCGAGGATCAGCGTCACGGCGAGCGGGTGGGTGATGTAGGGCTCGCCGCTCTTGCGCATCTGGCCGCGGTGCGAGGACTCGGCGAGCACGTAGGCGCGGTGCAGCGGTTGCAGGTCGGCGTCGGGGTAGTGGGCGCGGTGGGCCTCGACCACATGGCCGATCGCGTCGGGCAGCCGGCCGCGGGAGGCCGGGCCGAGCAACGCGGCCCGGCCCAGGCGGCGCAGGTCGATCCGGGGGCGACTGCGCCTGCGGGGGGCTGCAGGCACTGCAGGCACTACCGGGCCTGGGGTCGCAGGGTTCGTGGCCTCCGCACTCATGGGCACCTCCGGCTGCGTGGACCGGCGGACGGGGTGTCCCAGGGCGGACACGGCTCAGGGGACTGGTCAACGGTCCCCCGTCCGGGCCGGTGCTTGATGCTACCGAGCCCATCACGCCCGACTGACCGCCTCTCGCCGAGCGTGAAACGGATCACCCATTCGAGCGAAGGATCAGGGGTTTACAGTTTCGAGCCGCCTGACCTGGAGTCGGTCGTCGATTCGAACCCGCGACCGTCCTCCGGGGCTGCTCCTGTGCGCTGTCGGGCCGTCGAGGCCTCCGATGCCAAGCCGTGGCCGCGTCAGCGAGCGGCTGTTTCCAGCCACTCGGAATCGATCTCACCTGTGGCCACGATCACTGCGGGCCCGGTCATCTCGATCTCGCCGTCGGGCCGCTCGGTGATCACCAGGCGGCCGCCGGGCACGTCCACGGTGTACGTGGCGGGCGTCCCGGTGACCGCCGGGTCGACGCCGTCCCGGCGCGCGGCCGCCACGGCGACGGCACACGCGCCCGTGCCGCACGAGCGGGTCTCGCCGGACCCGCGCTCGTGCACCCGCAGGGCGACGTGCCGCGGGCCTCGGTCCACGACGAACTCGACGTTGACCCCGTCCGGATAGGCGGAGGCGGGGCTGAAGGGCGGCGGGGCGTACAGCGCGCCCGCGTGCGCGAGGTCGTCCACGAAGGCGACGGCGTGCGGGTTGCCCATGTTCACGTTCCGGGCGGGCCAGCTGCGCCCGTCGACGCTCACCGTGACCTCCCCTTCGGGGAGACGTGCCTTGCCCATGCCGACGGTGACGTCCCCGGCCTTGGCGAGGTGCACGCTCTTGACGCCCCCGCGCGTGGCGACCGCGAGGTCCCCCTCAGGGATGAGGCCGGCGTGCTGGAGGTAGCGCGCGAAGACCCGGACCCCGTTGCCGCACATCTCGGCGACGGAGCCGTCGCCGTTGCGGTAGTCCATGAACCACTCCGCCTCGGCCGCCATGTCCTTCGCCTCGGGGTGCGCGGCCGACCGCACGACGTGCAGCAGTCCGTCACCGCCGATGCCCGCGCGACGGTCGCACAGGGCGGCGACGGCGGCCGGGGGAAGGTCGATGGCGTTCTCGGGGTCCGGGACGATCACGAAGTCGTTCTCGGTGCCGTGCCCCTTGAGGAAGGCGATCCGGGTGCTCATCCCTCGATCGTACGGGGTGGCACGCACGGGGCGTCAGCGCAGTCGGGCGACCCGCCAGACGGCCAGGGCCACCACCGCCGCGACCATCACGACGTAGGCCAGGACGACCCGCCAGTCGGGCCGGCGACCGGAGCCGCGCGGGGGCAGGCCGGGCCACGTGTAACCAACGCGGCGGGCCGCCATCATCCCCCAGCCGGCCGCGCAGGAGCAGATCAGCAGCCCGAGCATGGCGATCATGGCCCCGCTGTCGCCGAAGTCGAAGGCGAGCGGGAAGGCGAACATCAGGGAGCCGATCGCGGCCAGCGCCACGATGGGCGCGAGCTGCCAGATCCGGAGCCGGCGCTGCGGACGCAGCTCGACCTCGACCTCGGGGCCGCCCGCGAACATCTCCTCGGGCTCGGGACCGTCGTCGGTCACCCCGCCCACGGTGTCGTCCTCGTCCGGCCCGTCGGGGCTCAGACGGGCATCCTCGGGCTCCGCTTCACCACGCTCGGCGGTGACGTGCTCGGTGCCTTGTGCGGTGTCGCGAGGGCCGGCCTCCATCGCCACGCGCCCTCCCAACTCGGACTCCACTTGGTCGATCGAAGCTCGATGATGGCACGGCGTCGGAGGCCCGGACGGCGGCCTGGGCGTCCCGATGCCATGACGTGATCAGGCTGTAACCGGTCGTTCCACCAACGCCAGCGCGAGCTCCGGAAGTTCTGTGAGATCAGCCGCAGCCCCACTCAACCAGTGCACCCGTGGATCGCGCCTGAACCAGGAATCCTGACGGCGCGCGAAGCGCTTGGTGGCACGGACGGTCTCGGCGCGCGCCTCGGCCTGTGTGCACTGGCCGGTGAGGGCCGAGAGAACCTGCTGGTAGCCGAGCGCGCGCGACGCCGTACGCCCCTCGCGCAGGCCCTGCGCCTCCAGCGCGCGGACCTCGTCCACGAGCCCCGCGTCCCACATCCGGTCGACGCGGCGGGCGATGCGCTCGTCGAGTTCGGGGCGGGCCACGTCGACCCCGATCTGGACGGTGTCGTAGACGGAGTCATGGCCGGGCAGATTGGCCGTGAAGGGCTTTCCGGTGATCTCGATCACCTCCAGGGCCCGGACGATACGGCGGCCGTTGCCGGGCAGGATCGCGTGCGCGGCCTCGGGGTCGGCGGCGGCCAGCCGGGCGTGCAGCGCGCCTGATCCGCGCAGCGTGAGCTCCTCCTCGAGCCGGGCCCGGACCTCGGGGTCGGTGCCGGGGAACTCCAGGTTGTCGACGGCGCCACGGACGTACAGCCCGGAGCCGCCGACGAGAACCGGCCACCGGCCCTCGGCGAGCAGGGCGTCGATCCTCGCGCGCGCCAGCCGCTGGTACTCGGCGACGGAGGCGGTGACCGTGACGTCCCAGACGTCCAGGAGGTGGTGCGGGACGCCGCCGCGTTCCTCGGGCGTCAGCTTGGCGGTGCCGATGTCCATCCCTCGGTAGAGCTGCATGGAGTCGGCGTTGACGACCTCGCCGCCGAGTCGCCGGGCCAGGAAGACGCCCAGATCGGACTTTCCGGCCGCGGTCGGTCCGACGACGGCAATGACGCGGGGGGCGGGGGGTGCGCTGCTCACGGCACCAGTCTCGCAAACCTCGACCCCCGCCCTCGAACGAGTTACGTGACGACGCCGGTCCGAGGTCGTTGCCCGTTGCGAGTTTCCCGTCGCCCTGCACAGGGGCGGCGACCCCGGTGGCGCAATCGGACGCACCGGCCGACGCGGGATTTCGCCCGCACGAGTACCGTATGGAGTGGATATGGGCGTTTTGGCGCGACTTTTCCGAAGGTCAAAGGCCTCTGAAGAGGCTGCGACCGAGGAGGCGACCGCCACCGAGGCACCGTCCGGTACGACGCCGGACGGCACCCCGGAGGAGGGAGCCGAGGTGGAGCAGGCTGCCGAGGCCGGGCATGAGACGGCCGAAGCCGGGGACACGACGGAGACAGAGTCAGCGACGGTGACGGGAACGGGGACGGCAGCCGAGCCGGTCGCCACGTCCGACGGCGTCGAGATCCCCCGGCAGCAGTCGGCCGAGGAAGCGGCCGACAGTGAGGCGGGCGAGGGCGCCCGCACATGACGCACCCGCGAGGGAAGGTGACCCATGGGTCTTTTGGACAATTTGAAGGCCAGGCTCGCCCCGGCCAAGGGCAAGGTCTCTGACCTCGCGCAACAGCACGGGGACAAGGTTCAGCACGGTATCGACAAAGCCGCGAAGGTTGTCGACGAGAAGACCAAGGGCAAGTACAGCGACAGGATCCACACGGGCACCGACAAGGCCAAGGGCGCCATGGACCGGATCGCGCACAAGGAGCCGCCGGCAGGCGGCGGCGACACGTTCACTCCGCCCGGCCCGCCCCCGCCGGCTTCCTGAGCGGACGCCGAAGGGGTGAAACGGCGGACGGCCGCGAAGCGCAGACGCTCGCGGCCGTCCGCCGTTTCATCCGCCCTTCCATCCGCCCTTCCATCTGCCGTTTCAGCCGTCGCGTCGCCTCTCCGCCGTCTCGCGTGCGGCACGACAGAGCGGGTCCGGCCCGGCTCTACGACCAGGTCGCGACGACGTACCCCACGCCGTACGGAGCGTCCTCGTACAACAGGACGCCGGTCAGCCCCGCGTCCTCGGCCGCGCCTGCGAGCACCTGCCAGGACGCCCGGCCCGAGGCCTTGAGCTCGGACGCCAGTTCGGGGTCCAGCGCCTTGAGCGCCGCCACGTCCGCCGCGCCGAGCGCCCGCGCGACCTCCGCGTCGAACGGCGCCGCGCGCTCGTCGAGATAGCCCGGCGCCTTCAGCGTCCGGCATGCGCTGCCGTCGCCCATCACCAGCAACGCGACCCGTCCCGCCGCTCCGGCGATCTCCCGGCCGGCCTCGAGACACCGCTCGGTCGTCAGCGGCTCGCCCACGCCCAGTCCCTCGATCGGGGCATCCGACCACCCGGTCCGCTCCAGCAGCCAGGCGCCGACGGCCAGGGACGGCGGCAGCTCACGCGGGGACGCCGTGTCCTCGCCGCTGCGGCCGAGCCGCACGGAGAGGTCCACTCCGAAGCCGCGGAACGAACCCCGGGCGCCGGCCGGATGCGGGCCGCGTGCGGACTGCTCGGCCGGTCCGACGACCACCAGCCGGTCCGGCCTGGCGGCGGCCAGCACGGCCAGCGCGTCGGAGCAGGCCGTACGCGCGGCGTCCAGCTCGAAAGCGGCGCCTGCGGCCACCTCGGGCACGAGAAGGGGCGGGCAGGGGCAGACTGCTGCGGCGACAAGCATGATCGGCAGGGTAACCCCGCAGGAGACCTGCGGGGCGACCACTGGGGGTGCCGCGCCGAACGCGTCAGTCGCAGCCGCAGCCGCTGCCCGTGGCGACCGGAAGCGGGGCGGGCACCCCGATCTTGGGCAGACCGAGCAGCACACCGGCCGGCTTCGCCGCCTTCTCCGCCGTGCGCTTCTCCCAGGCGTCCCCCGCGCGCGTGCGGCGCACTTCCAGGACGGCGCCCTCGGCCAGGAGGTGGTGCGGGGCCGCGTACGTCACCTCGACGACGACGACGTCGCCGGGGCGGACCTCCTGATCCGGCTTGGTGAAGTGGACCAGGCGGTTGTCGGGGGCGCGGCCGGAGAGGCGGTGGGTGGCGCCGTCCTTGCGGCCCTCGCCCTCGGCCACCATGAGCTCCAGCGTGCGGCCGACCTGCTTCTTGTTCTCCTCCCAGGAGATCTCCTCCTGAAGGGCGACGAGACGCTCGTAGCGCGCCTGCACGACCTCCTTGGGGATCTGGTTCTCCATGGTCGCGGCGGGGGTGCCGGGCCGCTTGGAGTACTGGAACGTGAACGCCTGGGCGAAGCGGGCCTCGCGGACCGCGTGGAGGGTCTGCTCGAAGTCCTCCTCGGTCTCGCCGGGGAAGCCCACGATGATGTCGGTGGTGATCGCCGCGTGCGGGATGGCGGCGCGGACCTTCTCGATGATCCCGAGGTAGCGCTCCTGCCGGTACGAGCGGCGCATCGCCTTCAGGACCGTGTCCGAGCCCGACTGCATGGGCATGTGCAGCTGCGGCATGACGTTGGGCGTCTCGGCCATGGCGGCGATGACGTCGTCGGTGAAGTCGCGCGGGTGCGGCGAGGTGAAGCGGACGCGCTCCAGGCCCTCGATCGCGCCACACGCGCGTAGCAGCTTGCTGAACGCCTCACGGTCGCCGATGTCGCTGCCGTAAGCGTTTACGTTCTGGCCGAGCAGGGTGATCTCGGAGACGCCCTCGCCGACCAGCGCCTCGATCTCGGCGAGGATGTCGCCGGTGCGGCGGTCCTTCTCCTTGCCGCGCAGGGCCGGGACGATGCAGAAGGTGCACGTGTTGTTGCAGCCGACGGAGATCGACACCCAGGCCGCGTAAGCGCTTTCGCGGCGCGTCGGCAGCGTGGACGGGAAAGCCTCCAGCGACTCGGCGATCTCGACCTGCGCCTCTTCCTGCACGCGCGCGCGTTCCAGCAGGACCGGAAGCTTGCCGATGTTGTGCGTGCCGAAGACAACATCCACCCAGGGCGCACGCTTCACGATGGTGTCGCGGTCCTTCTGCGCGAGGCAGCCGCCGACCGCGATCTGCATCCCGGGACGGCTCGCCTTCCGCGGCGCGAGCCGGCCGAGGTTGCCGTACAGCCGGTTGTCGGCGTTCTCCCGTACCGCGCAGGTGTTGAAGACGACGACGTCCGCGTCGCCGTCCGACCCCTCGGGTGCGCGCACGTACCCGGCCTCTTCGAGCAGCCCGGACAATCGCTCGGAGTCATGGACGTTCATCTGGCACCCGTAAGTGCGGATTTCGTAGCTCTTGGGTGCTTGAACGTCCACTGCGAGGCTCCGGTCGCTGCTGCTGGTCATGGCTCAAGGGTAGGCGCTCCACGCGGAGCGCCCGTCTCCGCGACCAGTGGCACGCGCCCCCGACCGGCCTCAGGGGTCCACGAGACCGGCGCGGATCGCATAGCGGGTGAGCTCCAGGCGGTCGCGCATGCCGAGCTTGTGCAGGAGGTTGGCGCGGTGCCGTTCGACCGTCTTGGCGCTGATGTAGAGCAGCGCGCCGATCTCCCTGGAGGTGTGGCCCTCGGCCACGAGCTTGAGTATCTCCTCCTCGCGCTCGGTGATGGGCCGCTCGGGCAGTCCGTCGACGCCGTCGCCGCGGTGCAGCCGGTCCAGGTACGAGCGGACGAGGGCCCGTTCGGCGCCCGGGTAGATGAACGGCTCGTCGCGCACGACCGCCCGACAGGCCTCGACCAGGTCCCGGTCGGCGACCGACTTGAGGACATAGCCGCCGGCGCCGGCCTTGAGAGCCTCGAAGAAGTACTGCTCGTTGTCGTACATGGTCAGGATGAGGATGGGCAGGGCCGGGAGGCGGCGGGAGAGTTCCCGGGCCGCCTGCAGACCGGTCATCCGGGGCATGGCCACGTCGAGGACGGCCAGGTCGATGTCCCCGGCCCGGGCGCGCTCGACCGCCTCGGCCCCGTCGCCCGCCTCGGCGACCACCGTCAGATCGGGCTCGCCGTCCAGGATGAGCCGCACTCCCCGGCGGACGAGTGTGTGGTCGTCGGCGAGGAGGACGCGGGTCGGCGGGGTGGGTGGTGCGGGTAGGGCAGCGGGGGAGGTCGCCGCGGTGCCGTCCGTCATCGGTGGCCTCCCGGAGCGGCGGCGTCCGGTCGGTCGGCGCGCGCCCTCGCCCGCAGCCGTACGTCCGTCCCCCTCGGCCCGCCGCCGCTGCCGTCCGGCGTCGACGACAGGGTGAGGGTCGCCCCGATCAGCAGGGCCCGTTCGCGCATCCCCCGGATGCCGGCGCCCGCGTCCGCCGCCGCGCCCAGGCCGCTGCCGTTGTCCCGGACGAGGAGTTCGACGCCGTCGGCGACCGGGCGGACGCGGAGTTCGGCGCGGTCGGCGCCGGAGTGCCGGGCGGTGTTGGTGAGAGCTTCCTGGGCCACGCGGTAGAGCACGAGTTCCGTCTCCTCGGTCAGCGGGGGCAGGCCGGTGCGCAGGTCGTGGCGCACGGTCAGTCCGTGGGTGGTGAACTCGGCCGCGAGGGAGCGCAGCGCGCTGAGCAGGCCGAGTTCGTCGAGGACGCCGGGACGCAGTCGGCGGGCGATGCGGCGAATCTCGTCGAGGCCGGACCGGGTGGCCTCCTGCGCCTGGCCCAGTTCCTCGCGCAGGTCCGCGGGGGCCCGGTCGGCGACGCGCTTGAGCTGGAGCAGCACCGCGGTCAGGGTCTGGCCGACCTCGTCGTGCAGTTCACGGGCGATGCGGTGGCGCTCGCGCTCCTGCGCGGACAGCGCCCCGGCCGCGCTGGCCGCGCGCTCGGCCTCCAGCCGGTCCAGCATGGCGTTGTAGGTGGTGATCAGCTCGGCCGTCTCGACCGGCCCCGAGACCACGGCACGGACCCCGGGGTGCAGCAGGTCGGCGTCGGCCATGGCCCGGCCCAGCCGCCCCAGCGGGGCCAGTCCGACGCGCAGGACGACCGCGTTGACGGTCAGCAGCGCGGCCAGGCCCGCCACCACGACGAGCACCTCGCCCGGCAGTATCGGCGTGGAGACGGTGACCGGGCCCAGCAGCAGCGCGGCCGCCACGACCAGGCCGAAGGCGTTGAGGACGAAGATCCGCCAGAACAACGACACGTGCGCGGCTCCTCCTCTCCCGTTCTCTCCCTCTTGCCATAGCACCGCCGTGACCAGCCTCTTCGACCACCGTCGGCCCTGTCCATCCGTCACGACACCCATGTCGTCACCGTACGGGTGGATGGCAGCATGGCGGCTCCGGGCGGTCGTCGAAGCCGTCGAAGAACGCGTCGAGGACACGTCGAATACACGTCGAAGACGTCACAGGAACGATCGGCACGACCGACACCATCGGTACGGCCGACGCCGTCGGCACGGCCCGCGCAACCGGCACGACCGCACGACCGGCACGACCGGCACACGATCAGCAAGGGGAAGAAACGTGTCTGCTCCACGCCTCCGGACGACACCGCTGCCAGGCATCGGAGTCCAGTACGACCTCGTGACGCGGGAGCAGCGCCATCTGTCCGTGGTGGCCCACCGCGACGGCGCCCGCACGTTCAGCGTGTACCGGGCCGACGACCCCGACTCCTGCGCCCAGTCGCTGCGGCTGACCGGCACCGAGGCCGATGCCCTGATCGACGCGCTGATGCCCTCCCATCACAGCCCGAGCCTGCTCTACACCACGGACCTCGGCCTGGTCGCCGAGCGGATCGAGGTGGCGACCACCTCGCGCTGGAACGGGCGGCTGCTGGGCGACACCCGGATGCGCACGGAGACCGGCGCCTCGATCGTGGCGGTGCTGCGCCGGGCCGAGGCGATTCCGTCCCCGACGCCCGACTTCCGGCTTGCGGGCGGCGACACCCTCATCGTCATCGGCACCCGCGAAGGCGTGGACGCGGCCGCGGCGATACTCGGTCGGGAGTGATCCGGTGCACTCCGCAGTCCTGCTGATCGAGTTCGGTTCCATCATCCTCGGCCTCGGCCTGCTCGGCCGATTCGCCGCCCGTTTCCGGCTCTCGCCGATCCCGCTGTATCTGCTGGCCGGTCTGGCCTTCGGCGAGGGAGGGCTGCTGCCCCTCGGCGCGAGCGAGGAGTTCGTGGCCATCGGCGCCGAGATCGGCGTCATCCTGTTGCTGCTGATGCTCGGCCTGGAGTACACGGCGAGCGATCTCGTCTCCAACCTCAAGTCCCACTATCCGGCCGGCCTCGTCGACTGCGCCCTCAACGCCGTGCCGGGCGCGGCCGCCGCGCTGCTGCTGGGCTGGGGGCCGGTGGCGGCCGTGGTGCTGGCGGGCGTCACCTGGATCTCGTCGTCCGGGGTGATCGCCAAGGTGCTGGGCGATCTGGGCCGCGTCGGCAACCGGGAGACTCCGGTGATCCTGAGCGTGCTGGTCCTGGAGGACCTGGCCATGGCGGTCTACCTGCCCGTCGTCACCGCCCTGGTGGCCGGCGTGGGGCTGGCGGCCGGCAGCGTGACCGTGGCGATCGCACTGGGCGTCGCGGGGCTCGTGCTGTTCGCGGCGGTGCGGTACGGCCGGGTCATCTCCCGTTTCGTGTCGAGCGACGACCCGGAGAAGCTGCTCCTCGTCGTGCTGGGGCTGACGATCCTGGTCGCGGGCGTGGCGCAGCAGCTCCAGGTGTCGGCGGCGGTGGGGGCGTTCCTGGTGGGCATCGCGCTGTCCGGGGAGGTCGCTGAGGGCGCGCACACCCTGCTGAGCCCGCTGCGGGATCTGTTCGCCGCGGTCTTCTTCGTCTTCTTCGGGCTGCACACCGACCCGGCGAGCATCCCTCCCGTCCTGCTGCCCGCCCTCGCGCTGGCGGTCGTGACCGCCGCGACGAAGATCGCCACCGGCTACTGGGCGGCCCGGCGGGCCGGGATCTCGGTCAAGGGGCGCTGGCGGACGGGCGGCGCGCTGGTGGCGCGCGGGGAGTTCTCGATCGTCATCGCCGGACTGGCCGTCACCGCCGGAATCGAGCCGTCACTGGGTCCGCTGGCGACGGCGTACGTCCTGATCCTGGTCGTCGCGGGCCCGATCACCGCCCGCTACACGGAACCGTTGGCGGCTCGCTGGGCCCGTCGCCGGGCACCGCAGGGCAGCGACCATCCGGAGCAGTTGCCCGAGGCGTTGCCGCCGACACGGGTGGGCGACTGAGACGCGGCCGCTGAGCGGCGCAGGCGCTGACGGCGGCGGGGCGGCTGAGTCGCGGGCGCTGATCCCGGCGCAGGCAGGCGGCGAGCGCAGGCCGTGACGGCGGTGGGCGAGGGGGGT
Organism: Streptomyces sp. NPDC002623; assembly: GCF_053592635.1. NCBI lineage: Bacteria > Bacillati > Actinomycetota > Actinomycetes > Kitasatosporales > Streptomycetaceae > Streptomyces > Streptomyces sp. NPDC002623. The sequence goes on along the minus strand of NZ_JBSFWB010000001.1, from coordinate 48,372 downwards.
GTCGTGGGGCGCGCGGACCGCACTCGGGCGACCCGCCGCAGCGCATGGCGTACGTCACATTGCCGCGTGGGGGAATCGTGAAAGGCCAAGGAGAGCAGCATGGCATGCTCATGCCTAGTTACCTGCCGGTAGGAAACTGCCTGTCCGGCCGGTCTCTCCTTGCTTTCCCACCCCCACGTCAGGACTGACCTTGCGCAGACGCACGAGGCACACCCGTGCCCTCATGCCCGCCTTAGCCGCATCCGCTCTCCTTCTCGCCGCGGGCTGCTCCTCCCCCTCCTCCCAGGCCGAGCCCCCTTCCTCGTCAGCCGGCCGTCAGACGGACGCGGAGACCTCCGCCTCCTCCGCCGACCGCTCGCTCGCGGTGGCGGCCGCACCCGCCGGCGGCGCCGCGACCGCCGCGGCCCGTCCCGGTGACGCCGACGGCGAGGCCCGCCGGACGAAGCTCAGCATCAACTCGTACGACAGCAAGACCGGGCGAGCCGTCATCTCCTCCGACGCCTCCTCCGGGACGCCCTCCGACACCGCCTCCGCCTCCGCCACCTCCTCCGGCACTTCCTCCAACGACGGCGCAGGCGGCGCGAGTTCCCCCGCGGCGCCCTCCCCGACCGCGTCGGAAGTTCCGCACCGCACGGCGGTGGGCGATGTCATCGCCAGCGCGCCCGCGCCCGGTGCGCCGAACGGCCTCCTCGCCGAGGTCACGAAGGTGATCGGCGAGACCGCCGAGGGCACGGCGGTGCAGACCGAGCCCGCCCAGCTCAACGCCCTGCTCGGGGACGACACCGCCAAGGGCAGCGTGCCGGTCGACCCGGCCTCCTTCGACATCGACAAGCTGCTGCCCGACGTCGACGTCTCCTGGTCGCGGACGGATGACGTCCACGTCGGTCCCGAGGGAGCGACGGTTCCGCTCGGCAGCCTGCGGCTCGACGTACGCGCCGACCTGCCGACCGTCGGGAACGAGTCGGCCTCGGCGACCGCCTCCGTCTCCGGTTTTGTGCAGGTCGCCCCGCAGGTCGACTTCCGTTACGGCGGTGAGGGCGCCGACGTCGCACCCGCCTCGGCCTACCTGGGCGTCTCCGGCGACTGGACCTCCGGCTGGTCCCTCGAAGGCCGCGCCGGCGCCTCGGCCACCCCGGTGCGGATCCCGTTCGCCACCCTGCACGCCGATCCGGTTCTCCAGGTCGGCCCTGTCCCCGTCGTCGTCAACCTCGACCTGACCTGCTACGTCGAGATCAGCGGCGACGGCAGGATCACCGTCGACGTGGAACAGAGCCTCGAAGGCGACTTCAAGGCGGGCGGCACCTTCGGCCTGGGCCAGGGCTGGACGCCCGTCAGCGCCTCGGAGATGAAGAGCACTCCGGTGCGCACGTCCGTCACCACCGCCGGCAGCGTCAAGGCGGCCCTCGGGGCCCAGGCCTCGGTCGGCCTGTACGGCAGCGTCGGCGTCGTCGCCGACCTCGCGCCCTACGTCCGCGGCGAGGGCACCGGCACGGTCACCGGCACCGACGACGTGTTCGAGGCCGACGGCTCATGGGCCGTCTACGGCGGTGTCGACCTCAGCGGCGCCCTGCGGCTGCAACTGACCGTCTTCGGCACGCCCGTGTTCCAGCGGGACATCCCGTTGGGCGCGCTGCACCGCGAGTGGAAGCTGGCGGGCGGCGGCACGCCGTAATCCGACGCGCCGGCCTCAGGCTGCGCCGCCCGGTATCCATCCCTGGCGGCGCAGCACCGAGGACACGTCCGGCGCCTCGTAGTGCTCCCCCTTGAGGACCTTGCCGTCGGCGCGGCGGGCGACCTGGCCGTCGGGGCCCAGCTTGGACATGTTGGCCCGGTGGATCTCGGCGAGCACCGCGTCGAGATCGATCCCGTGCACCAGAGCCGTGCCGTAGGCGACGTAGACGACATCGGCCAGCTCGTGGGCGAGCCGGTCCAGCGGGCCGCTCACCGCCACCTCGGCGACCTCCGCGGCCTCCTCGGCGAGCAGCTCCCCACGGTGCGCGGCGAGCGGGGCAGACACCTCCGTAGGCGTGCTGCGGGCGTCGAGCCCGAAGGCGCGGTGGAATTCACGGACCAGGTCGGCGGGCGAGGAACTCATGCACAGACTGTAACGACGACCACTGACAGTCCGGTCCTTGAACAGCTCCGCAGGCCGACCCACGAGCCGGTCCTGTGAGCCCCGCCCTGGTCAGCACCGCGTTCCGGCTGGCAGGATCGCGCCCATGTCCAAGGTGTTCTCCCGGATCGACCGGCGTCGTGCTCTGCAGGGCACGGCCGTCGGCGCCGTCCTCCTCGGGCTGCTGCTGTGGTGGCTGCTGCCGCTGGGCGAGGAGCCGCCGCGCGGTTCGATCACGTTCAGCACGGGCACGACCAGCGGCGTCTACTACGAGTACGGCAGCCGGCTGCGCGCCGAGCTCGCCGAGGACATGCCCGACCTGGACGTGAACCTGACGACCAGCAACGGCTCGCAGGAGAACGTCGCGCGCGTGGCGACCGGCGACGCGGACTTCACCATCGCCGCCGCCGACGCCGTGGAGACCTACGAGGCGCAGCACCCGGGTTCGGCCGCCCGACTGCGCGGGGTGGCCCGTCTGTACGACGACTATGTGCAGCTGGTGGTGCCGCGCGACTCGGACGTGCGGTCCGTCGCGGACCTGCGGGGCAAGAACGTGGCGACCGGGCTGCCGCGCTCGGGGGTGCGGCTGATCGCCGAGCGGGTGCTCAAGGCGGCCGGTCTGGACCCGGCGAAGGACATCAAGGCCGAGTCGATGGGCATCGACACCGGCCCCGAGCAGCTGAAACAGGGCAAGATCGACGCGTTCTTCTGGTCCGGCGGCGTGCCGACGGCGGGGCTGGAGAAACTGGCCGACAGCTTCACCTTCCGGTTCGTGCCGATCGGTCCCGACCTTGTCGCCAAGATGCACGACCTGGACGGTTCCACCGGCTACTACCGGGCCACGAACATGCCCGAGTCCGCCTACCCCACCATCCAGAACGGCTCGACCGTCGCGACGATAGCGGTGTCCAACCTCCTGATGACCCGTACGGACATGGCGCCTCGGCTCACCGAGTGGCTGACCCGGACCGTGATCAAGAGCCGCGACGGCATCGGCGCGCATGTGCACTCCGCGCAGCTGGTCGACCTGCGCACGGCCATCTACACCGACCCCCTGAAGCTGCACGAGGGCGCCCGGCGCTACTACCGCTCGGTCAAGCCCTAGCCGGACCTGGCAAGCGGCAGCCGGCCCTGGAGAGCCGTAGGACGCCAGGCGGCTACGACGCGGGCGACCTGGGCACCGTCACCGTCGCCGTCAGTCCGCTGGGCTCGTGGTGGTCGTACGTGAGGGAGCCGCCGCCCGCCGCGAGCAGGGCCCGGGAGATGGACAGGCCCAGGCCCGAGCCCTTGATGTTCTGGTGGCGGCCGCTGCGCCAGAAGCGGTCGCCCACGCGCGTGAGCTCCTCGTCGGTCAGCCCCGGACCGTTGTCGGTGACGACGATCGTCGAGGTCTCGCCGTCGGCGGCGACGGTGACCTCGACGCTCTCCCCCTCCGGAGTGAACTTCACCGCGTTGTCGATCACGGCGTCCAGCGCGCTGGACAGCGTCACCGGGTCGGCCCAGGCCGTGGTGGGCGGGCAGTCGCCCACCAGTCGGACGCCCTTGGCCTCGGCGGTGGGCGCCCAGGCGGCGACGCGCTCGGCGGCCAGCGCGCCGATGTCGGTGACCCGCAGATGCGCCTCGGCGTGCTCGGCCAGGGCCAGGTCGAGCAGGTCGTCCAGGACCTGGGCCAGGCGTTTGCCCTCGTTCTGGACGGAGGCGATCTCCTCGTTGCCCTCCGGGAGCTCGTAGGCCAGCAGTTCGATGCGCAGCAGCAGTGCGGCGAGCGGGTTGCGCAGTTGGTGCGAGGCGTCGGCGACGAACGCGCGCTGCTGTTCCAGCACGTCCTCGACGTTGTCCGCCATCTCGTTGAACGACCGGGCCAGCCGCCGCAGTTCCGGCGGTCCGCCGGCCACCGCGACCCGGGACTTCAGACGGCCGCTGGCGATCGAGTGGGTGGTGGTGTCCAGGACGCGCACGGGCTTGAGCACCCAGCCGGTCAGCCGCAGGGCGGCGCCGATGGCGAGCAGCATCGCGGCGATCTCGCCGGCGCCGATGACCAGCCAGCCGTGCAGGATCCTCGACCGCATCGGCCCGGTGGGCGAGTCGGTGACGACGACCGCGACGACATCGCCGTCCCGGATGACCGGCGACGCCACGACGAGCCGGTTGCGCTGCCACGGCCACACCTGCTGGGGATCGTGGCTGCGCCGGCTGAGCAGCGCCTCCTCGAACGCGTCCCGCACCTCGCCCGATTCAGGGAGGTACCAGTCGCGCGGAGCATGAGCCATGGGCGTGTCGGTGCCGTAGAAGACTCCGGCCCGAATGCCGTAGACGTCGTAGTAGCTGTCGAGCTCCCGCCTGAGCGTCTCGCGTCGCTCGTTCGTGGACGCCGACGCGTCGTCGCCGGTGCTCGAAGAGAGGCTGACGAACTGGGCGAGCGCCGCGAAGCGCGCGGTGTCGTCGATGCGGTCGACGACCACGTTCTGCTGCTGGGCGCCCGCCACGCTGACGGCGAGCGGCACCCCGAGGGCCAGCAGCACGGCGGCCATCAGGACGATGAGCAGCGGCAGGAGACGTTTGTGCAACTACGGTCCCCGCTACGCGGCCGGCGCGACGAGCCGGTAGCCGACGCCGCGCACGGTCTCGATCAGCGCGGGCATGCGCAGCTTGGCGCGCAGGGAGGCCACGTGCACCTCCAGGGTGCGCCCGGTCCCCTCCCAGCTGGTGCGCCACACCTCGCTGATGATCTGCTCCCGGCGGAAGACGACCCCGGGGCGCTGGGCGAGCAGCGCCAGGAGGTCGAACTCCTTGCGGGTGAGCTGGACCACCGCGCCGTCCACCGTGACGCGCCGGGTGGGCAGCTCGATGTGCACGGCGCCCAGGCGCAGCGCGCTCTCACCGCCGGCGGCCTGGTCCTCGTGGACGGTGCGGCGGCTGACGGCGTGGATCCGGGCGAGCAGCTCCCCGGTGTCGTACGGCTTCACCACGTAGTCGTCGGCCCCCATGTTGAGGCCGTGGATGCGGGAGCGGACGTCGGAGCGGGCGGTCACCATGATCACCGGCGTGGCGGTGCGCTTGCGGATCTTGCCGCAGACCTCGTATCCGTCCTGGTCGGGCAGGCCCAGGTCGAGCAGCACGACCCCGAAGCCGGGGCCCTCCGGGACGAGCGCCTGGAGCGCTTCCTCGCCGCTACGCGCGTGTGTGACGTCGAAACCGTGCCGCTTGAGGACCGCGGACAGGGCAGCGGCGACATGGTTGTCGTCCTCGACGAGCAGCAGTCTCATCCCGGCCTCCTTCGGTTCATCGGGCATACGGTCTGACTCACTAAAACGGGCGTACGGTTCTCGGTGACGGAAAAAACCCGGGCACACGCGTGTGTGCATCATGGCAGTCACGCTGATGTACGAGGACGCAGTCAAGAGAGTTCCGGTTGCGCTCGCCTTCCGTTACTCGCCCGATACGCACGCAGGTCACAAGTGCTACGACACGTGTCCGATTGCTATCGGATCGTGATGCTCAGATTCCCCTCAGATGTAATGACGCTGGTCGTGGCTGGTCACTACTGTCCTCCGAAACCGAGGAGGACGGAGCCCCCGAGCGATGACCGAAGTATCGGTGACCAAGCAAGACGCGGTCGCGAGCGGTGAACTGGTCGTCCTGAAGAGCGTCAACAAGCACTTCGGCGCGTTGCACGTTCTCCAGGACATCGACCTCACGATCGACCGCGGCGAGGTCGTCGTGGTCATCGGACCCTCCGGGTCCGGTAAGTCGACCCTGTGCCGCACCATCAACCGACTGGAGACGATCGACGAGGGCACCATCGCGATCGACGGCAAGCCGCTTCCCCAGGAGGGCAAGGCACTTGCCCGGCTGCGCGCCGACGTCGGCATGGTGTTCCAGTCGTTCAACCTGTTCGCGCACAAGACCGTTCTCGAGAACGTGATGCTCGGCCAGATCAAGGTCCGCAAGGCCGACAAGAAGGCGGCCGAGGAGAAGGCCCGCGCCCTCCTCGACCGGGTCGGCGTGGGCACCCAGGCCGACAAGTACCCGGCGCAGCTCTCCGGCGGCCAGCAGCAGCGCGTCGCCATCGCGCGGGCGCTGGCGATGGACCCGAAGGTCATGCTCTTCGACGAGCCGACCTCGGCCCTGGACCCGGAGATGATCAACGAGGTCCTCGAGGTCATGCAGCAGCTGGCCCGGGACGGCATGACCATGATCGTCGTCACCCACGAGATGGGTTTCGCACGATCGGCTGCAAACCGCGTGGTGTTCATGGCCGACGGACGCATCGTCGAAGAGGCTGCGCCCGATCAGTTCTTCAGCAATCCGCGCAGCGACCGTGCCAAGGACTTCCTGTCGAAGATCCTGCACCACTGACGGAATTCCGCACCGCCCGCAGTCCTTCATCACTCTTCTAAGGAAGTTCCTCATGAAGCTTCGCAAGGTCACCGCCGTCTCTGCCGCAGCCCTCGTTCTCGCCCTGACCGCCACCGCGTGCGGCAGCGACGACAAGGACGACGCGAGCAGCAGCGCCTCCAGCAGCGGGAGCGGCAGCGGCGGGAAGATCAAGATCGGCATCAAGTACGACCAGCCCGGCCTCGGCCTGAAGAAGCCCGACGGGTCCTTCGCCGGCTTCGACGTGGACGTCGCCACGTACGTCGCCAAAGAGCTCGGCTACGAGCCGGACCAGATCGAGTTCGTCGAGACCAAGAGCGCCGACCGCGAGAACGCCATCGAGCGCGGGGACGTGAAGTTCATCGCGGCCACCTACTCGATCAACGACAAGCGCAAGGCGAAGGTCGACTTCGCCGGCCCGTACCTGCTGGCCCACCAGGACCTGCTGCTCAAGTCGGACTCGACGATCAGCAAGGCCGAGGACCTCAACGGCAAGAAGCTGTGTTCCGTGACCGGCTCCACCTCGGCGCAGAACATCCACGACACGATCGCCCCGAAGGCGAACCTCAAGGAGCTGAGCTCCTACTCGGAGTGCATCGCCGGTCTGCAGAGCGGCGCCGTGGACGCGGTCACCACCGACGACTCGATCCTGGCCGGCTTCGCCTCGCAGGAGCAGTACAAGGGCAAGTTCAAGCTCGCGGGCCTGAAGCTCAGCAACGAGAACTACGGCGTCGGCCTCAAGAAGGGCGACACCGCGACCCTGGACAAGATCAACACGGCGCTGGAGAAGATGGTCAGCGACGGCTCCTGGCAGAAGGCCGTCGAGGCCAACTTCGGCCCGGCGAACTACAAGAACGAGCCCGCCCCGAAGATCGGCGTCATCGTCCCGAACGCGTCGTAAGCACCGTCCAGCCACGCGGGGTTCCTGCGGCGCGCCGCCGTCCGTCGCGATCACGGCGGCGACGCGCCCCGCCCTCCTCATACGCCACCCACCCGGAAGCGCGGGAGATCGTGTTCGACTTTCTTGAAGGTTACGACGTCCTAGGGGCGTTCTGGATGACGGTGAAGCTCACCGCCCTCTCCGCCGTGGGCTCCCTGATCTGGGGCACCCTGCTGGCCGGGATGCGGGTCAGCCCGGTCCCGCTGATGCGCGGGTTCGCCACCGCCTACGTCAACATCGTCCGGAACATCCCCCTGACGGTCATCATCCTCTTCAGCTCGCTCGGCCTCGCCGACGTCTTCGGCATGACCCTGGGCGCCGAGGACTTCGACGTCCAGGGCTTCCGGCTGGCCGTTCTCGGCCTGGTCGCCTACACCGCGGCCTTCGTGTGCGAGGCGATCCGCTCCGGCATCAACACGGTGCCCATGGGGCAGGCGGAGGCGGCCCGGGCCATCGGGCTGACCTTCAGCCAGACCCTCACGCTCATCGTCCTGCCGCAGGCCTTCCGCTCGGTCATCGGACCGCTGGCGAACGTCCTGATCGCACTGACCAAGAACACCACGGTGGCTGCCGCCATCGGCGTCGCCGAGGCCGCCTATCTGATGAAGACGATGATCGAGAACGAAGCGCAGACGCTGCTCATCGGCGCGGTCTTCGCGTTCGGGTTCGTGGTACTGACCCTGCCGACCGGCCTCATCCTGGGCTGGCTCAGCAAGCGACTGGCGGTGAAGCGATGAGCTCGGTCCTCTATGACACTCCCGGCCCCCGCGCCCAGCGGCGCAACCTCGTCCTCTCGGTCGTCTTCTTCGTCCTCCTCGCCCTGTTCATGTGGTGGGTGTGGCAGAAGATGGACGAGAAGGACCAGCTCACCTCCGCCCTGTGGAAGCCGTTCACCGAGTCCGAGGCCTGGACTACGTATCTGCTCCCCGGCCTCGCCAACACTCTGAAGGCCGCGGCCCTCGCCATGGTGATCGCCCTTCCCCTGGGCGCCGTCTTCGGCATCGCACGCCTGTCCGACCACCGGTGGGTGCGGACCGTGGCCGGCACGGTGGTCGAGTTCTTCCGGTCCATCCCGGTGCTGCTGCTCATGCTGTTCGCAAACGAGTTCTACTCGCGCTCCACGGGCGTCACCAGCGAGGACCGGCCACTCTACGCCGTCGTCACCGGCCTGGTGCTCTACAACGCCTCGGTCCTCGCCGAGGTCGTCCGGGCCGGCATCCTGTCGCTCCCCAAGGGGCAGACGGAGGCCGCCTACGCCATCGGTCTGCGCAAGGGGCAGACGATGAGCAGCATCCTGCTCCCGCAGGCGGTCACCGCGATGCTCCCGGCGATCGTCAGCCAGCTCGTGGTCATCGTGAAGGACACCGCGCTCGGCGGTGTGATGATCGGCTTCACCGAGCTGCTCAACTCGCGCGGCACGCTCGCGGCCAACTACGCCAACGTGATCCCGAGCTTCATCGTGGTCTCGGTCATGTTCATCGTCCTGAACTTCATCCTGACCAGCTTCGCGAGCTGGCTGGAGCGCCGCCTGCGGCGCAGCAAGCGCAGCACGGGCGCGGTCCTCGGCGTCGAGAAGATCGACGACCTGAACGCGGCCGAGGTCGGCGGCACGTTCGGCACCGGCGCGGGCGGCTCGATCTGACGCCTGCTCAAGTCGGGTGACCTGTACGAAAGGCAGTGGCGTGCGCGCCGCTGCCTTTCGTCACTTGACGCAAGCAGCGGCAATGGGTTGCATACGTTCTGTGATCGTGCACCCTGCTCCTACCTCTTGTTCACTTACGTCCCTGAGGACACCGTCGCGGGCAGGGGGCAGCACGCCGTGGACCCGGTGATCATCGTCGGAGCGGGGCCGGTCGGGCTCACGCTCGCCCTGGCGCTGGCCCGCCAGCAGGTGCCGTCCGTGGTCCTCGACGAGGGACCGGGCAAGGACGAACCGCGGCTCGCGCGCACCGTCGTGTTGCGCGAGGACACCGCCGCCCTCCTGGCGCGCCTGACCGGGGCGCCCCTCGACGCGGCCGGGGCGCACTGGGCCGGATGGCGGTCGATGCGGCGCAAGCAGGTGACCCGTGAGATCACTTTCGACGACGCCCACGACCCCGCTCCCCTGCACATCGCCCAGCATGTGCTGACGAACGCCCTGCGCGCCGCCCTCGAGGGCGAGCGCCTGGTGAAGATCGCCGTGGACAGCCGGCTGGACAGCGTCGAGCAGGAACCTTCCGGTGTCACGGCGCACACCCGTGGCCCCAAGGGCACCTGGTGGCGCGGCAGCCATCTGGTCGGCTGCGACGGCCCGCGCTCCACGGTCCGCAAACTGCTCGACATCCGCTTCCCCGGCCGTACGGCGGTGGAACGACACGCCGTGGCCGCGCTGCGCACGGAACTTCCGTGGGCCGACGAGGCGTTGCTCCATCGGACGCCACCGTGGCGGACGTCCGGTCCCTCCGCCGGGGAAGTCACCGGACGTCCGCTGCCGGACGGCGTCTGGCGCCTGGACTGGCTGCTGCCGCCCGGCAAGGACCTCGTCACGCCCGAACTGCTCGTCGCCCGCATCCGCGAGACCCTCGCGGGCTGGAGCAACGGCACCACACCCCCGTACGAACTGCTGGACACCGGCGTGCACACCGTGCACCACCGGCTGGCCCGCCGCTGGCGCGTGGGGCGGATCTTCCTCGCCGGGGACGCCGCGCATCTCCTCGGCGCGCTCGGCACCCAAGGCCTCGACGAAGGCCTGCGGGACGCCGACAACCTCGCCTGGAAGCTGGCCCTGGCCTGGCACCACGGGCCGCACGAGGCCCTGCTCGACAGCTACCAGGCGGAGCGGCGCGCGGCCGTCGCCGCCCGGCTGCGCGCCGCCGACCAGGCGCTCCCGCTGCTGCGCGGCGGCGCCGGCATAAGGGCCTACGTCCCCGGCGCGGTCCGCGGCCACGACGTGCTGCTCACCGAGGGCCATCTGGGGCGCGGCCCGCTGGGCGCGCCGGGCACGTACGGCGACTCCCCGCTCGCGCCCCGGCATCTGGAGGCGGAGGTGCCGGTGGACACGGCTCCCGGCGCCCCGGTCGAGGACGTCCGCGTGACCGCGGAGGACGGCACCTTCGTACGGCTGCGCGACCGTCTCGGACGCGGCGCGCTTCTCGTACTGCTGATCGCGCCGGGCACGGGCGTGTGGGAACGCAGGCACTGGGTGAGCGCCGGCGTCATGCCCCGGCTCGCCGCCGCGGTGACGGCCCTGCCCAGCCCGGCCGAGCTGCTGGTGGCGGAGAGCTACCCCGGGGCGGCCGCCCACACCGTCCTGCTGATCCGGCCCGACGGCCATCTGGTCACCGCGCTCAACGGGGTGCGCGCGGCCGATCTGTACGCGGCGGCGGAGGCCGCGGTCGGCGGTCCGGCGGGGACACCGGAGGCATCCGCGGCGGAGGCCACGGCGGGCTCGGCGGCCAAGTGACGGCACGGGCGGCGGACGACGTCACTCGCACGCCGACCCGCGCGAGCGCCTCGCTGTCACTGTGCGGTCCACATGGTGACAGCGAGTTGACCGGGTCGCACCGCCATGGTGTACTCCGGATCGTGACCGACACCTGTGTGCGCCTGTGGCGGAGGGTCCATATGGACCTCGTCCGCTATGCGGGCTGCGTGTGTCGCCCGTCCTGCTGAATTCGCACCCCCTTTCTCCGGCGCGCGCCGCCGATGCGCACCAGCGCTCGTGCTCAGCCGCACGCTCCCCGCGAACGTTCCCAGGACGGTATCCGTGTCTGTCTCTCCCTCCCTTCCCACCGCCGTCACCGCCGCCGCGCCCACGCAGGCGGAGCTCCTCGACTTCGTCCGGCGCACCGCGACCGACGCCGAGCTGATCTCCTCGCTCCCCCTCGACCCCGAGGGCCGCACCTGGGTGCGCCTGGAAGGCCCCGGCGGCAGCGAGGCCTGGCTGATCGGCTGGCCGCCCGGCACGGGCACCGGCTGGCACGACCACGCCGACTCGGTGGGCGCCTTTCTGACCGCGCAGGGCGAACTGAAGGAGTACTCGCTCGCCGCGCGGCTGCCCAGCGACGGCTGGAAGACCCTGGAGCTGACCGAGGGCGTGGACCGGTCTCGCACGCTGCCGGCCGGCCGGGGCCGCTCCTTCGGACATCACCACGTCCACGAGGTCCTCAACGAGTCCGCCGAGGAACACGCGATCTCCGTCCACGCCTACTACCCGCCGCTGCCGCGCATCCGCCGCTACAGCCGTACCGGACAGGTGCTGCGACTGGAGCAGGTCGAGCGTCCGGAGGACTGGCAGTGAGCGGCGCGAGCACACCCCGGCCGGAACGCCCGAGCGGCGAAGAGCCACCCGGCATAGACGAGTTGCTCGAACGAGTCCGGGCGGGGTACACGCGCGTGGAGGCACGAGAGGCGTACGAGGCGGCCCGCGCGGGTGACGCCCTGCTCGTCGACATCCGGTACGAGGCCCTGCGCGGGCGGGACGGTCTGATCCCCGGCGCCCTGATCGTCGAGCGCAACGAGCTGGAGTGGCGCCTCGACCCCCAGGGCAGTCATCGCCTCCCCGAGGCCACGAGCCACGAGGTGCGGACGGTCGTGATCTGCAACGAGGGTTACGCGTCGAGCCTGGCCGTCGCGTCGCTGCGCCAACTGGGGCTGCACCGGACCACCGACCTGGTCGGCGGTTTCCAGGCGTGGAAGGCTGCAGGCCTCCCCGTGACGCCGTAGCCAGGCGGGGGAAGCGTCAGTCCCTGGCCATCGGTCAGTCCCTGGCCGTCGCGACCGTCACCGGGCGCGGCCTGAGCGCCACGCGTCCCGGCACTGCCGTGGCGACGAGGGCGAGCAGTCCCGCCCCGGCGACCACGGTGGCGTAGGCGAGCGGTACGACCGCCGGCCCCGCCCGGCCGGTCATGCCGACGCTGAACGCGGTCAGGACGGCCAGGGCGACGGCACTGCCGAGGGCTGCGGCCAGCAGCAGGACCGACAGGGCTTCGGTCCGCAGCATCCGCAGTACCTGACGGCGGGTCGCCCCCGCGAGGCGCAGCAGCGCGAACTCCCGGACGCGTTCGGAGACCGACATGGCGAGCGTGTTGACCACGGCGATGGCGGTGAACGCCAGGACGAGTCCCATGGCCAGGAGATTGACCTCGGCGTTCGTCTGCTGCCGCTCGGCCTGCACCGAGTCGGCGGCGGCCGGAGAAATCACCGCGAGTCCCGGGAACTCACGCAGCGTAGTCGAGAGTTGTGTCTGTGTACGGGCCGTGCTGACGAGGAGGGAGGAGGAGAGAGGGTTGTCGACGTGTCGTGCGACCAGGTCGTGCGCGAAGGTGAGGTCTCCGAAGCCGAGACCCCTCGCGTAGACCGCGGCGACGGTGAGCGTGGCGGGCGTGCCGTCGCCGAGCGTAAGCTTCAGGGTTCTTCCCGGTGCCAAGTGCAGCTGGTCCGCGGCCAGTTCGCTGACGGCGACGGTGCGCTCGGTGAGCTTGTCGAGCGAGCCGGCGGTGACATCCGGATCCCAGGTCCGGGTGAGACCGGCCGGAGTGACGCCCTGGGCCGCGTACTTGTCGAGTCCGACCCGGACGGTGGTGCGGACCAGTTCGGTGACGACCTCGTGCTGCGTACGGAGTCGGCGTGCCGCGGCGCTCGGGACGCCAGGCCCCTGGGAGGCGACGACCCAGTCGGCGCGGACGCCGTCGCGAACCTGGGCGCGGGCCGCGTCGCCGAGGGTGGGCTGCACGAACAGCACCGTGCAGGTCATACCGATGAACAGGGTGAGAGGGGTGACGACGGAGGCCATGCGGACGGCGTTGCCGCGCAGGTTGGCGGTGGCGAGCCTGCCGGCGGGACCGGTCAGGCGCAGTGGGCGCGACAGCAGAAGAACGGCCGCCTTGACCAGGAGCGGTCCGAGCAGTGCGACGGAGGTGGAGAGCACGACGACAGCGAGGAACGTCACGGGCGTCGACGCGGGCTCGGTGCGCAGGACGCTCAGCACGGCGACGAGGACCACGCCACCGGCGAGCAGCAGCAGACCTGCCAGGATGCGGCCCCAGGCAGGGCGGGTGCGCTCCGTACGAGCCTCGGCGAGCGCCTCGGCCGGGCGGATCCGGGCCACCCGGCGGGAGGCGATCCGTGCGGCGGCCCAGGCACCGATCAGGGTCACGGCCACGGCGGCCAGCGGCGGGAACACACTCACGGTGTGCTGAAGCGTGGCGGGCACAGCGCCCAGGGCGACGAACCTGCCGTGCAGCCAGCCGCCCAGGGGCAGTCCGAGGAGGGCTCCGGCCGCGCCCGCGGCCGACCCCACGATCAGGGCCTCGCGTCCGAGGAGCCTGCGGATCTGCCCTGAGGTGGCGGCGACGGCACGCAGCAGGGCGAGTTCACGCTGTCGCTGCTGGACGGAGAGCGCGAACGTCCCGACGACGACGAGAACCGCGACGAGCAGCGAGGTGCCGCCCATCGCTCCGCCGATGCTGACCAGCTTGGTGCGGGCCGCGGCGGCGTCCAGGAACTCGACCGGACCACGGGCGTCACCGATGCTGACCTGGGCACCGGTGCCGTGCAGCGCCGTGGCCACGGCGTCCCGGAGCCGGCCCGGCTCGATGCCCGCCTCGGGGACCACGCCGAACGCGGTGACCTGCCCGGGGTGCGCGGCGAGCCGGCGTGCCTCGGCGGCGGAGAAGAAGAGGGCGCTCTGATGGCGTACGGCGGTGGGGGCGGGGGACGGGGTGGGGGAGGGGGAGGGGGAGGGGGAGGGGGAAGCGATACCGGAGACGCGGTAGGTGCGCGGTGCCTGGGTCGACTGGACGGTGAGCCGGTCGCCGGGTGCGAGGTGGGCGTCGGCGGCGAGGTCGCTGTCGACGACCACATCGGTGGCGGCTGCGGGAGCGGTGCCCGCGGTGAGGCGGTAAGGGGTCAGCCCGGCGGACTCCCAGGCGTGCCCATAGGCGGGCCTGTCGCCGGCGGCCGGGGTGCCGTCCGGGGTCAACGGTTCTGCGAGGAAGGTGAGTTCGGGGATCACGCGGGCGACACCGGGGGTGGTGGCCAGCCTGCGCTCGAGGTCTGCGGGGAGCCAGGCGCGTTCGGCGATTGGTTTGGCCTTGTGCTTGACCTTGGTCTTGCCCTTCTTGTGCTTGACGGTGGTCTGGTGGACGTTCTGGTCGGCGAAGACCACGACCGGAGCCGCGGCATAGCGCTCGGTACGGATGGCGCCCCGCAGCCCTGTCTCCAGGAGGGTGCCGCACGCGGTGATCAGGGCGGCCGCGCACATCAACGCGACGAAGGCGCCTGCGAAGCCTGCCTTCCGGGCTCGGACGGTCTTCAGGGCGTAGCGCAGCATCATGAGGGGTCGGCCTCTCGTGTGTTGCGGATGTTGGTGTCGCGTGCGGGAGCGGGGAAGGCGAGGAAGCGGGTGAGCAGGGTGCGCGCGTCCGGCGGGGTCTCGGCGTCGGGGCGCTTGTAGCGGTTGAGGAGGGCGATGTACTCCTCGAAGAATTCGCGCAGTTCGGGCAGCGTGAGCCGGATGCTGCCGCGCGAGTAGGGGAACGCGTCCGCCCACGGGTCGGCGTCGTCCGCGTCCCGCTGGAGCCGCTCGAAGAGGTCCAGGTCGGCCGCGTAGGCATGGTGGTTCAGCTCGTCCATGACGTGCCGCATCTCGGGACTCTGACGGCTGCGCGGTGGGAACCGCAGGTCGCCGGGGACCGCCCGCCACCAGCGTTCGCGATGTGCGGACGGCTCCGCCCGCCGCGCCTCGGCCGTCTTCTCACCCGGGTGCGGGGACCTCTCCCCGTCCGCCCCGTCCGCCCCGTCCGTCTCCTCGACGAAGCCGTACCTGGCCAGCTCGCGCAGGTGGTAGCTGGTGGATCCGGTGTTCAGGCCGAGAGCTCGGGCGAGGGTCGCCGAAGTGGCCGGGCCGTGCAGGGTGAGGTGCTCGAGCATGCGCTGACGGCGTGGCTGGGCGAGCGCCTTGAGCGCGGCGAGGTCGCCGAGTTCGACGGAGGCCGCGGAGGCGATCGCCTCGGGGGCTCTTTGGCGCCGGGTTCCTGGGACATGCGTACACAGTCGCCTGTGCACAGGCCGTTGTGCACTGAGGCGGTCCGGCGTCCTGAGTGGGGGGTTGTCCCCACCCCGAGGCCGGGAATCGGCCGGTGCTCCGGGCGTGCTCTGTTCTGGACGCGATCGGCGCCCCCGCGCGTCTACCGTGTCCGGAACCGAGCCGTTCGGTGAGGGCGGGAGCCTTGCCCCGCATGCGGCCTCTTCCAGTCCGCCCTGGTCCCCCGGCCCCGGCGCCTTCCCCTGTCCGCCCCGCCTTGCCTTGCCCTGCCCTCGCCATGCTCAGAACCCGTCGTCCTCCAGGGACTCCGTGTCCTCGCCCTCCTCCTCCAGCGCCTGCCGGACCACCCGCAG
Organism: Streptomyces sp. NPDC002623; assembly: GCF_053592635.1. Lineage (NCBI taxonomy): Bacteria > Bacillati > Actinomycetota > Actinomycetes > Kitasatosporales > Streptomycetaceae > Streptomyces > Streptomyces sp. NPDC002623. Next base: position 32,563 of record NZ_JBSFWB010000001.1, on the reverse strand, counting down.
GGCCACGCCCTCGGGGTAGCCCTTGCGGGCGAGCATGCCGGCGAGGCGGCGCAGCCGTTTGTCGCGGTCGAGGCCTCGCGTCGAGCGCAGCTTGCGGGCGACGAGTTCGCGCGCCGTCTCCTCCTCCTGCTCGGAGTCGAGCTGGGAGACGGCCTCCTCGATCAGTACCGAGTCGACCCCCTTGGTCCGCAGCTCCTGGGCGAGCGCCCGCCGGGCCAGGCCTCTGCCGTGGTGCCGGGACTCCACCCAGGCGTCCGCGAAGGCGCTGTCGTTGATCAGCCCGACCTCCTCGAACCGTGAGAGCACCTCCTCCGCCACATCGTCCGGGATCTCTCGTTTGCGCAGGGCGTCGGCGAGTTGCTTCCGCGTGCGCGGGGTCCCGGTGAGCAGGCGCAGGCAGATCGCCCGTGCCCGCTCAGCCGGGTCCCCTGAAGGCATCCCCTGCTCGGCCCTCGACGAGGTAGAGGTGCCTCCGTCCTCGGTGGACGGTTCTCCGAAGCCGCGCCGACGGCGCCCACGTCCGCCCTGTGGGCCACCCTCGCCGCCGCGCCGGGCCCGGCCGCCACGGGGCCTGTCGTCGCCGTCCGTCCCCTCGCTCCGACGCCGACCGCCCTCCGACCGGTCGTCCCGATCGTCGCCGCCCTGGGCGAAGTCGACGTCGGCCCCGCTCCCCGCCTCCTGGGGAGGGGTGGGGTGGACGTACTCGGCCCAGTCCGTTCGTCGCGTCACGGATCAGCTCTTGGCAGCCGGGGCCTTGGTCTTGGCGGCCTTGGCGGCGGAAGCGGGAACCGCCTTGGCGGCGTCGTCCGCCGGCGCGCCCGCAGCCACCGCTGCGTCCGCACCCGGTGCGGCGGCGGGCTCCGCCGGACGCACGCCGACGCCCAGCTTCTCCAGGATCTTCTTCTCGATCTCGTTGGCCAGGTCGGGGTTGTCCTTCAGGAAGTTACGGGCGTTCTCCTTGCCCTGGCCGAGCTGGTCGCCCTCGTACGTGTACCAGGCGCCGGCCTTGCGGACGAAGCCGTTCTCCACGCCCATGTCGATCAGGCCGCCCTCGCGGCTGATGCCGTGGCCGTAGAGGATGTCGAACTCGGCCTGCTTGAAGGGCGGCGCGACCTTGTTCTTGACGACCTTGACGCGGGTGCGGTTGCCGACCGCGTCGGTGCCGTCCTTCAGCGTCTCGATGCGGCGGATGTCGAGCCGCACCGACGCGTAGAACTTCAGGGCCCGGCCACCGGTCGTGGTCTCCGGGGAGCCGAACATCACGCCGATCTTCTCGCGGAGCTGGTTGATGAAGATCGCGGTGGTCTTGGACTGGTTGAGCGCGCTGGTGATCTTCCGCAGCGCCTGGCTCATCAGGCGCGCCTGCAGACCGACGTGGCTGTCACCCATCTCGCCCTCGATCTCCGCGCGCGGGACGAGCGCGGCGACGGAGTCGATGACGATCAGGTCGAGGGCGCCGGAGCGGACCAGCATGTCCACGATCTCCAGGGCCTGCTCGCCGTTGTCCGGCTGGGACAGGATCAGGTTGTCGATGTCGACGCCGAGCTTCTTGGCGTACTCGGGGTCGAGGGCGTGCTCCGCGTCCACGAAGGCCACCTGGCCGCCGGCCCGCTGCGCGTTCGCCACCGCATGCAGCGTCAGTGTCGTCTTGCCGGAGGACTCCGGGCCGTACACCTCCACCACGCGGCCGCGCGGCAGACCGCCGACACCGAGGGCGACGTCGAGTGCGGTCGACCCGGTGGGGATGACTTCGATGGGCTCGTTCGGCCGCTCGCCGAGGCGCATCACGGCGCCCTTGCCGAACTGCCGTTCAATCTGTGCGAGTGCGGCATCCAGTGCCTTCTCGCGGTCGGTTCCTGCCATGGGTTCCACCCGGTTTGCTTGAGTCGATCGCTTCACGTCAAAGACGCTAACGCCTGCCACTGACAATGCGCCCCGACGCCGGTCCGGCCTGTGGATAACTCAGGTGCTTATCCATCCAAAACGGGATGGAATCCCCACCGGGAGCCTCACCGGTGCCTCCATCAGAATGGATGTTCGATTTTCGTGTCAAGCGCACCACGCGGCACTTCCGAGGCTACGTTCACGAACCGACAACGCCACGGATCCGGCCACGGATCCCGCCCCGGCACGGTCCCTGCCCTCGGGCTCCCGGCTACTTCACCAGGCGTACGGCGGGTGTCTTCGACAGGACGACGACGGCGCACGACGCAGCCGGGACGCTCGGCGCATGGACGAGCAGAAGACCGCACAGCCCCGCGGCGAAACCGGAACCGGTCATCCGAGCCCGCCCCCGCACCCCCGGTATCCCCAGTACCACCGCCTGTACCGCCTCTGTGGGGCGACCGCGCTGCTCCTGATCCTCTCCGGCCTCGTCCATCTCGTGGTCTTCGCCGTCGACGACGGTCCCTGGAACGGGCCCGTCTCCTGGCGCAAGCCGGTGACCTTCGGGCTCTCCTTCGGGGTGACGCTCCTGGCTGTCGTCCGGGTCACGTCGTATCTGCGGGTGGGCCCGCGGCTGCGCGCGGCGCTGCTCGGCGTGTTCGCCGCCGACTGTGTCGTGGAGGTCGGGGGCATCACCCTCCAGGCGTGGCGCGGAGTGCCCTCGCACCTGGACATGGAGACGCCCTTCGACACCGCCGTGTCGATGACGCTCGCTGTCGGCGGCGGCGTCCTCGTGGTGCTGCTCACCGTGTTCGCCGTGGCGTCCTTCCGGCACCGGCCGACGGGCCCGGCCGGGATGTCCCTCGCGGTGCGCTCCGGTTTCGCGATCCTGTTGATCGCGCTCGCCTCGGGGGCGGCGATGATCGCGCGCGGTGTCGTGCTCACCCGCACCGGGCACCAGGAGGCGGCGTACGCCTCGACGGCCTCGCTCAAGCCGCTGCACGGGGTCGCTCTGCATGCCGTCCTGGTGCTGCCCGCGCTGGCCTGGCTGCTGTCCCGTACTTCCTGGAGCGAGACGGTGCGGTGGCGGATCGTGGCCGCGGCGGCGGGCTGCTATGCGGCCGCGGTGGCCGCGGCCGGGGTGTGGGCGGTCCTCACGTACTGACTCCCGCGCCGGTCCTCAGTCGGACCCTTCCCGCGGGCCGTCCGCCGGGGGCCGCAGGCGTGTCCACAGCCGCCGCGCGCGGGCGAGCGGTCCCGGCCCCTCGCCACGGCGCCGGTGCCCGTGGACGCGGGGATCGTCCGTGACGTCGTAACGCTTCACGTAGGCGCCCAGGAACGCCTGGAGCGTGGCGACCGCCGGGATGGAGATCAGCGCGCCGACGGCGCCCAGGAGGGCGGTGCCGGCGATGACGGAGCCGAAGGCGACGGCGGGGTGGATGTCGACGGTCTTCGAGGTCAGCTTGGGCTGCAGCATGTAGTTCTCGAACTGCTGGTAGACCACGACGAAGATCAGCACCCACAGTGCGTACAGGGGCGAGACCGTGAAGGCGATCAACATGGGCAGGGCGCCCGCGAGATAGGTGCCGATGGTGGGGATGAACTGCGAGACCACGCCCACCCAGACGGCGAGCACGGGCGCGTACGGGATGCCGAGGGCCTGCAGCAATATGTAGTGCGCGACGCCGGAGATCAACGCCATCAGCCCGCGTGAGTACAGGTAGCCGCCGGTCTTGTCGACGGCGATCTCCCACGCGCGAAGCACCTCGGCCTGCCTGGCGGGCGGCAGGACGGAGCACAGCCCGCGGCGCAGGCGCGGTCCGTCGGCGGCGAAGTAGAACGAGAACAGGGCGATCGTCAGCAGCTGGAAGAGACCGCCGAGGACCTGGGTGGAGACGTCCAGGACGCCGGCGGCACTGTTCTGGGCGTACTTCTTCAGCCACTCCGAGTGGAGCAGGCCCTCCTGGACGTCCACCCGCCTGAGTTCGGTGTGGAACGTGCTGTTGACCCAGTTGATGACGGAGTCGAGGTACGCCGGGAAGCCCTCGATCATCTTGATGATCTGTCCCGCGAGCATCGAGCCGAGCAGCGTGAAGAAGCCGGCTATCGCGATCAGCAGGCCGAAGAAGACCAGGAAGGTGGCGAACCCCCTGCGCATCCCGCGGGCGGCCATCCGACTGACCGCGGGCTCTATCGCGAGGGCCAGGAAGAACGCGATGAGGATGTTGAGCAGCAGGCCGATGAGCTGGTGGAAGGCCCAGATGCCCAGCTGGAACACACCGAGGAGAGCGAGTGCGAGCACCATGGCGCGCGGAAGCCAGCGCGGCATGCCCGCGCGCTGCACGGCGCCGCCGTCGGCCGGGGGCGGCCCTGCGGGCGGCGTCACGCCGTGCGGGGATGCGTTCCGGGCGTCCTGCCCGGTCTCGTCAGTGGGTGCCACGGAGCAAGTCTCGCCTACGCCACCGACAATCGGGGAGCCACCTGCGATCTTCGCTTCCGGATCAGCGCATCTCCTGGGGAACGTTCATCACCAGGCACACCACGCGCCACACGTCCTTGGCCTCCCAGCCGTCCGCCAGCGCCCCGTGCACCGTGCGCCCGCCGAGCTCCGTCATCACGTGATCGCGCGCGAAGGTTTCCGCGTACCCCGTACCGAAGTGCTCGTCCATCCGCTGCCAGAAGACCGTCAACCGCATGACACCAGTATCCCGCGCCCGGGGGTGCACCCCGCCGGGAGCGCCTGCCGAGACCGCTTTCCGTCCTACGGTCGACGCATGGCCGAAATCGGAGCATCCCCACTCCCCCCGACGCCCTCGGCGCACTCCCCGCTCTTGCGCGCCGAGCAATTCGTCTGGCTCACCGCGCGCGTGCTGGAACAGCGCCTCTTCGCACACGACTTCCTGCACGGCGCCGCCGATCCCGTCGAGACCGCCCTCGACGCCTACCGCAACGAGGACGGCGGGTACGGCCATGCGCTGGAGCCCGATCTGCGCGGTCCCGTCAGCCAGCCCCTGCACACCGCGCACGCGCTGCGCGTCCTGGACTCCATCGGGTGTCTCGGCGGCCGCCGCGTGGAGCGGGTGTGCCGCTACCTCACGGCCGTCTCCACCGGCGACGGCGCGTTGCCGGCGATCCATCCCAGCCAGCGCGGATACCCGGCGGCCCCGTTCATCCCGATCGTGGACGACCCACCCAGCGAACTCCTGTCCACCGGTCCGGTGGTGGGTCTGCTGCACCGCAACGAGGTGTGGCACGCCTGGCTGTTCAGGGCCACGGACTTCTGCTGGCAGGCGGTGGACTCCCTGGAGCGGTCCCATCCGTACGAGATCGAGGCCGCCGTGACCTTCCTGGACTCCGCCCCGGACCGCCCGCGCGCGGAGGCGGCCGCCGACCGCCTGGGCCGTCTGGTGCGCGCCCAGCGGCTCGCCGTGCTGGACCCGGACCACCTGGACGCGTACCCGGTCGCCCCCGGCTACGCACCCGGCGAGCACCATTTCCCGTACGACTTCGCCCGAACGCCGCACTCCCTCGCGCGCGGGTGGTTCACCGACGACGAGATGACCCGCGCCCTGGACCACCTCGGCGACGAGCAGCAGAAGGACGGCGGCTGGCCCATCCGCTGGCACCGCTGGGCGCCCGGCATCGCCATCGAGGCACGCCCCATGGTGACGATCGAGGCGCTTCGGACTCTGAGGGCCTACGGCCGCACCATCGGCTGACCCCGGGCCGAGCCGCGCACCCGAGGCCCACGGGGCCCACGGCCACGGCGGTGCCGCGCGGTCCGCGGCTCGGCGACCCGCCACGAACGAAAGCACGCCGCAGCCCCGCCCTAGCCCTAGCCCTAGCCCTAGCCCTAGCCCTAGCCCTAGCCCTAGCCCTAGCCACAGCCACAGCCACAGCCACAGCCACAGCCACAGCCACAGCAAAGTCGCAGCTCAGAGCCATTGTCAGTGGGCGGGTGCAGGATGGACGCATGGTCAGCTCCGCACACCGAGCCCTCGACGGCTTCTCCCCCGCGACCCGCGGCTGGTTCACGGGGGCGTTCTCCGCGCCCACCGCGGCCCAGGCCGGCGCGTGGCAGGCCATCGGCGAGGGTTCGGACGTGCTGGTGGTGGCCCCGACCGGCTCCGGCAAGACCCTGGCCGCCTTCCTCGCCGCCCTGGACCAGCTCGCCTCGACGCCTGCGCCCGCCGATCCGAAGAAGCGCTGCCGAGTCCTCTACGTCTCCCCCCTCAAGGCCCTCGCGGTCGACGTGGAGCGCAACCTTCGCAGCCCTCTGACGGGCATCCGCCAGGAGTCCGTGCGCCTGGGCCTGCCCGAGCCGGAGGTCAAGGTGGGCATCCGCTCCGGGGACACCCCGCCCGCCGAGCGCCGCGCACTGTCCACGCGCCCGCCGGACATCCTGATCACGACCCCCGAGTCCCTGTTCCTGATGCTGACGTCGGCCACGCGCGACGCGCTGACCGGCATCGAGACGGTGATTCTGGACGAGGTGCACGCCGTCGCGGGCACCAAGCGCGGTGCACACCTCGCGCTGTCCCTGGAGCGGCTCGACGAACTGCTGCCGAGGCCGGCCCGCCGCATCGGCCTCTCGGCGACGGTCCGGCCGGTCGACGAGGTGGCGCGCTACCTCTCCCCGCAGCGCAAGGTGGAGATCGTCCAGCCGAAGTCCGGCAAGGAGTTCGACCTCTCGGTCGTCGTCCCCGTGGAGGATCTGGGCGAGCTGGGCGGCTCCCCTGTCGCCGACGGCTCCGAAGGGGCGGAGCGCCCGTCGATCTGGCCGCATGTGGAGGAGCGGATCGCCGACCTCGTCCAGGCCCATCGCTCCACGATCGTCTTCGCCAATTCCCGTCGGCTCGCCGAGCGGCTGTGCAACCGGCTCAACGAGATCGCCTACGAGCGGGCCACCGGCGAGCCCCTCGACGAGCATCACTCCCCCGCCCAGCTCATGGGCGGCTCGGGCGCGGCCCAGGGCGCCCCGGCCGTCATCGCGCGCGCCCACCACGGCTCGGTCTCCAAGGAGCAGCGCGCGCTCGTGGAGGAGGACCTCAAGGCGGGCCGGCTGCCCGCCGTCGTGGCGACCTCGAGCCTTGAGCTCGGCATCGACATGGGCGCGGTGGACCTCGTCGTCCAGGTGGAGTCCCCTCCGTCCGTGGCCTCCGGTCTCCAGCGCGTCGGCCGCGCGGGACACCAGGTGGGCGCGGTGTCCACCGGTGTGGTCTTCCCGAAGTACCGCGGCGACCTCGTGCAGGCGGCAGTGGTCACGGAGCGGATGCGCACGGGCTCGATCGAGTCCCTGAAGGTCCCCGCCAACCCGCTGGACGTCCTGGCGCAGCAGCTCGTCGCCATGACGGCCCTCGACACCTGGCAGGTGGACGACCTGCTGGCCATGGTCCGCCGCGCCGCCCCCTTCGCCTCGCTCCCTGAGTCCGCGTTCACGGCCGTGCTGGACATGCTGGCGGGCCGCTACCCGTCCGACGCGTTCGCGGAGCTGCGCCCGCGCGTGGTGTGGGACCGCGTCGCGGGCACGATCACCGGCCGCCCCGGCGCCCAGCGCCTCGCCGTCACCTCCGGCGGCACGATCCCCGACCGGGGCCTCTTCGGCGTCTTCCTGGCGGGCGCCGACCCCAAGAAGGGCGGCGGCCGGGTCGGCGAGCTCGACGAGGAGATGGTCTACGAGTCCCGCGTCGGCGATGTCTTCACGCTCGGCACCAGTTCCTGGCGCATCGAGGACATCACCCGTGACCGGGTCCTGGTCTCCCCGGCCCCCGGCGTCCCGGGCCGGCTGCCCTTCTGGAAGGGCGACCAGCTGGGCCGCCCGCTCGAGCTCGGCCGCGCGGTGGGCGCGTTCCTGCGCGAGGTCGGCTCCCTGCCCAAGGACGACGCCCGGCTCCGCCTGCTCACCGCGGGCCTGGACGCGTGGGCGGCCGACAACGTGCTCTCCTACCTGGACGAACAGCGGCAGGCCTGCGGCCATGTCCCGGACGACCGCACGATCGTCGTCGAGCGCTTCCGGGACGAACTGGGCGACTGGCGGGTCGTCGTCCACTCCCCCTTCGGCGCCCAGGTCCACGCCCCCTGGGCCCTCGCCCTCGGCGCCAAGCTCTCCGAGCGGTACGGCATGGACGCGCAGGTCATGCACGCGGACGACGGCATCGTCCTGCGGCTGCCCGACGCCGACCTCATGGGCCTGGACCTCCTCGACCAGGAGCCGATGAAGGCGGGCACGGAGTACGACGCCGAACAGGCGCCGGTCGGCGCGGCGGACGTCGTCTTCGACAAGGGCGAGGTCGATCAGATCGTCACCGACCAGGTCGGCGGCTCGGCCCTGTTCGCGGCCCGCTTCCGCGAGTGCGCCGCCCGCGCGCTGCTGCTCCCGCGCCGCAACCCGGGCAAGCGCACCCCGCTGTGGCAGCAGCGCCAGCGGGCCGCCCAACTGCTCCAGGTGGCGAGCGAGTTCGGCTCGTTCCCGATCGTCCTGGAGGCGGTCCGCGAGTGCCTCCAGGACGTCTTCGACGTCCCTGGCCTCGTGGAGCTGATGGGCGACCTGGAGAACCGCAAGGTACGGCTGGTCGAGGTCACCACCGCGGAGCCGTCCCCCTTCGCCCGCTCACTCCTGTTCGGCTACGTCGCCCAGTTCCTCTACGAGGGGGACTCCCCGCTCGCCGAGCGCCGCGCCGCCGCCCTCTCCCTGGACTCCCGTCTGCTGGCCGAGCTGCTCGGCCAGGCGGAGCTGCGCGAACTGCTCGACGCCGAGGTCCTCACCGAACTGGAACGAGAACTCCAGTGGCTCACCGAGGACCGCCGGGCGAAGGACACCGAAAGCGTCGCGGACCTTCTGCGCCTCCTCGGCCCGCTCACCGAGGCCGAACTGGCCGAGCGCGGCGCGCAGCCGCACTGGGCGCAGGAGCTGGCCGCCGCCCGCCGCGCCATCCGGGTCCGGATCGCCGGCACCGACCACTGGGCCGCGATCGAGGACGCGGGCCGCCTGCGCGACGCGCTCGGCACCGCACTGCCGGTAGGCGTGCCGGAGGCCTTCACGGAACCGGTCAGGGATCCCCTCGGCGACCTCCTGGCACGCTACGCCCGCACCCACGGCCCCTTCACCTCCACCGTCGCGGCCGCCCGCTTCGGCCTCGGCGTGGCCGTGACCGAGGGCGCCCTTCAGCGGCTCGCGGCGAGCGGGCGCGTCGTCCAGGGCGAGTTCCACCCGGCCGGCATCGGCCAGGAGTGGTGCGACGCCACGGTCCTGCGCAGGCTGCGCCGCCGCTCCCTGGCCGCCCTGCGACACGAGCTGGAGCCGGTCCCGCCGCCCGCGCTCGCCCAGTTCCTGCCCCAGTGGCAGCACATCGGCAAGGGCCACTCCCTGCGCGGCATCGACGGACTGGTACGTGCGGTCGAGCAGTTGCAGGGCGCTTCCGTGCCCGCCTCGGCCCTGGAGAAGCTCGTCCTGCCGTCCCGCGTACGGGACTACTCCCCGGCGATGCTCGACGAACTCACCGCGGCCGGCGAGGTGGTCTGGGCCGGGGCGGGCGCCCTCCCCGGAAAGGACGGCTGGATCTCCCTGTACGTGGCGGACGCGGCACCCCTGCTGCTGCCTCCTCCCCACCCCCTGGAGCCGACGGCACTGCACAGCTCCGTCCTCGACACACTCTCCGGCGGCTACGGCCTGTTCTTCCGCCAGATCGCCGACCAGGTCCGCGCCACCACCCACCCCGACGCCACCGACCCCCAACTCGCCGACGCCGTCTGGGATCTGGCCTGGTCCGGCCGGCTGACCAACGACACGCTCGCGCCCATGCGCTCCCTGCTGGGCTCGGGCCGCACGGCCGGCTCCACGGCCCACCGCGCCAAGCGAACGGTCCCGCGCGGCCGCTACGGCTCGTTGACGGCCGCGGCCCGCCCCGCCTCTCGCAGCGGTCCCCCGACCGTCGCGGGGCGCTGGTCCCTCCTGCCGGCCCATGAGCCCGACCTGACGGTCCGCGCGCATGCAGTCGCCCGCACCCTTCTCGACCGGCACGGCGTGGTCACCCGGGGCGCGGTCGCGGCCGAGGGCATCGAGGGCGGCTTCTCGGCGACGTACCGCGTCCTGTCCGTCTTCGAGGAGAGCGGTCAGGCCCGGCGCGGATACGTCGTCGAAGGCCTCGGCGCCGCGCAGTTCGCCATGGACGGCGCGGTGGACCGCCTGCGCGCGGTGGCCAACGCTCGAGACCGCGGCGACCCCCTGCCCGTCCCGAACCCGGCAGCGGGCACCGGGGACTACTTCGCGTTCCCAGACGACGCACCGTCCGACAACGCACTGTCCGACAGCGGGCCGTCCGACAGCGGGCCGTCCGACGACGCGTGGAGCGCCCTCCCCGATCTCGACACCGACTTCGACGCCCCCTACGGCTCACCCCTCCACTCTCCGGGAGCCCCCGCCTCGCCGGGTGACCACGTCTCGCCCCGGGACTTCACGTCCCCGGGTGCCGGCGGACCCCGGGGAGGCAGCGGCTTCCCGAACGGCTCGGGCCACCCCGGTCACCCCCGCCACGGCCGCGCTCATGACCGCAACCACGGAGCCGGCAGGTCGTCCCTCGCGTCCCGCGCCGTCGTCCTCGCCGCCGCCGACCCGGCGAACGCGTACGGCGCCGCCCTGGGCTGGCCCGAACCGCCGAGCGGCGCCGGGCACAAGCCGGGCCGCAAAGCCGGCTCCCTGGTGGTGCTCGTCGACGGCGAGCTGACGCTCTACATGGAGCGCGGCGGCAAGACCCTGCTGGCCTGGCCCTCCGTCCCGGACCTCGAGGGCAAGCCCGCCGACGACCCACGTCTGCACGCCGCCGCGGAGGCCCTCGCGGAGGCCGCGCGCGCGGGCTCCCTCGGCACGGTCACCGTGGAGCGCGTCAACGGCGCCTCGGCCCTCACCTCCCCCATAGGCGCCCTCCTGGAAGGAGCAGGCTTCATCGCGACCCCACGGGGCCTGCGGCTGCGCGCATGACGACCGCATCCCGTACAACCTCATCCCGTACAACCGCATCTCGAACAACCACAGCCCGCGCAGCGGCATCCCGTGCAACCGCATCCCGCCTGAGAGCGGCACCCATGTCACCCTGGACGCATGCCCGAAGGTGACACGGTCTGGCAGGCCTCGAGGCGGCTGCACGACGCCCTCGCGGGCAAGACGCTGATCCGCTCGGATCTCCGGGTCCCCAAGTACGCGACCGCCGACCTCACCGGCCGCACCGTCCTGGAGGTCGCCCCGCACGGCAAGCACCTCCTCACCCGCATCGAAGGCGGCCTGACCCTCCACTCGCACCTGCGGATGGACGGATCCTGGAAGGTGTACGGACACGACCAGCGGTGGACCGGCGGACCGGCACACCAGATCCGGGTGATCCTCGGCACCGACGACCGCACAGCCGTCGGTTACCGCCTCCCCGTCCTCGACCTGCTGCGCACCGCCGACGAACAACGCGTCGTCGGCCACCTCGGCCCCGACCTGCTGGGCCCCGACTGGAACCCCGAGCAAGCCCTCGCCAACCTCCTCACGGACCCCGCCCGCCCCCTCGGCGAGGCGCTCCTCGATCAGCGCAATCTCGCCGGCATCGGCAACATCTACAAGAGCGAACTCTGTTTTCTCATCGGCGCCACCCCCTGGCTCCCGGTCGGGGCGCTCCCCGCCGCCCGCGCCGCGAAACTGCCCGCGCTCGCGAAGAAGTTGCTGGAGACCAACCGCGACCGCCCGGTCCGCAGCACCACGGGCCGCCGAGGCCAGGACCTGTTCGTCTACGGCCGGGCGCTCCGCCCCTGTCTGCGCTGCGGAACACCGGTCCGCGCCGCGGACCAGGGCGACGGCTCCCGCGAGCGCCCGACCTATTGGTGCCCCACCTGCCAGACGGGCCCCGCCCCGCCGCCGGGTTCCCCGCCGACCCACCGCATCCGCCCACGCACCACCCGATGACATCCCGCAACGTACCGCACAATTGACGGACCGTCAGAAACCCTCCTACCGTCGCATCATGGCCGTGAAGGCGTACGACCTCACCGGACGCACCGCATTCGTCACCGGCGCCGCGAGCGGGATCGGCCGCGCCTGCGCCGTACTGCTCGCCCAGGCAGGCGCCACCGTGCACGGCGCGGACCTCGACGCCCAGGGCCTGTACGAGACGGCGACGCTGATCAAAGGCCAGGGCGGAACCGCCCGCACCCACCACCTCGACGTCACCGACCGCGTCCAGGTCCGGCAGGCCATGGAGTCCTGCGAGCGGCTGGACGTCATGGCGGCGGTCGCCGGGATCATGCACAGCAGCCCGGTCCTGGAGACCCGGGACGAGGACCTGGACCGGGTCTTCGCCGTCAACTTCAAGGGCGTGCTGTACGCCTGCCAGGAGGCGGCCCGTCTGATGCTGGCGCGCGAAACCGCCGGCAGCATCGTCACCATGGCCTCGGGCGCCGTGGACACCGGTGGCCCCGGCCTGCTCTGCTACGGCGTCGCCAAGGCGGCCGTGGTCCAGTTGACGAAGACTCTGGCGACGGAGGTCGGCCGCTACGGCATCCGCGTCAACGCGGTCGCGCCGGGCTGGATCCGCACCCCCATGACCGACCGTCATGACACCGCCGTACAGGCCCACACCGAGGCGGTCATGTCCCGTATGTCGCCGCTGGGCCGAGTCGGCGAACCGGAGGACATCGCCCACGCCGTCCTCCACCTGGCCTCGGACGCGTCCGCGTTCACAACGGGCCAGATCCTCCGCCCGAACGGCGGCGTAGCCATGCCCTGGTAGCCATGCCCTGGTAACCGTGCCCGCCACCCTCCCGGACGCCCTTCCCGTCCTCCTCCCGACTCCACCCCAGACCTCACCACCCACCCCCGACCTCACACCGCCCACCCCCTCCTGCACAGCCCCCTCAGCCCCCTCAGCCCTGACACCCAGCCCCACACCCCCTCCCCGGCACCACACCGGCACCGCGGCCTCGTGGGGCGCGGCGACGTCCGGGTCCTCCCCAACGCCAAGCCCACCGAGGCCTCAGTTCCGCCGCGCCCCTCCCCAGCCCACAGTCCCACCCCCAGCCACCCAACCGGCCGTCTCCCTCACACCCTCCCCGCCAACCACACCCGCACCCACCCCCAACCCCCAGCCAGCCCAGGCCCCCGATCCCACCGCGGTCCTACCCCAGCCCACAGTCCCGCCCCCAGCCACCTAACCCACCGTCTCCCCCGCACCCGCACCCCCACCCCCACCACCGGCAGCACCACCGTCCGCACCCGCACCCCCGCCACCCCCACAGCCACCCCCCGGCCGACAACACCCCTCGCCGTCCTCCCCTCGCCCTTGGCCCTGCCCCGGCTCCGGCTCCGGCCCCCGCCAAGCAGCCCTCCACCGCCCGTCCCCCACTGCACCCACAGCCCGCGCCTTCGCCACACAGTGCACCGGCAGCAGGCTCAGCCCCCACCCTCCGGCGGCGACCGCTCCCTCCAGCGCCCCGGCGTCGGGTAGCACGACGAGCCGCACCACGGCCCACCACCACACCGCGCCCAGCCCCAGGCCGAGCCCGAGTACGGCCCCCCGCCCCACTATTCGTCCCGCCACGGCCGTCACCTCCAGCCCGAGCCTCATGCAGAGTCCGTTCACGACATCAGAAAGCCCGCACACCCGCGGACCGCACACCCCGAAGCCCCGAAGCCCCGAAGCCCCGAAGCCCCGAAGAGGACGACGCTAAGCGCCCACCCTCACCCCCGGCAGGGCGCACGGGTGGCACACCGGCGCATCACCCGAGCCGAGCGCCTCCCGCAGCCTCCCCAAGCCTCCCGCTCCCACCCCGCACGCGCACCCACACCCGCCCCGCACCCGCACCCACCCCGCAGGGACCCTCACACGTTCTCCGCCTGGAACATCCAGTGATGCTTCTCCAGGTCGGCGGTGATCCCGATGAAGATGTCCTGGCTCACCGGATCCGCGTCACCCGTGGCAGCCACCCGTTCCCTCATCCGGGTGATCACGGCCCCCAGAGCGTCGACCAGCCTCCCGACCGCGTCGGAGTCCTTGACCCACCCCTCGGACACCGCACCGATCCCGCTGCCGGCCGCCACCGTCGCCGCCCGCCCGTCCGGTGAGACGCCCAGCGCCGAGGCGCGCTCCGCCACGGTGTCGGAGTGCGCGCGGGCGACGTCCACGACCTCGTCGAGCTGGAGGTGCACGGACCGGAAGCGGGGCCCGACGACGTTCCAGTGGATCTGCTTGGCGACGAGTGACAGGTCGATCAGATCGACGAGCGCGCCTTGCAACGCCGCGGAGACGGTCTTCAGATCAGCCTCGGACAGGGGACTCTTCACGACGTACATCCGTACCTCCGTACCCCCGGTGGTTGGCAGCCCCCGTCGTGCCCGTGCCCCTCCACGATGACCTCGGCACCCGGCACCGGCAAACGGACCTCGGCCCGGGAACGCGAAAAACCCCGACCGCACCTTCCCCGGGTCTCCCCGGAGAAGCCCCGGCCGGGGCTTCACACACTCCTACACACGTGCCTATACAGGCCTACGCCGCGACCACGTCCACCGCCTCGGCGGGTGCCTTGATGGTCACCCGCTCCGGTGGCACACCGGTCACCGACACGGAACCCAGCATCGGGCGAACCGACGTGGGCACAGGCTCGCTGGGGGTGGCCGCAGCAGACTGGGCCAGCTCGGCGAGAGCGAGCTCGTCGCTCACTTCCCGCATGAGCTCGGACATCCGTACGTCCAGCGCGTCGCAGATGGCGGAGAGCAGCTCGGAGGATGCCTCCTTCTGCCCCCGCTCCACCTCGGAGAGATAGCCGAGTGAGACTCGGGCGGACGAGGAGACTTCGCGCAGAGTACGGCCCTGGCGCTGGCGCTGCCGACGCAGCACGTCACCCAGCAGGCGACGGAGCAGAATCATCGGTGGCTCCCTCCTCGGACCGCGTAGCCGCATCCTTCACGCCCCACCGTACCGCCTCGCGCTGCGGCCGTGCGGGGAGCGATGTCGTGTTCACTCAGGGCTGCAAACATCAAAACCCCCCGTTCTGTTCCGTATCCTGTGCCCGCTCATTCCCGGTCTGTTCGCCCGCAAGCTCTGTCAGGAGCAGTGCGAGTACGCTCCGTACACTCTCTCTACGAATTTCCGCCCGGTCGCCGTTCAACCGCAGGGCCTCCACTTTTCCGCCAGCGGCAGAACCGGAATCCGCCCCGAACGGACCGTCCACGGCCACGAAGACCGTGCCGACGGGCTGTCCGTCCTGTGGGTCGGGGCCGGCGACGCCGGTGGTCGCGACGCCCCAGTCGGCGCCGAGCGCCTTGCGTACGCCGGCCGCCATCTGGGCCGCGACCTGCGCGTCCACCGCCCCGTGGTCCTTCAGCAGAGCGGCGTCGACACCGAGCAGTTCGTGCTTGAGTTCGGTGGCGTACGCGGTGATCGACCCGCGGAACACCCTGGACGCTCCGGGGACCGAGGTGATCTCCGCCGCGACCAGACCACCGGTCAGCGACTCGGCCACGGCAAGCGTGGATCCGCTCACCATGAGTAGTCGCACCACGTCGGCGGCCGTGGAACTCACGCTTCCGTCTCCTCCAACGCCGCCTTGCGCTCGGCGATTCCCTGCCTGCGCAGCACAATGGCCTGTCTCACATAGTCGAGCCCGGTCAGCACGGTCAGGATGACCGCCGCGGCCATGACCCACCACCTCAGGGTGGCCAGCCAGCCCGTGAGCGCCAGGACGTACATCCCGACCGCCACGCCCTGGGTGAGCGTCTTCAGCTTGCCGCCCCGGCTCGCCGGGATGACGCCGTACCGGATGACCAGAAAACGCAGGAGCGTGATCCCGAGTTCCCGGCCGAGGATCACGATCGTCACCCACCACGGCAGGTCGCCGAGCGAGGAGAGGCAGATCAGCGCCGCTCCCATGATCGCCTTGTCGGCGATGGGGTCGGCGATCTTCCCGAAGTCGGTGACGAGGTCGTACGTCCGCGCCAGGTGTCCGTCGAACAGGTCGGTGATCATGGCGATGGCGAAGGCCGCCCACGCGAACGCTCGCCACGCCGGGTCGTAGCCGCCGTCGGCCAGCATCAGCGCGACGAAGCCGGGGACCAGGATCAGCCGAAGCATCGTCAGAAAGTTGGCGATGTTCCAGACGCTCGCCTGGTTGACGGCGGCGGCCGCCAGCTTCGCGCCCCGCGGCGGCCGGCCTGCGCCCTGTGGATCGGCGCTCGCGGCGACGCCGGCAGCGGCGGACGCACCGGAAGCCGCACCCGCGACCTCCTTCGCCGCAGCGGCCTGAGCAGCCTGCGAAGCCGTCGCGGCCGATGCCGGCGAGGAGCCGCCCGCAGCCGATGCCGGAACACCCGTCATCTGCCCGCCTCCTCACTACACCCGAACGAACCCTGCAGCGAACCCTGCAACGAACCGTGCAGCGAGCCCTGCAGTGAGTCCTGCAGGGGCTCGGCCACCAGGTCGACACCTTCCGTACCGACCACCTTCGCCTCGACCATACGGCCGACGCTCAGACCTTCGCCCGATGTGAGCAGCACCTGACCGTCCGTCTCCGGCGCCTGGTGCTCGCCACGGCCGTGCACGCCCTCGTCGTCCACCGACTCCACGAGCACGTGCACGGTCTCGCCCACCCGTTCCTCGGCCCGCTGCGAGACGAGTTCCTCGGCGAGCCGGGAGATCCGGGCGAGCCGCTCGGCCACGACGTCCACGTCGAGCTTGTCGGCGTACGTCGCGGCCTCGGTGCCCTCCTCGTCGGAGTAGCCGAAGACGCCGATCGCGTCCAGCCTCGCGCCGTTCAGAAAGCGCTCCAGCTCGGCCAGGTCGGCCTCGGACTCGCCGGGGAAGCCGACGATGAAGTTGGAGCGCACGCCCGCCTGGGGCGCCTTGCTGCGGATGGTGTCGAGGAGCTCCAGGAAGCGGTCGGTGTCGCCGAAGCGGCGCATCGCGCGCAGCACGCCGGGCGCGGAGTGCTGGAAGGAGAGGTCGAAGTAGGGCGCGATCTTCGGCGTGGAGGTCAGCACGTCGATCAGACCGGGCCGCATCTCGGCCGGCTGGAGGTAGCTGACGCGCACCCGCTCCAGGCCGTCGACCTCGGCGAGCTCGGGCAGCAGCGACTCCAGCAGCCGGATGTCGCCGAGGTCCTTGCCGTAGGAGGTGTTGTTCTCGGAGACCAGCATGATCTCCTTGACGCCCTGCTCGGCCAGCCAGCGCGTCTCGTTCAGCACATCGCTCGGCCGGCGCGAGATGAAGGAGCCGCGGAAGGACGGGATGGCGCAGAAGGAGCAGCGCCGGTCGCAGCCGGAGGCGAGCTTGACCGAGGCGACGGGGGCGCCGTCCAGCCGTCGGCGCAGGGGCGCGCGCGGTCCTGACTGCGGGGCCAGGCCCTCGGGCAGGTCCGTGGGCGCGCCGTGCCCGGGCAGGGCCACGTCCGTCGCGGACTGTCGCTCGGCCGGGCTGATCGGCAGCAGCTTGCGCCGGTCGCGCGGGGTGTGGGAGGCGTGGATGCCGCCGTTGAGGATGGTCTGGAGGCGGTCGGAGATGTCGGCGTAGTCGTCGAAGCCGAGCACGCCGTCGGCCTCGGGGAGCGCCTCGGCGAGCTCCTTGCCGTACCGCTCGGCCATGCAGCCCACCGCCACGACGGCCTGGGTTCTGCCGTGCCCCTTGAGGTCGTTCGCCTCCAGCAGGGCGTCGACGGAGTCCTTCTTGGCGGCGTCGACGAAACCGCAGGTGTTGACGACGGCGACGTCCGCGTCCTCGGCGTCCTCCACGAGGTGCCAGCCGTCCGCCTCCAAACGGCCTGCGAGCTCCTCCGAGTCCACCTCGTTACGGGCGCAGCCAAGGGTGACGAGTGCGACGGTACGGCGTTCAGGCATGGGCTCAAGACTACTTTGTCCCACCGACACCGAACGTCGACGGGGTTGGCGAAGATCGCCAACCCCGTACACCCGAAGGCCCGCCTGGCTCATCCGGCCTGCGGGTCGCCCTTCGTGTAGGTCAGTCGCTCCACCGCGCCGGGCTGGAAGTCGTCGTCGAGTTTCTTTCCGTTGACGTACAGATCGATCGCGCCGGCGTCGCCGAGCACGAGGTTGATCTTCTCGCTGTCCTGGAAGGTCTTGGAGTCGCCCTGCTTGAGCAGGCCGTCGAAGAGCAGGCGGCCGTTGTGGTCCTTGGCGGAGATCCAGCTGCGCCCGTCGGGGGCGGTGACCTGGACGGTCACCTTGTCCTGGGGGGCCGCGGCGATGGCGCTGTCGGAGGGTTCCGGCTTCTGGTCGACGGGTTTGTCGGTCTTCGGCGTGGGCGAGGCGGTCTTGCCGGCCGCCGGTGTGGTGCCCTCGGCGACCTGTTGCTTCGTGCCGCCGTCCTCGTCGCCCTTGAACGCGGTGAAGCCGACGAAGCCGACGACGGCGACGATCGCGGCGACCATGGCCGCGGTCCAGTTCGGCCCGCGCCGCTCGGGGCGGATACGTTCCGCCTCGAACATGGGTGCGGCCGGGGTCGGTGCGGGACGGCCGCCGTGGGTGGCGTCGTACCGGTCGATCAGCGGGACAGGATCGAGGTGGACGAACCTGGCCAGGGTCCGGATGTGCCCGCGCGCGTAGACGTCTCCGCCGCAGGGGGCGAAGTCGTCCGCCTCGATGGCGTGGACGATGGCGATACGGACCCGGGTGGCGGAACTGACGTCGTCGACGGTCAGCCCGGCCGCGATGCGCGCCTGCTGCAGGGCGCGACCGATGGAGAAGGAGGCTTCCTCGGACGGGTCTTCGAACGGACGCTCGTCTTCAGGGGAGTTGCCGATGGACACGGGGGCGCCTTTCGAGCGTGTAGCCACCTGTGCTGGAAGTTCAGTCTAGGGGGGGTGCCAAAGGGAGGGGCAACCGGGCGGTACGACTTTGTACGCCATCGGTATGGCCGGACACACCGATGACGGGCCGGTTGCGGCCCCGGCGGGGAGCCGCACCTGTCCTCTCGCTCAACTTGACGTACGCCAAAGGGAAACGGTTGCCCATCTCTCTCTAACGGGTGAGTCACGGCCGATCGCCGCATCTCTCCCTCACGTCTACCCCGCGGAGTCCCCTCGGATCACCGCGAGCACGCCGTCCAACTCGTCCGGCTTCACGAGAACGTCGCGCGCCTTGGAGCCCTCGCTGGGCCCGACGATGTTCCGCGACTCCATGAGGTCCATCAGGCGGCCGGCCTTGGCGAACCCGACCCGCAGCTTGCGCTGGAGCATGGACGTCGACCCGAACTGGGTGGAGACGACCAGCTCGGCCGCCTGGCACAGCAGGTCGAGGTCGTCGCCGATGTCCTCGTCGATCTCCTTCTTCTGCTTGCTGCCCACGGTGACGTCGTCCCGGAAGACGGGCGCCATCTGGTCCTTGCAGTGCTGGACGATCGCCGCGACCTCGTCCTCGGTGACGAACGCGCCCTGCATACGGGTCGGCTTGTTGGCCCCCATCGGCAGGAACAGTCCGTCGCCCTTGCCGATCAGCTTCTCGGCGCCGGGCTGGTCGAGGATGACCCGGGAGTCGGCGAGCGAGGAGGTGGCGAACGCGAGCCTGGAGGGCACGTTCGCCTTGATCAGACCGGTGACGACGTCGACGGACGGGCGCTGCGTCGCGAGGACCAGGTGGATGCCGGCCGCGCGCGCGAGCTGTGTGATGCGCACGATCGAGTCCTCGACGTCCCGTGGCGCGACCATCATCAGGTCGGCCAGCTCGTCGACGATCACCAGGAGATACGGATAGGTCTTGAGCTCCCGCTCACTGCCCTCGGGCGTCTTCAGCTTGCCGTCGCGAATGGCCTGGTTGAAGTCGTCGATGTGCCGGTAGCCGAAGGCCGCGAGGTCGTCGTAGCGCAGATCCATCTCCCGTACGACCCACTGGAGCGCCTCGGCAGCCCGCTTCGGGTTGGTGATGATCGGCGTGATCAGGTGCGGGATGCCTTCGTAGGCGGTCAGTTCGACGCGCTTGGGGTCGACGAGGACCATGCGGACGTCTTCGGGCGTCGCACGGACCATGACGGACGTGATCAGGCAGTTGATGCATGACGATTTACCGGAACCGGTGGCTCCGGCGACCAGCACGTGCGGCATCTTCGCCAGGTTGGCCATCACATAGCCGCCCTCCACGTCCTTGCCGAGCGCCACCAGCATCGGGTGATCGTCCTCGGCCGCGTCCGCGAGGCGCAGTACGTCACCGAGGTTGACCATCTCGCGGTCGGTGTTCGGGATCTCGATGCCGACCGCGGACTTGCCGGGGATCGGGCTGATGATCCGCACATCGGGGCTGGCGACGGCGTACGCGATGTTCTTGGTGAGCGCGGTGATCCGCTCGACCTTGACGGCGGGGCCCAGCTCGACCTCGTAGCGCGTGACCGTCGGCCCGCGCGTGAAGCCGGTGACGGCCGCGTCGACCTTGAACTCCATGAAGACGTTCTGCAGGGAGGCAACCACGGCGTCGTTGGCGGCGCTGCGGGTCTTGCCCGGGCCGCCGCGCTCCAGGAGGTCGAGCGACGGGAGCGAGTAGGTGATGTCACCGGACAGCTGAAGCTGCTCGGCGCGCGGCGGCAGCTCGCGCATCTCCTCGGGGGCCGACTTGGTCAGGTCGGGCACCGCCCCGATCTTGAGCTTCTCCTGCCTGGGGCGGGAAGCCGGCGCCGGGACGGGCGTCGGCGTCGTCGGCTCCCGGTCGCCGAGGCTGACGCCCTGGGTGAGGTCGGCGACGATCGGCGAGGGCGGCATGCCGTGCAGGACGGCGCCGTCGAGGTCGGCCGCGGCGGCCGCGGCGATGTCCACCGCGTCCAGCTGGCGGTCCATGGCCGGCTGCGGCACCGCGGAGCGCCGGGGGCGACCGCGCCGCCGGGAGAGCGCCTCCTGCTCGGCGCCGTCGGGGTCGTACTCCTGGGGGGCGCCCGAGCGCCGTCGGGGGCGCCCGGGCAGCGCCTCGCGCCACTGCTCTTCGTAGCGCACGCCGTCGTCGAACTCGTCGAACTCGTCCTCGGCCGGATCGTGCAGCACGCCCAGCCGCACGCCGAGCTGCCGCAGCCGCTGCGGGATGGCGTTGACCGGGGTCGCCGTGACGACCAGCAGCCCGAAGATCGTCAGCAGCACCAGCAGCGGCACGGCGAGGACGTCGCCCATCATGTACGTGAGCGGGGTCGCCGCGCCCCAGCCGATGAGGCCCCCGGAGTCCCTTATCGCCTGCATGCCGTCGCTGCGGGCGGGCGATCCGCAGGCGATGTGGACCTGGCCGAGCACGCCGATGACGAGCGCGGACAGGCCGATCACGATGCGACCGTTGGCGTCGGGCTTCTCCGGATGCCGGATGAAGCGTACGGCGATGACCGCCACCAGGATCGGCACGAGCAGGTCGAGCCGGCCGAAGGAGCCGGTCACCAGGATCTCGACGAGGTCGCCGACGGGACCGCGCAGGTCGGCCCAGGTACCCGCGGCAACGATCAGCGCGACGCCGAACAGCAGCAGCGCGACGCCGTCCTTGCGGTGGGCCGGGTCGAGGTTCTTCGCGCCGTTCCCTATGCCGCGGAACACGGCGCCCACGGCGTGCGCCAAGCCGAGCCAGATGGCGCGCACGAGCTTGTAGATGCCCCCGGTCGGGTTGGGGGCGGGCGCGGGCGCGGGCTTGTTGGCCGCGGCTTTCTTGGCGGGCGCCTTCTTCGCCGGGGCCTTTTTCGCAGCGGCCTTCTTCGCCGGAGCCTTCGCGGGAGCAGCCGCCTTCTTGGCGGGCTGCTTCTTGGCTGCGGAGGAACGTGGGGCCATGGGGGTGAGGTTACCGGTGGAGACCACAACGGACACGTGTGCCTACTGCTTCACCCGTTCGTGTCGCTCTCACACGGGCGCGGAACTGACGCGTCCTCATCCACAACTCCTCGCGTGGCACGCGCCAGTTCCGTCTGCGAGCCCAGTTCTGCAAGCTCTGCTCTACAAACTCTGCTCCGCAAGCCCCGTTCTGCAAGCTCTGCTCTGCATGCTCAGTTCTGCATGCTCAGGCCTGCATGCTCAGTTCTGCGACGGCACAGAAGCCGTGCCGCTGCCGGTTCCCGGCTCCAGGGCGTCCAGCGCCCTGCGCAGACCGGTGAGTTTGCGCTCCAGGTGCGCCGCGGTGGCCACCGCCGCCGCATCCGCCGACTCGTCGTCCAGCTGCTTGGACAGAGCCTCCGCCTGCTCCTCGACCGCCGCGAGCCGCGCGGAGAGCTCCGCGAGCAGCCCGGGCGACTCCTTGGCGCCGCCGCCCGCCGAGGCCTTGCCGCCACCGCCCTCCAACTGGAGCCGCAGCAGCGCCGCCTGCTCGCGCAGCTGACAGTTCTTCATGTACAGCTCGACGAACACCGAAACCTTCGCGCGCAGCACCCACGGGTCGAACGGCTTGGAGATGTAGTCCACCGCACCCGCCGCGTAGCCGCGGAAGGTGTGGTGCGGCCCGTGGTTGATCGCGGTGAGGAAGATGATCGGGATGTCCCTGGTCCGCTCTCGCCGCTTGATGTGCGCGGCCGTCTCGAATCCATCCATTCCCGGCATCTGGACGTCCAGCAGAATGACCGCGAAGTCGTCCGTCAGCAGTGCTTTGAGCGCCTCTTCCCCGGACGATGCCCGCACCAGCGTCTGATCGAGCGCAGAGAGGATCGCCTCCAGCGCCAGCAGATTCTCCGGCCGGTCATCGACCAGGAGGATCTTGGCCTTCTGCACCATGGCCCGCCCTCCTCGCCCCGGCAGTGCACCGGGCGCCGCCCCTGGGGACGACTCCTTTGCGCCGCCCTTCCTTGTGCCGGTCATGGTAGCCGCACCCCGACCGTCGCCACACCCTGTCACCGTGATGTCACTGTGCACGTAGCAGGAACGTAAGCGGAGACCAGAAGGTTCCCCGAATTCCGCCCCGCTACACGGCGACGGCCACCCTGAGTCAGCAACTCCGAGCGCACCCCGAAGGTTCCCGTCACACCGCAGTCCCCCTCACGCGTCCCGCATCCACTGCTGCATCACGGACAGCAGGTGATCGGGGTCGACCGGCTTCGTCACATAGTCGGAGGCGCCGGACTCGATCGCCTTCTCCCGGTCGCCCTTCATCGCCTTCGCGGTCAACGCGATGATCGGCAGCCCGGAGAACTGCGGCATGCGCCGGATCGCCGTCGTCGTCGCATAGCCGTCCATCTCCGGCATCATGATGTCCATCAGGACGACCGCCACGTCGTCGTGCTGCTCCAGGACCTCGATGCCCTCCCGGCCGTTCTCCGCGTACAGCACCGACAGGCCGTGCTGCTCCAGGACGCTGGTCAGCGCGAACACATTGCGGATGTCGTCGTCGACGATCAGCACCTTCTCGCCGCCGAACCGGATGCCCACGCGCGCGTGCGCCTCCGTCTGCTGCGCGCGGGCGGGCCACTGCTCCGGCTGCCCGACCTGCTCGCCGCCGCTCACCAGCCGACGCCGGCGCCGGAAGAGAGCCGCCGGGCCGTTCTGCGCGTCCTGGTACGACTTCACCTCGGCCGGCATCGCGATCTCCGCCTCGGACAGCTCCGACAGCTCACGCGCCCCGTTCTCCGAGGCCACCAGGTCGCCGGCCTCCAGAGCGGGCACCACCTGCTGGTAGCCCTGCGGCGGCAGCTCGCTCGGATGCAGCGGCAGATACAGCGTGAACGTCGAACCGCGGCCCGGCTCGCTCTGCGCATGGATCTCACCGCCGAGCAGCTGCGCGATCTCCCGCGAGATCGACAGCCCGAGGCCCGTGCCGCCGTACTTGCGGCTGGTCGTGCCGTCCGCCTGCTTGAACGCCTCGAAGATCACCCGCATCTTGCTGGCCGCGATCCCGATGCCGGTGTCGGTCACCGAGAACGCGATCAGCGGCGCATCCGCGTCGGTCAGCGAACCCGCCTCCAGCAACTGCTCCCGGATCGCCACCGGCACCTCCGCCCCGGCCGGCCGGATGACCAGCTCGACCGACCCGGAGTCGGTGAACTTCACCGCGTTGGACAGCAGGTTGCGCAGCACCTGAAGCAGCCGCTGCTCATCGGTGTGCAGCGTGGCCGGCAGCTCCGGCGACACCCGCACGGACAGGTCGAGGCCCTTCTCCGCCGTCAGCGGACGGAACGTCGCCTCCACGTAGTCGACCAGCTGGACGAGCGCGATCCGCGTCGGCGAGACGTCCATCTTGCCCGCCTCGACCTTCGACAGGTCGAGGATGTCGTTGATCAGCTGGAGCAGGTCGGAGCCGGCCCCGTGGATCGTCTCGGCGAACTCGACCTGCTTCGGCGAGAGGTTGCCCTCCGCGTTGTCGGCGAGCAGCTTGGCCAGGATCAGCAGCGAGTTGAGCGGCGTGCGCAGCTCGTGCGACATGTTGGCAAGGAACTCGCTCTTGTAGCGCATCGACACCGCGAGCTGCTCGGCACGCTCCTCCAGGACCTGGCGCGCCTCCTCGATCTCGGTGTTCTTCACCTCGATGTCACGGTTCTGCTGGGCCAGCAGCTCGGCCTTCTCCTCCAGTTCGGCGTTGGACGCCTGCAGGGCCTTCTGCCGCTGCTCCAACTCGGCCGACCGCTCCCGCAGTTGCTCGGTCAGCTCCTGCGAGTTCTTCAGCAGCTGCTCCGTCTTCGTGTTCACGGAGATCGTGTTGACGCTGGTCGCGATCATCTCCGCGAGCTGGTTGAGGAAGTCCTTCTGGATCTGCGTGAACGGCGTGAACGACGCCAGCTCGATCACCCCGAGCACCTTGCCCTCGAACAGCACCGGCAGCACGATCACCTGCGCGGGCGGCGCTTCGCCGAGCCCCGAGGAGATCTTCAGATAGCCGCTCGGGGCGTTCGCCACGAGGATCGTGCGCTTCTCCTCCGCGGCCGTCCCCACCAGCGCCTCACCGGGCCGGAACGACGTCGGCATGGAGCCCATCGAGTAGCCGTACGAGCCCAGCATCCGCAGCTCGTACTGAACGACGTCGCCGTCGGCCGGCTGCATCGCCAGGAAGAACGCGCCGTGCTGCGCGGCCACCAGGGGCGGCAGCTCGCTCATGATGAGCGAGGCCACGTCCTGAAGGTCACGCCGGCCCTGCATCAGAGCGGACACGCGCGCGAGGTTGCCCTTGAGCCAGTCCTGCTCCTTGTTGGCGATCGTGGTGTCCCGCAGGTTCGCGATCATCTTGTTGATGTAGTCCTGGAGCTCCTGGATCTCCCCGGACGCGTCCACGTCGATCTTCAGGTTCAGGTCGCCACGGGTCACCGCGGTCGCCACGCGCGCGATGGCACGCACCTGCCGGGTCAGGTTCCCGGCCATCTCGTTCACCGATTCGGTGAGGTCGCGCCAGGTGCCGTCGACGTCACGCACGCGTGCCTGTCCGCCGAGCTGCCCCTCGGTACCCACCTCGCGGGCGACCCGGGTGACCTCCTCGGCGAACGACGACAGCTGGTCGACCATCGTGTTGATGGTCGTCTTCAGCTCGAGGATCTCCCCGCGCGCGTCGATGTCGATCTTCTTGGTCAGGTCGCCCTTGGCGATGGCCGTCGTGACCATGGCGATGTTGCGCACCTGACCGGTCAGGTTGGACGCCATGCCGTTCACCGAGTCGGTGAGGTCCTTCCACGTGCCCGCCACACCCGGCACATGCGCCTGCCCGCCCAGGATGCCGTCCGTGCCCACCTCGCGGGCCACCTTGGTGACCTGTTCGGCGAACGAACTCAGCGTCTTCACCATGGTGTTGAAGGTGTCGGCGAGTTGCTGGACCTCACCGCGCGCCTCGATCGTCACCGTCCGCGTCAGGTCGCCGTTGGCGACGGCCGCGGCCACCTGGGAGATGTTCCGCACCTGGACGGTCAGGTTCTTGGCCATCAGGTTGACGTTGTCGTTGAGGTCCTTCCAGATGCCCGTGACGCCGGGCACATGCGCCTGACCGCCCAGGATGCCCTCGGTGCCCACCTCACGGGCCACCCGGGTCACCTGCTCGGCGAACGACGACAGCTGGTCGACCATCGTGTTGACGGTGGTGACGAGTTCGAGGATCTCGCCCTTGGCGTCGACGGTGATCTTCTTGGACAGGTCGCCCTTGGCGACGGCGGTGGTGACCTCCGCGATCTGGCGCACCTGAATGGTCAGGTTGTTCGCCATGAAGTTCACCGACTGCGTGAGGTCCTTCCAGGTCCCGGAGACCCCCTGCACCTCGGCCTGACCGCCCAGGATGCCCTCGGTGCCCACCTCACGGGCCACCCGGGTCACCTCCTGGGCGAACGACGACAGCTGATCCACCATCGTGTTCAGGGTGTTCTTCAGCTCCAGGATCTCCCCGCGCGCGTCCACGGTGATCTTCTGGGAGAGGTCGCCCCTGGCCACCGCGGTGGCGACCTGGGCGATGTTGCGCACCTGGGCGGTGAGGTTGCCCGCCATGCCGTTCACCGAGTCCGTCAGGTCCCGCCACACACCGGCCACGCCGGGCACCTGCGCCTGCCCGCCCAGCCTCCCCTCGGTGCCCACGTCCCGCGCCACCCGGGTCACCTGGTCGGCGAAGGCCGACAGCTGATCCACCATCGTGTTGATGGTGTTCTTCAGCTCCAGGATCTCGCCCCGCGCGTCGACGTCGATCTTCTGCGAGAGGTCTCCCCGGGCGACGGCCGTGGTCACCTGCGCGATGTTGCGCACCTGCGACGTCAGGTTCCCGGCCATGGAGTTCACGGAGTCCGTGAGCTCCTTCCAGGTGCCCGAGACGCCGTCCACGCGCGCCTGCCCGCCCAGCCGGCCCTCGGTGCCCACGTCCCGCGCCATCCGGGTCACCTGATCGGCGAACGACGACAGCTGGTCGACCATCGTGTTCACGGTGTTCTTCAGCTGGGCCATCTCGCCGGAGACGTCCACGGTGACCTTCTGCGACAGGTCCCCGTTGGCCACCGCCGTGGTGACCTGCGCGATGTTCCTCACCTGTCCGGTGAGATTCCTGAACGCCGTGTTGACGGAGTCCGTCAGGTCCTTCCACGTGCCGGCCGCGCCCGACACCTGCGCCTGCCCGCCCAGCTCACCCTCGACCCCGATCTCCCGGGCCACCCGGGTGACCTCGGCGCCGAACGCCGACAGCTGGTCCACCATCCCGTTGACGGTGTTCTTCAGCTCCAGCATCTCGCCGGCCACGTCCACCGTGACCTTCTGCGACAGATCGCCGCTGGCCACAGCCGTCGTCACGGCCGCGATGTCCCGCACCTGAGTGGTGAGATTGCGGAACACGGTGTTGACGGAGTCCGTCAGGTCCTTCCAGGTGCCGGCCGCGCCCGGCACGTTCGCCTGGCCCCCCAGCTGCCCCGCGGCACCCACCTCGTTGGCCACGCGCGTGACCTCGTCCGCGAAGATCCGCAGCGTCTCGGTCATCTGGTTGATCGTCTCGGCGAGCTGCGCGACCTCACCGCGCGCCGGCACGGTCACCTTCCGCGACAGGTCACCGTTGGCGACCGCCGTCATCACCTCGGAGACACCGCGCACCTGGGCCGTCAGATTGCCGGCCATGGTGTTCACCGAATCGGTGAGTTCCTTCCACACCCCGTCGACACCCGTGACCTGGGCCTGCCCGCCCAGCATGCCCTCGGTGCCCACCTCGCGCGCGACCCGGGTCACCTCGGACGAGAACGCGGAGAGCTGATCCACCATCGTGTTGACGGTGTTCTTCAGCTCGAGCATCTCGCCCTCGACGTGAACCGTCACTTTTCGCGACAGATCACCCTTGGCCACGGCGGTCGTCACCAGCGCGATGTCCCGCACCTGCGCCGTCAGCCGGTACGCCATCGTGTTGACGGACTCCGTGAGGTCCTTCCACGAACCCGACATACCGCGCACCTGGGCCTGTCCGCCCAGCTTGCCCTCGGTACCCACCTCGCTGGCCACCCGCGTGACCTCGTCGGTGAACGTCGACAGCTGGTCGACCAGGTTGTTGACCGTCCGCCCGACCTTCAGGAACTCCCCGCGCAGCGGATGACCGGTCCCCTCCGGCGTGTGCGTCCTGAGCTCCATACGCGGCGACAGATCACCCTCGGCCACCGCCGACAGCACCCGCCCGACCTCGGAGACAGGCCGTACGAGGTCGTCGACCAGCGCGTTCGAGTTGTCGATGGCGGTCGCCCAGGAGCCCTCACAGGCGCCCGTCTCCAGCCGCTCGGTGAGCTTGCCCTCCCGCCCGACCATGCGACGTACGCGCGAGAGCTCACCCGTGAGGTGGAGATTACGGTCCGCCACCTCGTTGAACACGGCGGCGATCTCCGACATCACGCCGTCGCCGGACACCGTCAGCCGCTTGCGGAAGTTCCCGTCCCGCATGGACCCGAGAGCGACCAGCAGCCGGTCCAGGGCCGCCGTGTCCACGACGGTCGTCCCGCCGCGTGGTGAGCGCTGCCTGCTTGGGGACTGTCCGCCTTTCGCGCGCGTCTTAGTGCCCCGCGTCGCTGCGCCAGACTCCACTTGTCCCTCCCGCAGGGGTCGACCGTTACCGCTGTGCCTGGGTTCTGCTGCCGTGCTGGGTGCTGCTGCTCGCCGTGCCTGTTGCCGCCGGGTATTCCGCCTGATGAAACCAGGCCGACCCGGGAGGCTGCTGCCCCCTGTACTCAGAAGACACCCAGTCTGCCCGGACCTTCACAAGAAGCTTGCCCAGTGTTTCACCCTTGCCGAACCAGGCCATAACAGTTCGGCAGCTTCGCACATCGTCCGCACACCCTCGGCGGAAACACTTGGTGACCGGCATCCGCACGGACCGGGAAGGTAAGTAACCTTGCATGCGGCTGTCCAGCCACACCGGTCCGACCGGTCTGGGCGGTGGCACGAGCACGAGCGGGCATCGGAGGGGCGGCCGCACACATGACCACCGGACTGATCCCGGGGGGACAGACCCCGGACCCCCGGCCTTCAAGCGCGCGCCCACCACAGCAACGGCGCGACCAGACCGGCCCGGGAGCCCTGCACGTAGACGACCGGCCGAGGAGTTCAGTGATCACCGCGCGCGCGGCTGCCAGTTTCGAGCCCGTGGGGCGATCGGTGGCGACCGCCCGCTCCTTCGTCCGCGACACCCTCCAGGGCTGGGGCTTCGCCGACATCGTCGACGACGCCGTGGTCCTCACCAGCGAACTGGTGACCAACGCGGTCGTCCACGCGGGCACCCACGCCGAAGTCCTGTGCCTGCGCAGCGACGACGGCGTGCGCGTCGAGGTGGCCGACCGGTACCCCGAGCGCGAGATCCCCCTTCAGGGCTCCCCCGCCACCATGGGCAGCCCGGACCGCGAAGGCGGCCGAGGCCTCCAGCTCTGCGCGGCCATCGCCGGCCGCTGGGGCGTCGAGTACACCCCCACCCACAAACAGGTCTGGTTCCAACTCGAGCTCCCCGACCGCCCGGTGGGCACCCGCGCGGCCGGCCCGTCCCTTCCGGCCGATCTCCTCCCCATCGCGGACAGCCGGGTACGCGTGGCGGTCGTCCAGATCGACGGGGCAGGCGCCGTCTCGGCGTGGAACGAGGACGCCGAGGAACTCTTCGGCCACGCGGCCGACCAGGTCACCGGCAAACCCCTCACCGACATCGCCGCCTGGCCGCACACCCCCGGCACCAGCACCGGCATCGTGGAGGCCCTCCAACTCTCCCGCTGGGAGGGCAGTTACGGCATCCGCGGCGCCGACGGCCGCGTCACCCCCGTCTACGCCTCCCACCTCCGCGTCCGCGACACCGGCGGCGAGCCGTCCACCGTCTGCCTGCTCGTACGCGACCACGAACGCGCGGTCCTGCAGACCCCGTTGCGCGTCCCGGCCTCCGACCCGCCCGTCGGCTCCGACGGCCAGAGCACCGACCCCTTCGAGGTGTTCATCGGCTCCCCGGCCCCGGACGACCTCGACGGCCTCCTCCAGCGCACGGTGGAACGCGCCCGCGACATGCTCGACGCCGACTCCGCCTTCCTCCTCCTCGCGACCGACGACGAGACGGAGTTGGAGGTCCGTGCCTCCACCGGCCTGCCCTCCGCCCGCCAGCGCTTCGCGCGCGTGCCCGTGGAGGCAGGCCCCGGCCGCTACGGCTCGGCCCGCATGCCGGCCGTCCACGAGGACCTCCTGGCCGTCCCCGGCGCCGTTCCCCTGCTGAACGGCACGGGCATGCGCTCGGTCGTCACGGTCCCTCTGAAGGTCGAAGGCCGCCTCACCGGCTCCCTCGGGGTCGCGGCGGAGGCCCCCGGCCGCTACTCCAACGAGGAGGCCCTGCGCCTGCAGTTCGCGGCCGACCGCATTGCGCTGGCCGTGGAGTCGGCCCGCCTGGGCGAGCTGGAACGCCTGCGCCGAGGCTCCCTGAGCTTCCTCGTCGAGGCCTCCGACCTCCTCGCGGGCACCCTGGACCGCGACCAGACCCTTGCCCTCATGGCCCAGATGACGGTACCCACGCTGGCCACCTGGTGCGCGGTCTACACGATCGCCGACCAGGCCTCCGACCCCTACCTCTCGTACGTCCTGCACGAGGACGAGGAACTCATCGACGGCATCAAGTCGTTGCTGTCGAAGATCGCACCCCCGGACCCGGTCCCCACCCCGGGCGCCCGCGTCTGGGCGGCCCCCGCCGAGGCGGCCCACGACGCGGCGCTGCGCAGCTCGATGCGCAGCCTCGGCCTGACCGGCGGCCCCACCCACCAGGTCTCCTCGGGCATCGGCCCCACCCTCGCCACCGCATCCGCGGTCGGCGGCGAGACCGTCGTCCTCCCCCTGGTCGCCCGCAACCGCGTCATCGGCATGCTGACGCTCGGCAAGCCCACCGACGAACACTTCCGCCAGGAAATCCTCGAACTGGCCGAGGACTTGAGCCGCCGAGCGGCCCTCGCCCTCGACAACGCCCGCCTCTACTCCGAGCGCACGGCCATCAGCCAGGCCCTCCAGCGCAGCCTGCTGCCCCCGGAACTCCCCGAGATCGACGGCGTCGAGGTCGAGGTCATCTACCGCGCGGCCGGCGAAGGCAACGAGGTCGGCGGCGACTTCTACGACGTCTTCCCCATCAGCGACGGCGCATACGGCTTCGCCATCGGCGACGTCTGCGGCACCGGCCCGAACGCGGCCGCAGTGACGGGCCTGGCCAGGCACGCGTTGCGCCTGCTGGCGAGAGAAGGCCTCAGCGGCCCGGCCGTCCTGGAACGCCTCAACTCGGCCATCCTCGACGAGGGCGCGCGCAGCCGCTTCCTGACCCTCCTCTACGGCGAGATGCGCCCGCAGGAGGACGGCAGCGCCGAGCTGAAGGTGGTCTGCGCCGGCCACCCGCTCCCCCTCCGCCTCCGCCAGGACGGCACGGTCGAGCCCGCGGCCGAACCCCAGCCCCTCCTCGGCGTCATCGAGGACCTGGAGCTCTACGAGCAGACGATCACCCTCGACCCGGGCGACGTCCTGCTCTGCGTCACGGACGGCGTCACCGAGCGCCGCGAGGGCGCCCGCATGCTCGGCGACGACGGCCTCGCCGACGTCCTCACATCCTGCACGGGCCTCACGGCCGGCGCGGTCGCAGCCCGCATCATGCGCGCAGTGGAACGCTTCGCATCCGACGCCCCGTCCGACGACATGGCCATCCTGGCCATGCGGGTGGCATGAGAAGGACGGCATGAGAAAAGCCCCCGCCCGAAAGGGCGGGGGCTTTCTTCGTGGAGCCCCCTAACGGAATCGAACCGTTGACCTTCTCCTTACCATGGAGACGCTCTGCCGACTGAGCTAAGGGGGCCAGTTACTTTTCGAGGTTTCCCTCGCGGCAACGGAATAGATCATACCCCGAACAGGCCGGTGTTCCCAAACCCGTTCAGAAAGCGGGCTGAAGCAGTCCACCCAGCGCATTACAGGCCGACACGATCCGCTGCATGTCCCGCCTCGTCAACGCAGCGTCCACCGGCAACGCGAGCGTCTCGTCAGCGGCCAGCTCGGTGGCCGGCAGTGACACACACCGCCTGAACCCGGGCAACCGGTGCAGCGGAGTCTTCACCGGAACCCGGCACTCGATTCCCCTCCCCCGCAACGCCCGCGCGAACGCATCCCGATCGGGCCGCCCGTTCCCCGGCACCCGCACGACGTACTGCTGATAGGTGTGCCCGTCCCCACCATCGGGCATCCGAACGCCACGCAACCGCCCGTCCAGATAGGCGGCCCGCTCCCGACGCTGCGCGATCTCGTCGTACGGCGCCTCGGACTCCCCCTGCTCCAACACCAACAGCCCATGCCGCTTCCCGACCTCGTGCAACCGCCGGACATCCGCGGGCCGACCGAAGCGATGGACGACAACGACGGCCACGGTACGGGGAGTTACGGTCGCCTCGACGGCGGCTGGATCCAGGCAGTAGGTCACCGGATCGACATCTGCGAACACCGGCAGCGCACCAGCGAGGGCGACCGCTCCGGCGACTTCCACATTCCCGAAGGCCGGCACGATGACCTCGTCACCGATTCCGACGCCTGCAGCCCTGAGCATTGCAGCAGTACTCATGCCGTGGATGCTGAGGGCGGAACATGAACTTCAAGTGACCACAAACAAAAAAGGGTTGGACCCTGAACCGAAGTTCAGAGTCCAACCCTTTTGAATGATTGTTCGGCGGTGTCCTACTCTCCCACAGGGTCCCCCCTGCAGTACCATCGGCGCTGTGAGGCTTAGCTTCCGGGTTCGGAATGTAACCGGGCGTTTCCCTCACGCTATGACCACCGAAACACTATGAAACTGTGAATCTGCCGCACCATGCCG